>CAZRPD010000173.1:0-6355 GCA_964601775.1 uncultured Caulobacter sp. | reverse complement strand
TGGCCCACCGTCTTCGGCGACGCCAAGATGACCACGGCGCTGCTCGACCGCCTGACTCATCACTGCGACATCGTCGAGACCGGCAATGACAGCTGGCGGCTCAGGAACCGCGCCTGACCGGCGCGCCCAGCGTCATCCACAACTTGTTCAACCTCCCCCAGACCCCCTCCGGGCAGCTGAAAGATCAGTGGCTCACTAGGCGGCGACGCGCTGCGCTAGCTGACCGCTACGCGCCTCGCCGCCGGTCCGGGAACAGAGCGTAGAGGGGTCAACTTTGGACGCATATTGGGGGTCAGCTTTGGACGCCGTTTGACACGACAGGTCTCGCCCACCGCCTAGGCCCAACTCCGTGCGCCTAGCGCCGCGTGTGTAAATGAACACCCAGCGTCGCCGCCCGGTGTCGTCGATGGAGAGATAGAGACCTCCGCCATCGGAATGTCGGCCCGGTGCGTTCAGCTTCGCCGCCTGGATCGCAGTCAGCTTGTGGAGGGATCGTCCGCCCATAGCAAAGTCTCCGCCTAACATCTCCGCCGAACCTTTTCGGCCCCACTTTCGGCCCCACTTTCGGTCCTGTTTTGTACCTGCAATTTGGTGGGACGTCGAGAGACGAATTAGGACCGATTTTCCGAATTTGTCTTTTGAATCAGATTGATACTGGGACGCTGCGAGCCCGCATGATGCGGTATGGGACTACTGGTTTGGCGGACTCTCTCACCGCCACGCTTTCCCGCCATCACCGTCGATTGCCGCGCGTCAGCGCTGCGCCGCCAGCTCGTCGCGGCTTTCACGCGGTCAGGACCAGCAGTCCGGCATCCAGTAGGAATCACCCGGCGAAAGCGCCTGGGCGAGATAGTCTTGAACCTGAGTTGGGGCGTCGCTCAGCGGAACGATCTCCGACCCTGTGGTGAAGCCCACGACATGCGCCTGTCCGCCTCCGACGCGCAGCACGAAACGCGGACGATCGGCGCGCCAGACGTGTCCAGTCGGCCGCGAGGCGACGGCCTGGATGTCCGGCATATGTTCAAGCAGATACTCCGTGTCGAAATTCCACCAAGGCGCGGCCGGTGTCCGCTGGCGGATTTCCCTTGCCGGCGCGCCGACGGCGATGGCGTAGGGCGCGATCTCGCCTCGGACGATGGAGCCCGCGCCGATGACGGCCCCATCGCCAATTCTCGCGCCGGCCAGGACAATGGCGCTTGTTGAGATCACGACGCCGCTGCCGATCTGAAAGGGCCTGGGGGCTTTCAGTCCGAGACCCGGCGTCGGTGATATTTCCTGCAACATGGAAAGCCCGACATTGACCGGTTGGTCGTGGTCGTGCTCGCCGTTCCCCATGATCTGAACATTGGGGCTGACTTCGCACCATCGACCAATCGCGCCGATCAATCCTGACGGAGCTTCATCGACATAGCGCAAGCATTCGTAAGCGCCGAGAGAGCCGGCGCCGACCTCCACGGAGCTCCGGTCACTGAGGTAAATCCTCAGGTCGTAGGGGGACAGAAAGCGAAGCAGGCGCTGCCAGGGCGTCGGTTCGGTGGCAAAGGTGATCGGAATGCGTCGAGCGGGCGCCATGCGCCTGCGTACCCTAAGGCCCGCGGGCCTTCAACGGCGCGCCCGCCTCAGAGCGTCCGAGGTCTATGGTCGGTGACCAGTCGGCCCTGTTCGTCCATCCGGGCCGGAACGATCCCGGGCATTTCGCGGAAGGGCGTCTCGTTGTCGTTGCCGAACAGGGTGCACCACCAGCGGCCTTCCTTGTCGCGGAAGAAGTTGCCGCCGCCGGCGCAGGGCACGCTTTCGTAGCGTCCTCGGTAGGGGCCGAAAGGCTTGTCCGAATGGGTGAGGGCGAACGAATAGCGCCCCTCGAAGCGGTCGACGACGCCGAGATAGTAGCGGCCGTCGTGCTTGAACATGGTCACGCCTTCGAAGCCGACATCCGAGAAGCCGCGGTGGACGCACTTCTTGTTGTGGTGCGTCGGATCGGGATCCGGCGTCTCGAAGCGGATCGGCCGCCAGACGTCGGCATAGCCGGAGAGGTCGTCCTTCAGCCGCACCATCTCGTCGCCCGCGCCATAGGTCAGATAGACCGCGCCGTCGTCATCGGCGAACAGGGTGGCGTCGATGCCGCCCTTTAGCGGCGCTTCCGGCGAGAAGGCGTGGACATAGGGTCCTTCGGCCTTGCCGGTGGTGCTCTTCAGCACGGCCAGGCCCGAGCGGCTGATCGAGTGGCAGATGTAGTAGTTGCCCTTGATGTAGTGGATCTCCGGCGCCCAGACGGCGCGGAATGGCATGCCCCTGCGCACCCGCCACTGCTTTTCCCAGACGCCGTCCTTCTCGATGCTCCAGACCAGGCCCAGATAGTCCCAGCGCTTGAGGTCGGGCGAACGCCACAGCTCGATGCCGTCGTTGAAGGTCCAGACATTATCGCCGGTGGTGCCGGTCATGTAGTAGTGGCCGTCGCCGCCAAGGCAGATGATCGGGTCGCGCATGTGCACGTTCCAGATCGGCTTGATCGGCGGGATCAGCCCCTGGGTGACCACGCGGCCGGAGTCGGAATCCTCCCACGGCAGCGGATCGAACGGCACGGGACCCGGACCCTTGTAGCGGACGCCGCGGCGGGCGACGGCGGCCTCGCTCGACACCCAGCCGCCGCGCTCCGACGCCGGGGTCACGGGTTCGCCCGGGCCGCTGCGGCCGCGATAGGTGTAGTGGCCCGGCGGGGGCGGATCGGTCGGGCGGCCGGTGTCGTCGCCCTCCGACGGCGGCGCGGACTTGGCGTTCTGCGCCTGAGCGGTTTGAGGGGCGCCGGCGGCGAAGGCGGCCGTGGTGATCGCGGCGCCGCCGAACAGCATCGAACGACGCTGAGGATTACGCAGGGTATTGGGCTGGGGATCGCGCGGGTCGGTCATCGTCGTTTCCTCCGGCGCGCCACGAGCGTTGTCCGCTCTTCGTCAGGAAGCGTCGCGCTTTCAACGCTAAGGACGCCTTTCGGGCGGGTCCAAACCAGAAATCAAATCGAACGAGACCCGTTCTGTATTGATCGGCCGGCAGCGCGGTCGGCATTACTCAAATCGGGGTCGATCTTTCCAGATCAGGCAACGATCCATGCCGCAATCGGAATGGACTTGTCGGAGTAATCAAAGTGGTATCGGTAACATAACCTGCAAAAGCGGGACGGTTAGGGACGTGCATCACACGGTGCGCGCAAGGGAAACGAAAATGCTTACTTCAAAGCAGTTGAAGACGTGCGCCAGTATCTCTGTGATTGCATGGAGCTTGGCGGCCGGCGTCGCCTCGGCCCAGCAATCGGCGCCCGCCGATGCGGACTCCTCCGCCGTCGAGGAAGTCGTCGTCACCGGCTACCGCGCCAGCCTGGCCAACGCCATCTCCGCCAAGCGCCTGGCCAAGGGCGTCACCGACTCCATCAAGGCCGAGGACATTGCCGACTTTCCCGACCTGAACCTGGCGGAGTCGCTGCAGCGCATCCCCGGCGTGGCCATCACCCGCGCCAACGGCGAGGGCCGTCAGATCTCGGTCCGCGGCCTGGGCTCGGAGTACACCCGCGTCCGCATCAACGGCATGGAGGCGATGGCGACCACCGGCGGCACCAACAATTCCGGCGGCACCAACCGCAGCCGCGGCTTCGACTTCAACGTCTTCGCGTCCGAGCTCTTCAACAGCCTGACCGTGCGCAAGTCGGCCTCGGCCGATGTCGAGGAGGGCTCGCTGGGCGCGACCGTCGACCTGGATACCGCCCGCCCGTTCGACTACCGCAAGCCGACCTTGGTCGTCAGCGCCCAGGGCAGCTACAACGACCTCGCCCGCGACATCCAGCCGAGGTTCACGGCCCTGGCCTCCAAGACCTGGGCCGACGGCAAGTTCGGCGCCCTGGTCTCGGTCGCGTATGAAAAGCGCCACCTGTTCGAAGAGGGCGCCAACACCACGCGCTGGGCCTTCGGCGGCGCCAGCGGCGGCTTCAACGCCGCCTCGACGATCAATGGCCTGACCCTGGCCCAGATCAACGAGACCGATACGACCAAGGCGATCTTCCACCCGCGCACGCCGGGCTATATCCGCTACGACTTCGACAACAAGCGCCTGGGCGTCACCGGGTCGCTGCAGTTCCGCCCCTCGGCCGACACCCTGCTGACTTTGGACGTCCTGGCCTCGACCTCGGAAGGCGTCCGCAACGAATATAATCTGGGCAATCTCAGCTTCACGCGCACCGGCGCAGGCAAGCCGGCGACGATCATCCGCTCGGGCACGGTCGACGCCAACCGCAACCTGATCAAGGGCGTGTTCGACAATGTCGACATCCGCACCCAGGCCGCGCACGACGAACTGTCGACCAAGTTCCGCCAGGTCTCGCTGACGGGCGAGCACCACTTCTCCGACAAGCTGAAGGGCGGCTTCTCGGTCGGCCACGCCAGCTCGAAGTTCAACAATCCCGTCTCGACGATCATCACCTTCGACCGCATCGACTCCAAGGGCTATTCCTGGGACTTCACCTCGCGCCTGCCGACGCTGAACCAGGGCTTCGACACGACCAATCCGGCCAACTGGTCGATGACCAATGGCACGTCGGAAGTGCGCATCCGCCCCAACTCGGTCGACAACGCCTTCACCTCCGGCAAGGCTTACGCCCAGTATGAGCTGAACAGCGAACTCACGCTGAAGGCCGGCGTCGACTACCGCGAGTTCGAGTACGAGTCCCAGGGCCGCCGTCGCCGCACCGAGACCCAGGTCAATACGCTGAGCGCCGCCGATCTGGCCGCCGTCTCGACGGTGTTCTCGGGCTTTGGCCGCAATCTGGACCTGCCGGCCGGCAACGCCACGGGCTGGGTCGTGCCGGACCTGAACAAGTTCATCTCCAAGTACGACATCTACTGCAACTGCGGCATCTATGAGCTGACGGGCATCGAGAACTCTTCGGCCCGCGGCGAATTCCGCACCATCACCGAGAAGAACACCGGCCTCTACGCCCAGCTGGATTACAACAAGCAGGTCTTCGGCCTGCCGATGCGCGGCGATGTCGGCCTGCGCTACGTCAAGACCGATCAGGCCTCGAGCGGCTACACGGCCGTGGGGTCCTCCATCGAGCTGGTGACCGCCGAGCGCAAGTACAACAAGCTGCTGCCGTCGGCGAACCTGGCGATCGACGTGACGGATCAGTTCGTGGTTCGCGCCGCCGCCGCCAAGACCATCGCCCGGGCTTCGATCCAGGCGCTGTCGCCCGGCGGCGACATCTCGGTGCAGGGCGGCAACCGCAGCTTCTCGCGTGGCAATCCGGACATCAGGCCGACGGAATCCAAGAACCTGGACCTGTCGTTCGAATGGTACCCGGACAATGGCTCGGTCCTGGCCGTGGGCCTGTTCTACAAGAACATCAGCACCTTCGTTCAGTCGCTGCGCCAGGACATTCCGTTCAACCAGCTGGGACTGCCGGCGGCGCTGCTGGACGGCACGGGTGTGCAGTCCAACGAGGTCTTTCTGGTCAGCCAGCCGGTCAACACCGCCGGCGGCGAGCTGAAGGGCTTCGAGATCAACATGCAGAAGAACCTGGACTTCCTGCCGGGCTTCCTGCGCAACTTCGGCGTCCAGGCCAACTACACCTATGTCGACTCCGACATGGAGTACCTGACCTCCACCACGCCGGGCGCGCCGACCGTCAACGAGACCCTGGTCGGCCTGTCCAAGAACGCCGCTAACGCCACGCTCTATTACGAGACCGAGCGCTTCAGCATCCGCGGCTCGGTCGCCTATCGCCAGGGCTATCTGACCCAGGTGCCCGGCAGCGAGGGCAACGACGTCCAGGGCACGAACTCGACGACCAACTTCGACATGTCCGCGTCCTACAACGTCACCGACAAGCTGAAGCTGACCTTCGAGGGCATCAATCTCAGCGACGAGATCAATGACCAGTACGTCGACTCCAGCAACCGCATGAGCGTGTACTCGCACACCGGCCGGCAGTTCTTCGTCGGCCTTCGGTACCAGTTCTAATCGCCACCCTCCCTATGCCGGGCGGCCGCTCGCCGACCGCCCGGCGACTTTTTGGGACGCGCTAGAACCAAGGGGCGGACGCCGCCTCGCAGCTTGCATTTTGAGGGTAGGGCTTATGCGACTGAACCGCCGTGATTTCATGGGCGCGTCCGGCGCCGGGGTGCTGGCGCTGTCCGCCGCCGACGCCATGGCCGCGTCGCGCTCCGACGCGACCGTGATCCCCGTGCCCGACCAAGGCTGGCGGTTGTGGATCGACCGGGCGGCGAAATGGGCCGACGACAAGATCTTCCTGCCCTCGCAGGTCGACCTGGCCAAGCTGCCGCTCAACCCGCCGACCGGTGGCTGGGAAGCAAGC
>CAZRPD010000172.1:0-11194 GCA_964601775.1 uncultured Caulobacter sp. | reverse complement strand
TCGCCCATGTTGCCGAACACCATCGACTGGATGTTGACGGCCGTGCCCCAGCTTTCCGGGATGTCGTGCATGCGGCGATAGAACTTGGCGCGGTCGTTCATCCAGCTGGCGAACACGGCGCCGACGGCGCCCCACAGCTGCTCCTGGGCGTCCTGCGGGAACGGCTTGCCCAGCTGTTCCTGGACGGCGGCCTTGTAGTCCTTGATCACGTCGGCCCAGTCGTCGGCGGTCAGGCCGGTGTCGACGTGGATGTCCAGGCGGTCCTTGTGGTCGTCCAGGATCTCCTCGAACATGTGGTGCTCCAGGTCGAGCACGACGTTCGAGTACATCTGGATGAAGCGGCGATAGCTGTCATAGGCGAAGCGCCGGTCGCCCGACAGCTTGGCCAGGCCCTCGACGGTGGCGTCGTTGAGGCCCAGGTTCAGCACGGTGTCCATCATCCCCGGCATCGAGGCCCGGGCGCCCGAGCGCACCGAGACCAGCAGCGGATTGGTCACGTCGCCGAACTTCTTACCGGTGATCTCCTCGACCTTGGCCAGGCCGGCGGCGGCCTGCTGAGCCAGCTCGGCGGGATACTGCTTGCCGTTCGAATAGTAGTGAACACAGGCCTCGGTGGTGATCGTAAAGCCTGGCGGCACCGGCAGGCCCAGGGCCGACATCTCCGCGAGATTGGCCCCCTTCCCACCGAGAAGATTCTTCATCGAGGCGTCGCCGTCCGCGCCGCCTCCCCCGAAAGCATAGACCCACCGAGCCTTGGTCAGCGTCTCAACCGGCATTTTCATTCTCACCCTGCGATAAGTGAAAAAGGCCGCGCCCTCTTTGGGGCGTCTCGCCTTGGAACAGCACTGCGTCTTCGTGATGTCGCAGTGCAATATCCGGGGTTTCAGTAGCACCCTGCGCAAGAACGCGTCCACTGGCGCTTCGCGTTCCCGTCATCAACAAGAGAATTCGGCAAATATTTCCAATGACACCGCTTTCCCTTCGACGGGCTTGGCGAGATTTCGGACAAATTGACGTCGATCCGGCGACTTCACGGACACCGACCCGCCCATGACCGCTTGCCTACAGGTCATGGAACGCGGCCTACTAAACGTATGATGTTCCTGCTGGCCCGACTCGACACCTCGCGGGACGACCCCGACGCGATCGCCGACCTGCACACGCGCAGCCGGCAAGTCGCCTATCGGGGCCTCTATAGCGACGCCTATCTGGATGAGGATCTGCACGACGTCTCGCGCGCGTCGTGGCGGGCCCGTTTCGCGACCTTCGACCCGGCGCGCGACCTGATCCTGGCGGCGATGGACGGCCAGACCCCGCTGGGCCTGGCCTATGCCTCGTTCCGACTGAAGCCCGAGGTCGGCGCCCTGCTGGACAATCTGCACGTCGCGCCCGAGCGCAAGGGCGGTGGCCTGGGCACGGCCCTGCTGGCCGGCGTCGCCCGCTGGCTGGTCGAAGACCATGACCGTGCGCCGCTGCATCTGGAGGTCTACGCCCCGAACGCCGCGGCGCTGGACTTCTATGTTCGCAAGGGCGGCGTCGAGGTCGCCAGCTATCGCGAAGTCGTCCCGGGCGGCCGTGAGGTCGACGTGGTGCGCTATCGGTGGGGCGATCCCGGCGCCTTGCTCTAGAAACTGGGCGCGGCGGCCTTCAGGCGTTCGGCCAGGAAGTCGATGCACGTGCGGACCTTGGCCGCGGCGTCGCGGCTGCGGGGATAGACGGCGTTGACCGAGGATTCCGGCAAGGCCAGATGCGGCAGGACGACCGTCAGCTCGCCGCTGCGCAGCTCGTCCTCGACATCCCACAGCGACTTGACCGCCAGGCCGGCCCCGCCGACCGCCCAGGCATGCGCCAGGGCCAGGTCGTTGGTGGTCAGCGGGCGATGCAGCTTGACCGACTGGCCGTCGGCCAGGCGCCAGCGGTCGGCCTCGGACGAGCCAACCACGATACAGTCGTGCCGCACCAGGTCGCTGAGGCCGCGGGGCGCGCCACGGCGAAGCAGATACTCCGGCGCGGCGCAGATCACCCGCCGGTTCGGCGCCAGCCGCCGGACGATCAGGCTGGAATCGGGCAGATCCTCGACCCAGATCGCCAGATCGTAGCCGCCCTCCACCAGCTTGACGTCCTGCTGGACCATGTCGAGATGGACCCGCAACTCGGGATGCAGCAGCCGGAACTCCTGCAGCAAGGGCGCCAGGCGTCGCCCGAACTCCATGCCGGCGATCACCCGCAGCGGCCCGGCCAGGGCCTCGGCGTCGTTGGCGACCTCCTGCTCGGCGGTCTCCAGCTCGGTCAGCAGATGCGTCGCGCGCTGGAAGAACTGCCGCCCCCGATCGGTCAGCACGACCGATCGCGTGGTGCGATGCAGCAAGGTCACGCCCAGCCGCGCTTCCAGTTGGGTCAACCGACGGCTGATGGCGCCGAGCGACAAACCCATGGATCGAGCCGCCGCCGTCAAGCTTCCCGACGCCGCAACTTGAACAAACGACGATATCTCAGTGAACCTGTCGGGCATGCACGGAAGCTATGATCGATCTCGATTAGAACAAGTCGCAAATTCACACCTGTTCGTTACAAAACTTATCTGTTCGAATTTAGTGCAGAAACATCAAGTCACATTTCTCATCTCACGAAGTCTCATTATTGACGATAGCGAAAGACTGAGTTGACCAAGCACTCGGCAGATTGACGAAGCCCGGATGCGCTCCAATCCTTTTTTTGCGAATGCGAAGACAGCTTCACCATCTTCGCAGCGCACCTAAATTCTGGATGGAGACGACCCGATGATCACCACGGCCACACGTCGCGAGGAAGACCGGCTCACCTGGAGCGACATCGAGATGCTGCCGATCTACGGGGCGGCGCTGGTGCTGGGCGGCCTGGTCCTGCAAAGCCTGCCCGACCTGGGCCCCGCCGTGCATTCGGCGCTGGTCAAGACCGCCCTGATCGTTGGCCTGGTGGGCGTCCAGCACTGGCTGGCCTCGAATGACCACGCGATCGACTAGCGCCCGTGTCGATCTGTATGCGCGGCCTCGTCATGTGGAAGGCGTGATGATTCCGCTCGGCACGCCCCGCATCCGCCGCACCTTCATCGGCGTCTGGCGCGTGCTGGCGGCGCTGTTTGTATGGGACGTCGCGGTGACGGTCTTCTACCTGACGTCGTCGACCCACGCCGCGCCGTCCCTGCCGGTCACGCTGTTTGGCACGGGACTGGCGCTGTTCCTCGGCTTCCGCGTCAACTCGGCCTATCAGCGCTGGTGGGAGGGCCGGGTCCTGTGGGGCTCGCTGATCAACGCCTCGCGCAGCCTGGCGCGGGCGGCCGTGGCCTTCATCGGCGACGCGGACGCGCGGTCGGAAACCCTGAAGCGCGGCATCGTCGTGCGCCAGGTGGCCTATGCCCACGCCCTGCGCAACCAACTGCGTCGACAGGATCCCGCCGCCGATGTGCGACGCCTGCTGAGCGCGGAGGAAGCCGACGACGCGCTACGCCGTCAGAACCCGGCCAACGGGCTGCTGGACGGCGTGGCGCGGCTGATCGCCGAGGCCGCGCGCGAGAAACGCATCGACACGATCCAGCAGGCCCAGCTGGAGCGGGTGATGATCGACATCGCCAATGCCCAGGGCGGCATGGAGCGGCTGAAGAACACGCCCCTGCCCGCCCAGTACCGCAGCTTCCCGGAGTTCTTCACCCGGCTGTTCTGCGTGCTGCTGCCGGTGGGCCTGGTCGAAAGCCTGGGCTGGGCCACCCCCATCGGCTCGACCGTGATCGGCCTGATGTTCCTGGCTGTGCTGCGGATCGGCGACGACCTGGTCGACCCCTTCGCCAACACCGTGCACGACGTGCCGATGACGGCCATGTGCCAGACCATCGAGATCGACCTGCTGGAAGCGATCGGCGCCCAGGCCCCACAGCCCCTGAAGCCGGTCGATGGGGTGCTCTGGTAGTAGAAGCCCCAAAATGAAAGCGGCGGGCGACCATTTCCGGATCGCCCGCCGCTCGCCCCCGTAGAAGGACCGCCGCCGGCTCGGCCGGCGACGATCGTCCACGTCTCAGTCAGGCCGCCTAAAAGGGGCCTAGAACGGTTATGCAGCATGAGTCGCGTGCAACACCGCTTAAGCCTTTGATTTTGGTGACGGACAGCGCGGCGGCAAGTCGAAAAGCGCAACAAGCCACCGGTTTTCCACTGGTTTTGTTGCGCGGCGCGAGCCCCTCAGCTCGCGCGCGCCGCGCATCTTTCTTTCTGGATGAGGATAAGGGGGGCCGGGGGAAAAGGAGAAGAAGGTTAGAACTCGTGGCGTAAGCGCCAAGAGTGCTTTCATCGAACGCGCCACAGGCATCCATCTCAGACTATGCGTAGGCCGAGCTTTGCATCTGAGTGAGAAGCCGCGAGACGACAGCCCTGCCCTCCGAGGTGTCTAGATACTCAATCGGCCGCACGCCGCCTAAGGCCGGCACCGGCGACAGCGCCCATCCGATGAACCACTCCGTCACGTCAAAATCTTCGGGATCGCCGGACTCCTGCATCATGGTCTCAACCTGACCAATCAGCCCAGCAATTCCAACAACACACTCGCTTGCTGGATGGGGCAAGCATGCAGCCACAGCCGCCTTCCTGGCCACACTGGCACTAGATAGGCCCAGCGCCGAGAGGTGCCGTCCGCATCTACGGATGAAATCGCCTAGAACCTTCTCGACCCAGCGGGCAGGCATGCCGTCCTTGATGATTGCAATACGCTCAATAGGCGTAGCCTGGAAAATGCCCAGGCAGGTCAACACCTTTGAGCGGCTTGCCTGCACCTCATGTGTATCCCTCGTAGTGGCGTCGGCGATCATCTGCGCTTCCAAGACATCACAGCGCTGACCGCGCCGGTTACCAGCCTAATCATTGATCAAGATCCGAGCGAGCTTTCTCCGGCGGGTCTAAGTGCTGAGTGCCTAGACGGCGCGTCGCGTGCGCGTCTCTTTTGGGAGATCAACCGCCCAAGCAGACAGATTCTATGTCGAATAGGGGGGCACGAGCGGACATTGACGCGCCTCCATCTCGGACTCGAACCCTAGACATCGCGCCAGAGCTCGTCGCACATCACGTCGAGCTCATCGACCCGATCCAACCCATAGTCTTCCCATTCGGTGAGCTTGAGAAATTGGGTCTCGATCGCGACATAGGACCGTCGGTCGCGCGCCATAAGACGGAGCAAGGTCTCCGTCCGATAAGGGGTAAGGTCGACGGCGAGCACCCGCTCCAGGCCCGTGCGCCAGCGGGGGATCTCACCAAACCTCGGATGATCACTGAGATCCCTGAACCCGATCCAGATGTCGGCGGACTGGTCGTCCAGGCCGCTCAGCCCAGCGGGCGGAAAATAATCGAGCCACCGATTGAACAGCGCCAGCAGGAGCGGATCAGCGGCCGGGCCCGAGATATGTCTTGTAAGTGCGCAAAGCCCTGCGAACATGGTCGCGTCGCCAGCATGTACGTGGCGCAAAAGGGCCGGGAGCAGCCGCTCATCAAGCGCTGGGGCTATCGCTCCAACGCCGCCGCGGGCGCAGAGCACGGGTATCAGGAACGGCTCGAACCGATCGAGCGCATCATAAAAGCGCGCGGCTTCCCCCCGCGCCGCCAAGGCCTGGAGATAGAGGCGCGGATAGTCTCCAGAATGTTGGCTGGAGATCTTCGCCTCGTGCCAAGGCATCGCGAGATTCCAGGTATTGGCGGCGGCGATCGCGGCGCGCACGCGGTCACGCGCGTTGCCGCCCTCTGTGCTCGACGAATATGCCCGTGATGAGCTCACCAGCCCTTCGCCGCCTGCGGTCAACGTCAGATCGGGCTTATAGGCGACGATCCCTTTTTCCGGGTCGAGCGCCGGCGAGGCGAGGGCAATCAAACGCTCGCAGGCGTCAGCATCGACTTCAGTAACCTTCAGCACCGCGGCATCGTCTGCCTGGAGCACAGCACCGGCCAGGAACGTGACGGCCGCCGCCGCCGGTAGATCGGCGACGTCCATCACGGGCGCCGACACTCCCTTTTTTTGAACCGGCCAGCTTCTCGGTCCGCCTGCGCACGACTCGATCACGCGCAAAAGCTGCGAGTCGCCTGCAAAGGCTGACTGGTCGAGAAGGGCCTCCAGGTGGTTTTTCTGGCTTTCGTCAAAGGGGGGGATTTTGGCTAGAGCGATTAAGCTCTTCTGTGCCTGCCACAAGACCGTGGAGGCCTTAAGATGCTGCTCGATCGGCGCAAGCTGCCCGCAGCGCGCCAAGGCTCGCAGGGTGGCAGCATGCAGCATTGGCAGATGCAGCTCATTGAGAAGCCCGGCGGCGACCGCAGACTCATAGGGCCAGCTTTCCGACTGGAGCCGTGAGATCAACCAGTCGGCCAGCGGCTGCACGAGGGCCTTCGGAAGCTGATCCCCCCAACGTCGTTCAAGGATCTGGCGCAGATCCTTGCCGAAAGCCGGCTGTCCGGCAGGCGTTCCAAGGACGTCCAGCACTCCCAGCCAGATGAGGTCGATCAGCGCCTGATGGCCCCGGAGCTTGTAGTCGTCGAAAACCACTGGAATCGGCTTGCTCAAGATCGATGGCGCAATGCGATCGAGCGCCGCCGAATAGGGCAACCGCCCAGCGGCGCGGATCGCCGCGCGCCTTACCTGCCAGTCCAGCGTCTCATTGAGGGCGATCGACACCAGTTCATCGCCAGCGCTTGCGTCTGCAGAGCGCCCGGCAACGATACAGCGCCAAGCCGATATGCCAGCGCCGCGAGCGACGCTGTCGAGCTCGCGCACCGTCTGTGCGCCACAGGCCGCCACCGTCGGGGCCAGCATTTGGGCCCGAACCGGATCGGTCTCCGAGGCGAGCGCCGCGACCAGCGATGGCAGCGCAGCGCGATCGCGGCGCGCACCCAGCGCAATAGCCGCAGCGACGGCGATCTCGTGGGTCTGGAAACTGCAAAGCTTCGCAAGGAACAAGTCGATCCCGGATCCTTCTGCATCAGCAAGTTCCAGCACGGCGGTGACGAGCGTGCCAACAGGTGGAGGCACCGTGCCGTGGATCAGGTCATCCAGCATCGCGAGGGCTTGCGCGTCCGCGACATCCAACGGACCAACGCCCAAAAGCAGAAGATCGCGCAAACTGTCGGGAAACGGGCAGCCGATCATCAGGCGATGGCGCAACTTAAGCGCTCGGCCACCGCGCACGATTAGGGCCTGCGCCGCCAGAACACGGCTTGGCCACTCCAATGACTGATCATCGATACGGGTTTCGAGCTGCGTAATGGAGAACGCCCCCGGCGCCAGGGCCGGCGACACCATCGCCATCGCGTTGAGAAGCTTGCCCACACCGAAGAGATTTCCGGTGAGCACTTCGAGATCGGCATGACCAAGGAAGATTAGTACACGCAGCGCCTGCGCCCTAACGGCGTCCTCGGCATCGGGACTAGCACAAAGCGTGGGCGCATGGACCGACAGCTCGAGTCGATGGCGCCAGAGCAGATCGGCATGGCGCTCGAGCATGACGGACCGGCGCGCGAGCATAAGGCCCACCTGGGGCAACGGCAGTGCAGCAAGAAGTTCAGCGACATCGCTCTGGTCGGCTAGGCGCAGTCGCGGTCCCATGCGATGGCGTCGTTCGGTACGCGTCTTCGGTTGATCCGCGTCGAGCTTGAAAGCTAGGCTCAGGGCGGCGCGACGACCGTCCCGCCACAGGAAATCAATCAAGGCCCGTTGATCCTCAACCGACCGGCCCTCGATAAACGACATCGCCTCGGATAACAGGCGCTGGCCCTGCCGATTGGCAAGCACGAGCCAGACAAGCGCATCATCCCGCTTTTCCGACGCGCCTCCCGCGTCAAGGATCATGGCCATTAACGCCGGCAATCGTTCAGAATCGAGCGCCACGATCGTCTCGATGAGCACGCGTCCTCGATTGTGATCCGAAAGCAGGGCGAGACCGCCCCTTTCAGCACGGCGCATCAAGTCATCGACCGTCGACGCATCGCCGAGTCGATGGAGCACGCCCGCCAATTGCCACGAGGACAGCCCGTCACCTGCGAAGGCAGCCTCAACGGCCTCGGCGGCGGTGACCAGACGCTTCTCGGCAACGAACGCCGCTAGTACGTCCCACGCCTTACCATCAAGGAATAGCGCGCGCGCTGCGGCTTCGGCCTCAGCCTCGAGTCCAGCCCGCTGCAGATGATGGATCCTCGCGCCGACCAATCCACGCCGATCAGCCCAGGTTGCCAGGGCTGCATGGGCCTCGGTACGCGTCTTTCGCGAAAGCATTGTCTCGAGACCGGCGCGCACCTGTTCGTGCATCTCGAAATGGTCGTTACGCCGACGTAGCAATCCCAGCTGCAGTAGCTCGGCAATAGCCGCGCCGACATTATCGTCCGGAAAGGCGGCCTCAGCGTCGTCGAGGGTAAACGGCAAGGTGAAGCAGACCAATCGCTCGCTCGCCTGTGCCGCGAGTGACGACATTCGCCCGAACCGCAGGCGTTCGGCCTCCGCCAAGCGCTCGTCGGCCGGTCGCTCGGCGATCTGGCGCATGTCCTCAGTGGAGCCCAGATGGGCCAGCGCCGACGCCAATTGTGGCGAAACACCTGCGGTGCGCCCAGCCGAAAGCCGCTGGTGAATCTCGTACAGGGCCGCCCGATCGTCGTGACCATGGAGCTCCGCCAGCAGCGCGAATTCCTCAAAAGAAAAACCGCGAATATCAACAGCCTCGACACCGAGCATTGATTGCTCGGCGCCAGAGAGTGTCGTGAGGACACGCTGCTGCGCAAACAACAATAGCCGTGTCGTGCCCAGCGATCGCTGGCGGACCAAACCCGAGAGCTCCGCTGCGAACCGCTCCCCTGCCCGCCCCTCGGCGAAGTCGACCAGCAGCCAGATCTCCTCGGCGATAGCGCTCATGGCGGCCGTAACGCTTTCGAGGACCTCGTCGGTAGCGCGTGATCGATCCACGACCTCGGCAAACGGAAGAACATGGCCAAATCGGCGCAGGTGAAATGCGACGCCGGCTAGAACGTCGCGCAGCGTGTCGCTGGGCCCAGCCTCAACGGTGACGACACGACGCCAAGGCTGATGGCTCAGCGCCACGGCGGTCTCGGCCATCAAGGTTGACTTGCCAGCGCCGGAGACACCGACCAACTCGACCAGCCCTGGCCCGTCCACCACATCGTGGACAAGATCGGGACGTGCGACATGGTCGACGGGCAGCCCCGTGGGATCCCGCACGGGACTCATCAGCGGCCAGACCGTTCGCAGCTCAAGCTCGAACTCGGCCTGATCGAAGTCGCGGCCCGATTGTTTTGAGATATCCTGGATGAATCCGATCAGGTTGCGGAACAGCGTCTTTTCGATAACCGGCCGGGCAAGCTGGTAGTCGGCCTGAAGCCGATCCTCGACGCGCCGCCTGACCACGTCCTCAAGCCCATAGGTCGCCTCAAGCGAGATTCGGTCGAGAACAACAGGCACGCTCGCGTGTAGCCTGGTGAGCTCGGCTGTGTGCGTGGGCCCAAGAGCGGATAGGCCCCTGCCGTTAAGCGCCGCCTCGAATGCCTGCGCCAGTTCAACCAAGGCCACCGCTGGGTCGGCGGACAGTACGGGCACCGACCATTGGCCGAGCGATCTCCTGTGCGAGGCATCTTGCCCTGCCAGGCTGCGGGCGCGCGCCATGGCTTGGAGCAAACCCCAATAGGCTTGCGGCGCGAGCGCCGGAGCCCTGCTTCCCGTGGAAATCAGCGCCTGGACATCGGCGGAGACGTCGTCTCCTAAAACCCATAGCTGTCGATGGCGATTGCCGGAGAGCCGGCGCACCGCGTCGGGCATCAGCTCGCCGGCGACTTCGGAGATCGACCAGGGCCTTGGCGTGCGCCGCCCGCTCGCATCCTCGCGGGGTTTCTTTATCTGGGCAAAGCTTCGCTGAACGCCGTTGGCGTCCGACCAGCTCAGATTCAGGTCATCGTCCCCTTCGGGCCGAACACGCGCGGACGATCCGTTGACAGCGAAGTGGTCGAAGATCCGATCAAGGATGACTGTGGCCTGATACTCGAAACCCTTGATGGCGCTGATGCCGCCCGTCACTCCACCACCCCGCTCTGCGTTCTGAGCTTCACGCTAGCGAGGCGAGACAGTCTTCGCACGTGGAAAGAGCTCTCATTCGCGACCGCGTCGTCTTCGCGCAACACCGACTAGGGCCCGAGCTTGCGGCTAGTGGCCTAGCCGCCACCAGGAAGCAGACCTTCACAACTTCAGAGAAGAGCCATGCCCACATGTCCGCTATGGGTCGGAAGAGGAAGATGGCACCTACTCCGGAAGCCGACTTCGACGCGTCCAATTACACGGCGCAGACTTACCAGCCCGCGTGGCGCTCGCCGTCCAGTTGGGCAGCGCCCGACATTGTCACTTTGGCCGCACGCGACGATCGAAAGTTATATAGATTTTAAGACCGAAAAAGTGACAGAATGGACAGCTTGCTCTCCCCAATCTGGCTAGTCACTTAATCGATCGTTTTCGGAGCGCAGCAGCATGCAGCTAGGGTACATGCGGGTTTCGAAGACTGACGGATCCCAGACGGTCGATCTTCAGCGTGACGCCCTGCTCGCGGCAGGAGTGCAGCTCAATCACCTTTACGAGGACATGGTCACCGGTAAGGCCGAGCGCCGCCCCGGCCTGGACCAGTGTCTGAAGGCCTTGCGAGAGGGCGATACTCTTGTGGTCTGGAAGCTCGACCGTCTAGGTCGAGATCTCCGGCACCTCGTCAACCTGGTCCACGATCTGACCGCCCGCGATGTCGGATTCCGCGTCCTCACCGGCCAAGGCGCCGCGATCGACACCACCACGCCGGCGGGCAAGCTTGTCTTTGGGATATTCGCAGCGCTTGCTGAGTTTGAGCGCGAACTGGTGCGAGAGCGCACGATGGCGGGATTGGCGGCGGCTCGCGCACGTGGACGTGCCGGCGGGCGCAAGCCGAAGATGACCCCTGCGAAGGTGCGCCTAGCTGCGGCCTCAATGGCTCAGCCAGAGACTAAAATCTCTACGCTCTGTGTTGAGCTCGGCGTCACCCGACAAACTCTCTATCGACACGTTGCTCCGAATGGAGAGCTTCGGCCCGATGGCGTCGCAGCGTTGGGCCGACGATAACGGCTGTTCCGCGCCATGTGTGGACGGCTCCCCGTTGGCAAGGGTTGATCTGATGTTCTGCTGA
>CAZRPD010000171.1:0-11426 GCA_964601775.1 uncultured Caulobacter sp. | reverse complement strand
CCAAGCCCGTGGGGGGGGCTGAGCAGATGGTCCGGCCCAAACCCTGGCAGTTGTTGGCGCGCGCGCCGCGCTGGGCGGCGGCGTCCGGGGCGCGGAAGCCCGAGAAGATGGTCAGGGCTTCCGGCCGACGCAGCACGCCGGCCGCCTTGGCTTCCGCGACCATCCGGCGATAGGCGTCCAGCGCGCCGGGGCGCAGGCGGATCGCCTTGCCGCCATAGCTCTCCTTGGCCGAGGCCTGGGCCAGGTTCGCCTCCAGCGGCGCGCCGGGACACATGCCCTCGCGGTTCACCCGCACGAACGGCCGCGCCAAGTGCCAGCCGGTCAGCATCACGCCGAAGGCGGCGGGATCGACGACGCCGGTGCGCGGCTGGCCATGCGCGCCCTGCCAGCGCGCCAGGGCCGAGGCGAAGCCGTTAGAGCCCGGCGCGCAGGTGGTGCCGATCTCGGCGGCGATGCGCGGGGCGTAGGTCTCCCAGCCCGTCTCGGGCTTGCCGAACGGCGTCCAGGCCAGGGTCGAAAGCGAAGCGGCGTTGACGGCCGCAGCACTGCCGGGCGCGTCGGTCGCGTCACAGGTCTCTGTCGCCCCGGCCAGGGGTGTCGCTCCGGCGAGCGCGGGCGGATCGATCGACGCCACGTGCTGGGGCGCGGCATAAGCGACCTCGTCGCGCGGCTGAGGCGGCGCGGGCGAGGCTCCGCCGGTCGGCCACATCACCCACAGCCAGAACCCGCCGACGGCCAACGCCAGCACGCCCAGTCCCCACAACAGCCGACGCAGCGCCTTCAAGTCGATCCCCCGTCCACCTTGAAACCCCCGCTGTGGAACTTCGCCATGGCTCAAACCTTGAGACAGTGCAGTCGTTCCCCCGGAGTATGCATGATCGGTCTGGTTTCCCGCTTCGCCCTTGTCGCCGCCCTGGCCCTCACGGCCTGTGACGACGCCCCGCCGGCCAAGCCCGCCCCCGCCAAGACCGTCCAGAAGGCGCCCGTGGTCGCCGCGCCCCCGGCCACGGCCGCCAACACGCCGATGGCTCAGGCGATCAACGCCGCAGCCTTCGATCCGGCCGCGACAGATCCGATGAAGCGTCGAGACGTGCTGGTCCGCGTGCAGACGCTGCTGGACCGCGCCCACTTCTCGCCCGGCGTCATCGACGGCCGCGACGGCACGAACATGATCCTGGCCATCAAGGCCTTCCAGGCCGCCCGCAGCCTGACCGCCGACGGCGAGGTCACCCAGGCCCTGCTCGACGCCCTGACCGCCGGCGACAGCGGCGCGGTGCTGGTCGACTATACGATCAGCGACGCCGATGTCGGCGGGCCGTTCTCACCGGAACTGGACCCCGGCGACTACGAGGCGATGTCGAAGCTGCCGGCCATGAACTACCACAGCCCCCTGGAGCTTCTGGCCGAGCGCTTCCACATGGACGAGGCCCTGCTGCAGGCGCTGAACCCCGGCGTCGACTTCGCCAAGGCCGGCACGGCGATCGTGGTCACCGCGCCGGGCGTCGACAAGCTGGACCGCAAGGTCGAGCGCATCGAGATCGACAAGGCCCTGGGCCAGGTCCGCGCCTTTGACGCGGCCGGCGTGGAGCTGGCTGTCTATCCGGCCACGGTCGGCAGCACCGAGCGCCCCGCCCCGTCCGGCGAGTGGGCCGTGCGCACGCTCGCCCCGGCCCCGACCTATACCTACGACCCCTCGCGCCTGACCTTCGGCAAGCCCAAGGGCAAGCTGACCATCAAGGCCGGACCGAACAACCCGGTCGGCTCGACCTGGATCGACCTGACCAAGGACACCTACGGCATCCACGGCACGCCCGATCCCAAGCTGGTCAACAAGCGCGCCTCGCACGGCTGCGTGCGCCTGACCAACTGGGACGCCGCTGAACTGGGCTCGGCGGTCGCTAAGGGCGCCAAGGTGATCTTCATGGGCGCCGAGGCGCGGGCCTCCTAAAGGGCGCGCACCCACTTCAGGAACGCCGCCGGCCACGCGGCCGCCGGCGCATCGGGCGGCGAGGTCAGGGCGAAGCCGTGGCCGCCGGTGGCGTACTCGTGTTCCTCGGCGGTCCCGCCGGCCGCGCGGATCGCCGCCGCGCCCTTGCGGCTGTTCTCGACCGGCACTCGGTTGTCGTCGAGCGCATGGAACAGGAAGGCCTTGGTCGGGGCCGTGAAGCCCTTGAACATCGACAGCTCCGGCCGCGGCGGCGCCGGGATGTTCAGATACGGATAGCCCAGGCCTACGAAGTCCGGCAGCGAGGCCTTCTCGTCCAGGGCGTCCACCGGCGGATAGAGCGGCGCGCCGCCGCGCGAGGCCAGGGCCGCCGCGATCGTGCCGCCGGCCGAAAAGCCCGGCGCCCCGACCTTGGCGGCGCCGCTGCGGGCGCGCAGCAGCCGCAAGGCGCGTTGGGCGTCCTGCAAAGGCGCGTCGAAGCCGTCGTCCCAGCCATCGCCCGGCAGGCGATAGACCAGCACTCCGGCCGTGATCCCCTCGCTGGCCAGCCAGCGGGCGATCGCCCGGCCTTCCTTGTCGGCCACCACCTTGCGAAAACCGCCGCCGGGAATGACCAGGACCGCCAGGCCGCTGGGCGCAGCCCCCTGGGCCGGATAGATCGTCAGGGTCGGGCGGGTGACGCCGAGCACGCTGTTGTCGATCGTGCCATCGGGCATGGTGAACGGGTCCAGGCGCTCGACCACCCGAACCTTGTCGCCGCCCGGCGCCAGGCCTGGCCACAGCGGGATGTGCTCGGGCGTGATCTCCGCGCCCCAGGCGGGCGTCGTGCTCAGGGCCAGGCCGACGGCCAGCAGGCCTCGGCGGTTCCAGGCGAAGTCCATGGCTCTCCCCTCCCTCGGATCGTCGCGCGATCCCGCCATGGCGGCAGGCGACTCGCAAGTCCCATTGACCGATCTCGTCCGTCGCCTATCCGCAAAGGAACGGCGTTATTGTATGAAGCTGAAGTGTTCAGGCGCCGTTCAGGCAAAGAACGGCTAGCTTGGCTTCACGACGAAGCCTTCCGGTGGGGAGAACGACATGCTCAAGACTTTCGGCCTCACGGCCCTTTCCGCTCTCTCCCTGGCCGGCGCAGCCGCCGCCCAGGCGCCGTCCTGGAACGGCCAGTACGACGATCCGCCGCGCGGCTCGTACACGCAGTCCTGCCGCGAGATCACCGCCTTCCGCGGCGAGGTCTGGGCGCGATGCTCGAACAGCCGTGGCGGCTGGGAATGGAGCAGCGCCCGCACCCGCGATTGCGGAAACCAGGGACTGGAGAACCGCAATGGCCGCCTCCAGTGCGTCGGCTACGGCGGCGGTAATGGCGGCGGCTGGGGCGGCGGCAACGGGGGCGGTGGTAACTGGGGCGGCGGCGGCGGACGTCCCGGCAACAACTACCGCGGCGACGTCCTGATGTTCGAGAACAGCGGCTATCAGGGCCAGGTCTACGAAGTGGTCGGCGACATCGCCGACCTCGGCATCGTCCGGTTCAACGACAGGGCCTCGTCGATCAAGATCGTCCGCGGCAACTGGGAAATCTGCGAGCACGCCAACTATCAGGGCCGCTGCAGCCGCCTGGACGCCGACCAGCCCGTTCTGCCGCGCGAATGGAACGACGCCATCAGCTCGATCCGCCGCATCCGCTAGGAGAGCCTACCATGCGCAAGACTGCCTTCACGCTCGCCTGCGGCGCTCTGGCCCTGTTGACGGCCGGCGTCGCCGTGGCGCAGGACCGCGGCTACGGCAACGATCGCCGCGACGGCCGCGACGGCCGCTATGATCGCCGGGACGACCGCCGAGACGACAGGCGGGGCGGCGGCGTCGATGTGGTGCTGTTCGAGCACCGCGACTTCGGCGGCCAGTCCCGCCCGATCCGCGGTAACGAGCCCGACCTGGTCCGCATGGGCTTCAACGACCAGACCTCGTCGTTCAAGATCATGCGCGGCGAGTGGGAGTTCTGCGAGGACGCTTACTATCGCGGCCGTTGCTGGACCTACAGCTACGACGCGCCGGTGCTGCCCAAGAAGCAGAACGACCGCTACAGCTCGCTGCGCCGTATTCGATGAACAGGACGCCGCGCCGAGCCTCTTGAAGCTCGGCGCGGCGAACGGTTAAGTTCCCGCGCTTTTTAGGTGGAGTTCGAAACCCATGCGTAAGATCGTCGTCCTGGCCGCCGCCGCGCCCGCCCTGCTGGTTCCGGCCTCCAACACCATCGAAGGCGTCGGACCCGACGCCTCGGCCGCCGGCCGCGCCGTCAGCACGACCGCCAGCGACGCCAAGCGCTAGGTCCTAAGCGTCCTCTTCCCGCGAGGTCTCGGCGCCGATCGCCCGCTTCTCATGCGGCGCGACGGCGTCTTCGGGGGCCTTGCGGACGGCGTGCTCGGCTTTCGAGGCCGCCGCGCCGTCCCGGGGCGGTTCCTGCTTCGATGTGTCGACCTTTGACGGCATGCTCGCCTCGCTATTTCCAGATCTGGTGATCAACGTGAGCGAGCAGCGGTCGTTCCCGGCCACACCCCCTCAACGCTGGCGATCTAACCCTCATCAGCCGTTGAATATTCTTCGCTGAACAGCATTCTTCGACCGCTTCAATGCAACATCGTTTGCACGGATCGCAGACGCACGGACCTCGAGACGCGTTCACCAATACTTGTTCAACACATGGTGGAATAGGCCGGGTGCGACGGCTGGTCGCCCTTTCCTCGCCGGTCATCAAGGCGCATATGGACGCCATGTCAGAGACCCAGCCCGCCAAACCTCTGCTCACCGGCCTCAAGCGCGGCCTGCTGCATCGTTGCCCCAACTGCGGCGACGGCAGACTGTACATGCGCTATCTGAAGGTCGATCCCGAGTGCGAGGCCTGCGGCCACGAACTGGGCGGCTATCCGGCCGATGACGGCCCGGCCTATTTCACCATCCTGCTGATCGGCCATCTGGTCGTCGCGCCGCTGCTGTTCTTCCCATGGATCTGGGAAGCCCCGCCGATGGTGGTCGCCCCCGTGACCCTGACCCTGCTGGCCACCCTGACTCTGCTGACCCTGCCGCGCGTCAAGGGCGGGGTGATCGGCGCCCTGTGGGCCATGCGCCTGCGCAAGACCCAGGACGCCGTCGGCTAGCCCCGAACCGGCGGCGCGGAACCGACAAGCGGCGCCACGTATTCCGAAAGCGTGATCCCAGCGGCGCCGTAGTGGCGAAGGCGGGATCGGAGGGACTTTCGGATCATGCTCGGCACAATCCTCATCATCATTCTGATCCTGGCTCTGGTCGGCGCGCTGCCCACCTGGGGCCACAGCCGTTCGTGGGGCTACTTCCCCAGCGGCGGCCTGGGCCTGGTGCTGGTCATCCTGATCATCCTGGTGCTGCTCGGCAGGATCTAGAGCGCCGCCTAGACAGCTTGTTCTGAATCGACGTTCGCCTAAGCTCCCCCTTCGGATCCGGAGGGGGAGTTTTCATGACGGCGAACGTCGAGGCCGAAATCCAGGCCGGGGCTCCCCGCCTCTCGGCCGCAGCCCGCGCCCGGGCCATCCTGGGCGGCTCGGCCGGCAACCTGGTCGAATGGTACGACTGGTTCGCCTACGCCGCCTTCACCCTCTATTTCGCCCCGGCCTTCTTCCCCAAGGGCGACCAGACCGTGCAGTTGCTGCAGGCGGCCGCGGTGTTCTTCCTGGGGTTCGTAGCCCGCCCGATCGGCGCCTGGCTGATGGGGCTCTATGCCGACCGCGCCGGCCGCCGGTCGGCCCTGTCGGTGTCGGTGGCCCTGATGTGCGGCGGCGCCCTGGTCATCGCCCTGACGCCCGGCTACGCGGTCATCGGCCTGTGGGCGCCGGCCATCCTGCTGCTGGCGCGCGTCCTGCAAGGCCTGTGGGTCGGCGGCGAATACGGGGCCAGCGCCACCTATATGAGCGAGATGGCCGGCAAGGCCCATCGCGGCTTCTGGTCCAGCTTCCACTACGTGACCCTGATCGCCGGCCAACTGCTGGCCCTGGGGGTGCTGATCATCCTGCAGCGGTTCGTCGGGGACGAAGCTTTGCGGGCATGGGCCTGGCGCGTGCCGTTCGTGATCGGCGCCCTGCTGGCCGTCGTCGTCTTCTGGATCCGCCGGGGCCTCGAGGAGAGCATCGCCTTCAAGCGCGCGGACAAGCCCGAGACCCTGTCGCGCGGCCAGGTCGCCAGCGCGGCGGTGTTCCTGGTCCTGACCCTCATCGCCGGCGTCCTGGGCGTGACTTCGGGACCGCTGGCGCGGCCCGGACAGATCCTGGGCGCGCTGTTCCTGGCGCTGTTCTTCGTGTCGCTGATCGTGCCGCTGGTGCGCCGCCACCCGCGCGAAAGCCTGCTGATCATGGGCCTGACCGCTGGCGGCTCGCTGACCTTCTACGTCTACACCACCTACATGCAGAAGTTCCTGGTCAACACGGCTGGCTTCAGCAAGGCGCAGGCGTCCGAAATCAGCGCCATCAGCTTGATCGCCTTCATGCTGCTGCAGCCGCTGGCCGGCTGGCTGTCGGACAAGGTCGGCCGCAAGCCGGTGCTGATCTTCGCCTTCGCCGGCGGCGCCCTGACCATCTGGCCGATCATGACCGCCATCAGCCAGGCCAGCACCGTCGCCGGAGCCCTGGCCCTGATCCTAGTCGGCGTGGTGATCCAGTCGGGCTACACCGCGATCAGTGGCGTGGTGAAGGCCGAGATGTTCCCCGCCCATGTCCGGGCCCTGGGTGTGGCCCTGCCCTACGCCCTGGCCAATGTGCTGTTTGGCGGGACCGCCGAGATGGTCGCCCTGGGGTTCAAGCACAACGGCCTGGAGAGCGCCTTCTATCTCTATGTCGCCGGGGTGATGAGCCTGGCCCTGGTCTGCGCGATCATCCTGAAGGACACGCGCCGCCATAGCTTGATCCACGAGGACTGACAAAGCGACGGCGAACCCGGTTTTCCGACTCTGCGTCTATGTCTAGATTTGCGCCATGCACCTGTCCGACATCTTCGTCCTGTCCGTCTTCGCCGCTTGCTGGCTGCTGTACGAACCCATGCTCAAGCGCCTGGGCGAAGGCGGCGGCGCGCTGAACACCGACATGACCGTGATCCGCCGCCGGTGGATGCAGGAGATGGCGGTGCGCGAGATCGCCCTGCTGGACGGTCAGCTCCTGGGCCACGCCATCAACTCGGCCAGCTTCTTCGCCTCGTCGAACCTGATCCTGATCGCCGCGGCGGCCGGCGTACTGTTCGGCGGCGACAGCGCGCTGCGCAACGTCGAGGGCTTGGCGGTGCTGGCCAAGACCACGCCGCTGATGTTCCAGATCAAGCTGGGCCTGGTGCTGGTCGCCCTGGCGCGCGGCCTGCTCGACTTCATCTGGTCGATCCGTCAGATGAACTACTGCCTGGCCGCGATCGGCGCGACGCCGATGTGGGCCCCGCCGGCCGTGCTGGCCGAATATGCCGAGGCGGCGGGCGGAATCCTCAACCCGGCTCTGTCGGCCTTCAATGCCGGCGTGCGGGCCTATTACTTCGCCCTGGCGGCGGCCGTATGGCTTTTGGGCCCCCTGCCCTTCCTGACCGCGACGCTCGGGGCCATGACCCTGCTGCTCTGGCGCCAGCGCCGTAGCCGCGCCTCGACGGCGGTGCGCAAGGTTCGGCAGATCCTGGAGCGCCAGCCCGTCGTGCACGGCCCGCACATGCCCAAGCCGAACACCGCGCCGCCGGAAGACCGCATCTAGGTTTTAAGGAAAGCTTGGCCTTAGGAACGCCGCCGAGCGCGCGGCGTTTTCTCGCCACTGCACGCCAGGCCCGTTTACGAGACCCCAGATGCAATAAGCCCCGCCGGGGACTCGGTCTCCGGCGGGGCTAATGGGAAGTCTTGTGGGTAGACAACACCTTCATACCTTAACCGGCGGCGCTTCGCAACGGGCTTACCGTCGAATTTCGACATTTCAGCGTGAATTCGCCGTTCAACTTCCGATATTGCCGCCCCACGCTCAGATTCCCCGGTTTCATTTTGAAATATCGAAGGTGTGAACACCACCTCTCAGAAAGACGCGCCAGCGCCTTCGATTGATAGAGTTCTGGTTTGAGGGTTTACTTCTCGAAAACCAAATCCAAACGTTTCGATGAACATTGGAATTTTAAAGTTTCCGACATTCAATCCCTTGAGCTTTAACCGAGTTACCCACCATTACGCCAAAAAGCGTCGATAGATTTGACGTTCACTCTCCAGACAGGCGAACAACGCCCTAGGGGTGACGGGCCTTTCGTGGATCTGCCAAGCCAGCGCGTTCGCCAAGTTCCCGCTAAGCGCGTGCCGCCCGGCAAGGAGGCGCGCGGCGCTGCGATTGTTGCTAGAAAGCTGGGCGATGATTCAAACGCGCGCGTCCCGCCAGTCACGGAACACCCCAACCTGCCCGACCTGAACCCTCATCACGCCCGCGCGCACGCGCTCTGGCGTCGCCTGCCCGTTCCGGTGCGCAGGATGGCCCATCAGGTCGCCCAGGCGCCATCGACCTTGATCGCGGCCCTGCGCCTTGCTCTGGACGACGCGGCCAGACGGCGCGCCGAGCGCGTCGGCCAGGCCCGCGCGTTCAAGCGTGCGCGCCGACAGGACCTTCCGGCCGCGCTCCCCGTGACCATCGTCGGCTTCCACGGCGCGGTGCACGGCCTGGGCGAAGGCGCACGGATGCTGGCGCGGGGGTTCGCCGACGCCGGCCAGTCTGTGCGCGCCATCGACCTGTCGGCCGATGTCGGCTTTCCGGTCGATCTGCCCGTGGCGTTTCCGCCGCCGGCGGCCTGCGAGCGCGGCGTAGTCATCTCGCACATCAATCCGCCGGAGCTGCTGCGCTGGGCCCGCGACACCGAGGGTCGTCCGCTGGAGGGCCGTCGGCATATCGGATACTGGGCCTGGGAGCTGGAGGACGCCCCGCCCGAGTGGGCCGAAGCCTTTGACCTTGTCGACGAGGTCTGGACCCCCTCGGCCTTCGCCGCCGACGCCATCCGCAAGATCGCACCGCCGCGCGTGAAGGTCTCGCCGGCCCCCTATCCGCTCTATCTCAATCCGCGCCCGGCGCCGGACTGTGCGCGCTTCCGCCTGCCGGCCGACCGGGTCGTGGCGCTGATGGCGTTCGACCTGCGCTCGACGGCCCAGCGCAAGAACCCTTACGCGGCCTTGCAGGCGTTCCAGAAGGCCGTGCAGGCCAGCGGCGCGCCAGCCTTGCTGGTATGCAAGATCGTCGGCGCCGACCTTTATCCCGACACCCTGGCCGATCTGGCCGCCAGCGTCGCCGGCGATCCGACCATCCGGCTGATGACAGAGAGCCTGTCGGCCGACGACATGGCGCGCCTGACCGCCAGCATCGACATCGTGGTGTCCCTGCACCGCTCGGAGGGCTACGGCCTGCTGCTGGCCGAGGCGATCTGGCTGGGCAAGCCGACCCTGGCCACCGGCTGGTCGTCGACCGTGGAGTTCATGGATCCCGCGTCTAGCCAACTGGTCGACTACGCCCTGATCCCGGTCGAGGGCGACGGCGCGATCTATCGCGAAGGCCGCTGGGCCGACGCCGATGTCGAGGACGCGGCGCGCAAGCTGGCGCGCATGCTGTCGGACGGCGCCTGGCGCAGCGAAATGGCCGCTGCGACGGCGCGCAACGGCCATGTCTCGTTCGATCGCAACGCCTGGCAGGCGCTGATGCGCCGGCTGCTGCCGATCAGTTCCTAGGCGCGGTCTTGACCGGCGTGTCGTCGCTGAGCGCCGGCAGGTCGTTGATCGACTTCGGCGGCTCCACCTTGTCGGCCGAGATCGGCTTGACGGGCAGTTCGCTGGACGGCGGACGGATCGGCGTGGTGTCGCCGGCCTTGGGCTTCTTCGGCTCCATCGGCAGGGCGACCTTGTCCAGGGTCTGGACGATCAGATCCGTCGGCAGCACGCCCTTGTAACGCACCTTCTTGAAGTGCCGCTCGGGATCGTAGGTCGCCACGCCCGGCGCCAGATTGCCGACCTCGAGCGTGCCGACCTGGGCCAGCAGCTGCAGGCGGCCGACATATTCGCTGGCGCGCGCCCGGACGAAGTTGAGCTGGGAATTCTGCAGCTCGGCCTGGGCGTTCAGCACCTCGATCGTGCTGCGCAGGGCGAAGCGCTCTTCCTCGCGCACGCCGTAGAAGGCGACGGTGTTGGCCTTCATCTCGTCTTCGATCGTCACCAGCGAGCGACGAGCGGCGACCAGCTGGTCCCAATACTGCGAGACGCTCAGCACCGTGTTGCGGCGCGCGTCGTCGATCAGCAGCTTGTCGCGGTTGTTCTCCTCGATCGACTGACGGACCGACGAGTTCAGCTGGCCGCTGGAGAACAGCGGCTGGCTCAGGGTGACGCCGGCGTTCAGCGTATCATCGCGGAACTGCGTGGCCCCGCTGTAAGGGACCTGGGTGCCATTGCGGTAGTCGGCTCGCGCGCTGACCGTGAACAGCCGCTGAGCGCGCGCCTCGGCGACGCCTTCTCGAGAGGCCTTTTCGGTATAGCCCGCCGCCAGCAGGACCGGGCTGGACTGCTCGGCCTGATTGAAGGCCTCATCCAGCGAGGTGGGCAGGTCGTCGATGTCCGGCTCGGGCTCGAGGGTCTCCGGCAGATGACCGATCATCGAGGCGTAGAACGCGACGCTGACGTTCAGCTGGGCCTGGGCGTTGGCCAGTTGCGTGCTGGACGCCGCCAGGCGGGCCTTAGCCTGCTGCACGTCGGTCAGGGTCACCTGACGGACGCTGAACTTGTCCTCAGTATCCTGCAGCTGCTTGCGCAACCAGGTTTCGCCGCCCTGGGCGATACGCACGACTTCGCGATCGCGGCGCACCGAGACATAGGCGTTGGTCACCCGCACCAAGAGGTCCATTTCGATCCGGCGCAGGTTCTCGCGCGCGGCCTTGATCTGGGCCTCCACGCCCTGCAAACGTGCGGCGTAGCGGCCGTTGGTGTAGAGCACCTGGCTCAGCGTCAGCTGGCTGGCCTGGTTCGTCGCGTCACGCCCGTCGCGCGCGCCGTTCTGTTTCTGCCAGCTATAGTTCTCGGACACCGACGCGCTGGCCTGCAGGCCATAGGCGGCGCGGGCCTGGGTGTAGTTCTCGTCCAGGGCCCGCATAGCGGCGCGCTGGGCCTGGATGTTCGGATTGCTCTGGTAGGCGGCGGTGAGCGCGTCTGCCAGGGTCTCGGCGTGAGCGAGTTCGGCGCGACCGCTCACAGCCATGGCGATAGCCAGGGCGATGAAGGACGAACGAACGGACAGAACTTTCGACAGCACTCGCGTTTCCTAGACTTGGGTCAAACTCGCCGTAACCCGGCCTTCAACCCAAAATTTGTGGCTTAATCAAGAAGACGGCGGACCGTCTCATCCCATGTGACATTCTTATCGCGCCAGAGATCGCGCGCGGCGCTCCCCAATGACTTAGCCCGAACCTTGTCCGACGTCATGCGATCCATCGCATC
>CAZRPD010000170.1:0-11579 GCA_964601775.1 uncultured Caulobacter sp. | reverse complement strand
AAATGGCCCGCGGAGCCCGGGTTCCTGTAGATCAGCACCATGGTGGCCTTCTCCGCCAGGCCCACCCCCACCTCCACGAAAAAGATGCCCAAACTGCGAGCGGCCACCGGGTCCACCATAAGGATGGGCGACAGGGCGGCGTAGTCCAGGAAGTTGCCTCCCATAGCCAGGGCCAAGGCCCCCACCCCGGCGTAGATGAACACCCCCGTGGCGCTCATCAGGCCGGTGGCGGTTTCCTTCATGCGCGTGGTGGCGGTGCGCAGATCCCAGGACAGGGCCAGGAGAATGACGCTGGCCCCCAGGATCACCCCGCCCTGGAAGCCGCCGCCGGGGCTGTGGTGGCCGTGGGCTATGACGTACAGGCCGAAAAGCTGGATAAAGGGAATGAGCAAACGGCACACGTTCATGACGATGAGGTCGTGGGGGGTCCAGTCGTCATCGATGCGCTTGAACACCTCCGGCGCCGGCTCGGTGTCCGGCGGCTGGCTCATCTCCACGATCACCCCGGTGGCCCGGTGACGGTAGACCCTGGACGGCCCCGGCCGGGGCTCGCGCCGCCGAAGCAGCAGGAAGCAGGCCACCCCGGCGGTGAACACCACCGTGGTCTCGAACATGGTGTCAAAGCCACGATAGTCTGCCAGCACCGCGGTGACGATGTTGGGCACCGAGGTTTCTTCCATGGTCTTTTCAACGTAATGGGGCGAGACGTGCAAGGAGGCGGGCGAGGCGGGATCACCCCAGTCGGGGAAATCCACGGTGGCCGATATCAACAGGCCCCCCACCAGGGCCACGATGGCCAATGCCAGGGCTTTCAATCCTTGCTTCTCCGGCTGGTGCGGAAAACCGCGGCCACGAAAAACACCGTGCTGACCCCCGCCCCCACCGAGGCCTCGGTAAAGGCCACGTCCACCGCGCCCATCACCGCCCAGAGGATGCACATGAGAAAACTGTAGGCTCCGAACAGGATGGCCGCGCCCATCAGGTCCTTGACCGCCAAGGCCCCCACCGCGCAGATCAACACCAGGATGAGCACCGCCAGGTCGATCTGCCAGATCATGAGCCCGCCCCCCGCCCCGGCTTTTGCCAGGCCGCCTGCCCGGCCCGGATGCCCGCGTCCACGATGGCGTGGGTGGCGGTGGGGCTGGCCAGGAAATAGAACACCACGATCAGCACGATCTTGATGGCCACCAGCACGTTGTCCAGGGTGAAGGGATGCAGATGATACAGGGCCAGCGCCCCCAGCATTAGAAAACTGCCCAGGGTGTCCATCTTGCCCGCCGGGTGCAGACGGGAATAAAAATCGGGAAAGCGCAGGATGCCCACCGCGCCGCCCAAGAAGAACACCAGCCCCACTACCAGGATTATGATCACCGCCAGGTTCATGAGTCGCTAGCAGCTCCCCCTCAGCGGCCCAGGCCGCCCCGCTTCTGGAAATAGCGCGACGCGGCCAACACGGCCACGAAGTTCAAAAGGGCATAGGCCAGGGCGATGTCCACGAACATGTCCACCCGGTGAAAGAGCAACCCCACCAGCACCAGGAGCACCGTGGTCTTGCTGCCCACGGCGTTGACCCCGATCAGCCGGTCCAAGACGCTGGGCCCGAACAGGGCCCGGTAGAGCGAAAGCATCATGATCAGGCACAGGATCAAACCGGTGTAGAGGAAAACCTTGTCCATTACTCCTCCCCAAAAGTGCGCGCCAGGCGCTTCTCCATCTCTCCGGGCAGGGCCTCGCCGGAAAAGCGGTCAATGGCGTGCACCACGAAATCGCCGTCCGGGCTAACCCGGACGGTTATGGTGCCCGGGGTCAGGGTTATGGAATTGGCGAAGGCCAACAGGGCCATCTCGCTTTTGAGCTTGCTGCGGAAGCGGACCATGTGGGGATCGATGAGTTCAGGCATGCGGGGATGAAAGGTGAGGTAAAGCAGGTGCAGGTTGGCCAGAAATATCTGGTAGAGCAACCAGGGCACGTAGAGGGGGAAGCGCCACCAAAGGCGCAGGGTTTGGCGGGGATGGGGGGAGTGGGGGAAAAGCAGGTCTCCGGAGAAAAAGGAAACCAGGGCGCAGGAGATGACCCCAAGAGAAAGATGGAAGGTGTCGAAGCGCCCCGACAGCACCACCCAAAGGGCCATAAGCGTTGGAAAAGTGAAGATGAAAGTGTAGGCGCGCCTGGCAGGGCGAACTTGACCCGAGATTACTTGTGCTTCAGCCTCGTACCGCTCCTCGGCAGTGGGCGGCTGCTGCATGGGCGTTCACCTCTCGCGGCTGCGGCAGTGTAGGTCTGCCTCGCTGAAAGACGCCAAGGGGGCGGGTTCAAACCATGCTGCTTACTTTTTGCCTTGGGGCGTCCTCGTAACCTCAGCTCTGTTCTAGCATCAACTTCCCGCCGGGCGGCCGGGTCATTGTCCCCTTCACCCAGCGGTAAACTGTCATTCGCAAAACAGTATAGGCGAGCCGCGGTGGCCTTGGCAACCGGCGATTGTTGCCGCGGCCCCTCCGACGGCAATTGCCATACGCGATCGCCATGGTTTATGATGAGGGAACCGATAACGGGGACCATCAGGAGAGGATTGCAGCCAGGGGGAGAGTTAACAGCGAACCAAGTCAAGGAGGTCGGCGCATGGCGGTGGTCAGCATCTCGCGGCAGTTCGGGGCCGGGGGCAGGACCCTGGGGGTTCTGGTGGCAGCCGAGTTGGGATACCACTTTTTACATGAATCCCAACTGGACCAGTTGGCCGACAAAGCGGCTGGAGGCGACCCTGCGCAAAAGGATGGGCAGAGCCAATACCACCGTCAGGTGGTGGAGCTTCTCACCTCCCTGGCTCCCAGCAACTTCATGGACCGCTGGACCAGCAGCGAGGGCGACGACAAGGGCCACGTAGAGCGTCTGACCCAGATAATCCAAGAGTTGGCCGACGAGGGCAAGGTGGTGATGCTGGGCCGGGGCAGCCAGTTCATCCTGCGCTACCGGCCGGACACGGTACGCATCCTTTTGGTTGCCGAGTTGCCCCACCGCATCGGCTTCATGACCAAAAACTACAATCTGGACCAGCCCACGGCCAAGCGGCTTATTGAAGAGGCCGACAAAAAACGGGCCAGGTTCCTGAATAACTTTTATCCAGGTGAGCCGGACGAAGCCAGCTTGTACCACCTGGTGCTCAACACCAGCCAGTTGTCCCTGGAAGGGGCCACCACGCAAGTTACCAAACTGGTCAAACGCATCGAATCGGATTTTAAAACGCAGGCCCTGGCCTGAGATGCGCCGCGCAAACGCGGCGGCAGCCAACCTAGATTAAAGCGGAGTAGCTAAATGGCGGTGCTGACGATTTCCAGGCAGTTCGGAGCAGGCGGCAAGACTTTGGGCGCCCGGGTGGCCCAGCGTTTGGGGTACGAGTTCGTGGACGAGGGCCTGATGCACAAGGTGGCGGAAAAGGCCAACGTCTCCCTAAAGTGGGTCGAGGGGGTGGAGCGCGAGGCCGGGGGGCACCTGATGCGCTTTTTGTCCACTTTGGTGCCCTCCAGTTTTATCGACCGCCACCTGGGCGAAAGCGGCTCGGACTTCGACGAGAAGCGCTACGTGGAGTTCCTCACCCGCATCATTGAGGACCTGGCCCAGGAAGACAACGTGGTGATCCTGGGGCGTGGCAGCCAGTTTATCCTGCGCAACGACCCCAGCGTGCTCAGGGTGTTGTTGGTGGCCGAGCGGGCCGACCGCATCAAGTTTATGGTGCGCAACTACCACCTGGAGCCGGACAAGGCCGAGGCCATCATCAACCGGGAGACTCGCAAGCGCGAACGTTACCTGTCCAACTTTTACCAGGGCGACCCCAACGACCCCAGCCTGTACCATATGGTGCTCAATACCAGCCTGGTCCCCCTGGAGGCTGCGGAAGAACAGCTTACCGAGTTGGTGCTGAGCGCGGTCGACCTTACCGCCGCGCCCATCTGGGATTAAAATATTTCCACCCCGGGCGGCGCTCAACCCGCCGCCCGGGGCGGGGCCCCCCCGGCGAGGGCGCACGGGCCCCCCGGGCGCGGCCGCCCCGACGAGCAGGTCGCCTGGCAGCCCGCGGCCAGCGACGCCGGCGGCGCGGTGATGTCGGGCATCAAGGTGTTCCGCCAGGTGGTCCAGACCCTGATCCTGGGCGGCGGCGCCTATCTGGCCATCCAGGGCGAGATCTCGGCCGGCTCGATGATCGCCGGCTCGATCCTGGTGGGCCGCGCCTTGGCGCCGATCGAAGGCGCCGTGGGCCAGTGGAAAGGCTTCATCGGCGCCCGCAGCGCGTGGGAGCGCCTGCAGGTGATGCTGCGCGAGGAAGCCAGCACCGACGATCACATGCAGCTGCCCGATCCGCGCGGCGTGCTATCGGCCGAGGCCGCCTCGATCATGCCGCCCGGGGCGCAGACCCCGACCATGCGCCAGGCCAGCTTCCGCATCGACGCGGGCACCGCGGTGGCCATCGTCGGCCCCAGCGCCGCGGGCAAGAGCTCGCTGCTGCGCGGCATCGTCGGCGTCTGGCCCTGCGCGGCCGGGGTGATCCGTCTGGACGGTTACGACATCAAGCAGTGGGATCCCGAGAAGCTGGGCCGCCACATCGGCTATCTGCCGCAGGACATCGAGCTGTTCCAGGGCACGGTCGCCCAGAACATCGCCCGCTTCACCGACTTCCAGGCCCAGGAAGTGATCGAGGCCGCCACCCTGGCCGGCGTGCACGAGATGATCCAGGGCCTGGCGAACGGCTATGATACGCCGATCGGCGAAGGTGGCGCGTCGCTGTCCGGCGGCCAGCGCCAGCGCCTGGCCCTGGCTCGCGCCGTGTTCCGTATGCCGGCCCTGCTGGTGCTGGACGAGCCGAACGCCAGCCTCGACCAATTGGGCGAAGTGGCGCTGATGCAGGCCATGCAACAGCTGAAGGCCGCCAAGCGCACCGTGGTGTTCGCCACCCACAAGGTGAACCTGCTGGCGCAGTCGGACTTCATCATGGTGATCAACCAGGGTGTGATCGCCGACTTCGGCGAACGCGACGCCATGCTGGCCAAGCTGACCGGCGCGGCCCAGCAGCCCCCGCCGTCGGCCCCCACGCCGATCCAGAGCGCGCACTGACGCCGCGCGTCCGACCCTCGCCATTTTTCCTTTTCTGGCGCCTCGCCGCGCGCCTCTCAGGCTGAAGACATCATGAAGCCCCCGAAGCTCCAACGTCCGACGGACAACTACAAAGGCGTGGCCAGGATCGGCTACGGCATCATCGCCTTCACCTTTGTGGGCCTGTTGGGCTGGGCGGCGTTCGCGCCGCTCGATAGCGCGGTGATCGCCAACGGGGTCGTTTCGGCCGAGGGCAATCGCCGGACCATCCAGCACCTGGAAGGCGGCATGCTGCGCCGCATTCTGGTCCGCGAGGGCGAAAAGGTGAAAGCCGGCCAGGTGCTGTTCGAACTGGATCCGACCCAGGCCGACGCCGCCGCCGGCATCACCCGCAACCAGTTCGTCGCCCTGAAGGCCATGGAGGCCCGCCTGCTGGCCGAGCGCGACCAGCGCGCTGCGATCAGCTTCCCGGCCGACCTGAGCGCCCAGAGCGCCGACCCGGTCGTGGCCCGCGCGATCGCCGACGAACAATCCCAGTTCATCGAGCGCCGCCAGACGATCCAGGGCCAGGTCGACCTGATGAACGCCCAGCGCGAACAGTACATGAGCGAGATTCAGGGCATCGATCGCCAGACGCAGGGCCTGAAGGACCAGCTGGGCTTCATCGAGGACGAGCTGGGCGATCTGCGCAAGATCTACGACAAGGGCCTGGTGCCGCGGCCGCGCCTGCTGGCGCTGGAGCGCGAGCAGGCCTCGCTGTCGGGCTCGATCGGCCGCCTGACCGCCGACCGCGCCAAGGTGGTGCAGGGCATGTCGGAAACCCAGCTGAAGATCCGTCAGATCAAGCAGCAGTTCTTCGAGGAAGTCAGCCAGAGCATCACCGAGACCCGCGTGAAGCTGGCTGAGGTGACTGAACGTGAAGTCGTGGCCTCCGACGCCCAGCGCCGGATCAAGGTGCTGTCGCCGGTCAGCGGCACGGCCCAGAACGTCCGCTTCTACACCGAGGGCGCCGTGGTCCGTCCGGCCGAACCGCTGGTCGACATCGCCCCCGACGACGAGGCCTTCGTCATCCAGGCTCACTTTGCGCCGACCGACGTCGACAATGTCCATCCCGGTCTGATCACCGAGGTGCGGCTGCCGGCCTTCCACACGCGCAAGATCCCGATCCTGAACGGCAAGATCGAGTCGCTGTCGCGCGACCGCATCCCCGATCCCGAGAACAAGACGGCCTATTTCCTGGGGATCGTGCGCGTCGATCCCAAGCAGTTGCCCGCCGACGTCCGCGCCAAGGTCAGCGCCGGCATGCCCGCCCAGGTCATCGTGCCGACCGGCGAGCGCACCGTGCTGCAATACCTGTTCTCGCCGCTGCGCGACACGCTGCGCACCACTATGCGCGAGGAGTAGGAAGGGTCTGATTTCGCTGACTTTTGGAAAGCTGGCCCAGCCGGCTTTTCAATCGCCGGCAATAGTGTAGTCAGGACCTTTCTTTTTAACTGGAGTCGATGGAGCGTATGGCGAAGACGGCGCTGATCACCGGGATTACCGGTCAGGACGGGGCGTACCTCGCCAAGCTGCTGCTGGAGAAGGGCTACAAGGTCCACGGCATGCTGCGCCGCTCGGCCTCGGCCGACGTGATCGGCGACCGCCTGCGCTGGATGGGTGTCTATGACGATATCCAGTTCGAACTGGGCGATCTGCTGGACCAGGGCGGCCTGTCGCGCCTGATGCGCCGCCTGCAGCCGGACGAGGTCTACAACCTGGCCGCCCAGAGCTTCGTCGGCGCGTCGTGGGACCAGCCGCACCTGACGGGTTCGGTGACCGGCCTGGGCGCCACCACCATGCTGGAAGCCGTGCGTGAAGAGTGCCCGCAGGCGCGCTTCTACCAGGCCTCGTCGTCGGAGATGTACGGCTTGGTCCAGCACCCGATCCAGTCGGAGACGACGCCGTTCTATCCGCGTTCGCCCTATGCCGTGGCCAAGATGTACGCGCACTGGATGACGGTGAACTACCGCGAGAGCTTCGGCCTGCACGCCTCGGCCGGCATTCTGTTCAACCACGAGAGCCCGCTGCGCGGCATCGAGTTCGTGACCCGCAAGGTCACCGACGCCGTGGCGGCCATCAAGCTGGGCCAGCAGAAGAGCGTGGACCTCGGCAATCTCGACGCCAAGCGCGACTGGGGCCACGCCCAGGACTATGTCGAGGCCATGTGGCTGATGCTGCAGCAGGAGACGCCGGACGACTACGTGGTCGCCACGGGCAAGACCTGGACTGTGCGCGAGATGTGCGAGACGGCCTTTGCAACGGTCGGCCTGAACTACCAGGACCACATCACGATCAATCCGAAGTTCCTGCGTCCGGCCGAAGTGGACCTGCTGCTGGGCGACCCGAGCAAGGCCAAGGCCAAGCTGGGCTGGGAGCCCAAGATCACCATGCAGCAGATGATCGCCGAAATGGTCGAGGCCGACCTGAAGCGGCGGTCGCGCGGCTGATGAGCAGCGACGTCGTCATCATCGGCGGCGGCGGCCACGCGAAAGTGGTCATCGAGAGCTTGCGGGCGGCGGGCGAGACGGTTGCGGCGATCGTCGACGCCGACCCGACCCCACGCGCGGTGCTGGGCGTTCCGGTGGTCGGCGACGATCTGGCCCTGGCGGATCTGCGAGGGCAGGGGCTTTCGAAGCTGTTCGTGGCGATCGGCGACAACCGGCTGCGCGAGAAGCTGGGGCGCAAGGCGCGCGAGCAGGGCTTTGTCCTGGTCAACGCCATCCACCCTTCCGCGGTGATCTCGCCCAGCGTACGGATCGGCGAAGGCGTGGCGGTGATGGCCGGCGTGGCGATCAACGCCGACAGCCGCGTAGGTGATCTGGCCATCGTCAACACCGGCGCCATCGTCGACCATGACTGTGTCCTGGGCGCCGCCTGCCACCTGGGACCCGCCTCGGCCTTGGCCGGCGGCGTCACCCTTGGCGAGCGCGCCTTCCTCGGCGTCGGCGCGCGGGCCATTCCCGGCGTGACCATCGGCGCCGATACGATCGTCGGGGCCGGCGGCGTCGTCGTAAGGAACCTTCCGGACGCGGTTCTCGCGATCGGCGTGCCGGCCAAAATCAAAGGAGACCGGCCATGACCAACCCGGCGAACGCTCTGCCCAGGATTTCCGTCGCCGCCCCGCGTCTGGACGGCAAGGAGCGCGAATACGTCCTTGAATGCATGGACACGACCTGGATCTCGTCGGTCGGTCGGTTCATCTCCGAGTTCGAGAAGGCCTTCGCCGAGTACTGCGGCGTGCGCAACGCCATCGCGTGCAACAACGGCACGACGGCGCTGCACCTGGCCCTGGTGGCCCTGGACGTCGGTCCGGGCGACGAGGTGATCGTGCCCAGCCTGACCTACATCGCCTCGGCCAACGCGGTGACCTATTGCGGCGCCACGCCGGTGCTGATCGACAACGATCCGGACACCTTCAATCTCGATCCCGCCAAGCTGGAGGCGCTGATCACGCCGCGCACCAAGGCGATCATGCCGGTGCACCTTTACGGCCAGATCTGCGACATGGATCCGATCCTGGAGATCGCCAAGAAGCACAACCTGTTCGTCGTCGAGGACGCCGCCGAGGCCGTCGGCGCGACCTACAAGGGCAAGACGTCCGGCAGCCTGGGCACGTGCGCGACCTTCAGCTTCTTCGGCAACAAGATCATCACCACCGGCGAAGGCGGGATGATCACCACCGATGACGACGCGCTGGCCGCCAAGATGCGCCTGCTGCGCGGCCAGGGCATGGACCCCAACCGCCGCTACTGGTTCCCCATCGTCGGCTACAACTACCGCATGACCAACATCCAGGCCGCCATCGGCCTGGCGCAGCTGGAGCGGGTCGAGGAGCACCTGGCCGCACGCGCGCGGGTCGTGGGCTGGTACGAGGAGAAGATCGGCCGTCTGGGCAACCGCGTGACCAAGCCGTTTGTCGCGCCGACCGGCCGCCATGTGTTCTGGATGTACACCGTGCGTCTGGGCGAGGGCCTGTCGATCTCGCGCGACCAGGTCATCAAGGACCTGGACGCCCTGGGCATCGAGAGCCGGCCGGTGTTCCACCCGATGCACGTGATGCCGCCCTACGCGCACCTGGCGACCGGGGATCTGACGCAGGCCGAGCTCTGCGGCGCCGACGGTCTGAACCTGCCGACCCATGCGGGCCTGTCCGAAGCCGACATCGACCGCGTGATCGACGCGCTCGACCAGGTCCTGGCCTAGGCCATGCGGATCGTTCTGCTTTCCTCGATCGTGCCGTTCATCAACGGCGGTGCGCGCTTCATCGTCGAGTGGCTCGAGGAGAAGCTGATCGAGGCCGGCCACGAGGTCGAGCGGTTCTATCTGCCGTTCACCGACGATCCGAACGAGATCCTGCACCAGATCGCCGCCTGGCGGCTGATCGACCTGACCCAGTGGTGCGACCGGGTGATCTGCTTCCGGCCGCCGGCCTATGTGGTGGATCATCCCAACAAGGTGCTGTGGTTCATCCACCACATCCGCACCTTCTACGACCTGTGGGACACGCCCTATCGCGGCATGCCCGACGACGCCCACACCCGCGCCATTCGCGACAATCTGCGGGCGCTGGACACCCGGGCCATCGCCGAGAGCCGGGCGGTGTTCACCAATTCCCAGGTCGTGGCCGATCGCCTGAAGACGTTCAACGGCCTGGACGCCACGCCGCTGTATCCGCCGATCTACCAGCCCGAGCGTTTCACCCACACCGGTTATGGCGACGAGATCGTCGCCATCTCGCGCCTGGAGCCGCACAAGCGCCAGGCGCTGATGATCGAGGCGATGCAGCACGTGAAGACCGGCGTGAAGCTGCGCCTGGCCGGCACGGCGTCCAGCCCTGAGTACGGCCGCCAGCTGGTGCAGATGACCAAGGACCTGGGCGTCCAGGACCGCGTCATTCTCGAGGATCGCTGGATCAGCGAGGAGGAGAAGGCCGAGATGCTGAAGGAAGCATTGGCCATCGCCTACCTGCCCAAGGACGAGGACAGCTACGGCTATCCCTCGCTGGAAGGCGCCCATGCGCGCAAGCCGATCATCACCACCACCGATAGCGGCGGGGTGCTGGAACTGGTCGAGCACGGCCGCAACGGCCTGATCAGCGAGCCGGACGCCAAGGCCCTGGCCGAGCAGTTCGACCGCCTGCACGCCGACAAGCAGGGCGTCGCCACGATGGGGACCGCCTCGCTGAATCGCCTGGCCGAGATGAAGATCGACTGGAGCACCGTCGTGGATCGGCTGACCGCATGAAAGTCCTGGTCGTCAACAACGCCGCCCCGTTCCAGCGCGGCGGGGCCGAGGAACTGGCCGATCACCTGGTGCGCCGCCTGAACGCCACCAAGGGTGTGCAGTCCGAGCTGGTCCGCATCCCGTTCACCTGGGAGCCCGCCGAGCGCCTGATCGAGGAGATGCTGATCTCCAAGGGCATGCGGCTGTACAACGTCGACCGCGTGATCGGCCTGAAGTTCCCGGCCTATCTGGTCCCGCACCATGAGAAGGTGCTGTGGCTGCTGCATCAGTTCCGCCAGGCCTATGACCTGTCCGAAGCGGGCCAGAGCCATCTGGATTTCGATGACACGGGCCGGGCGGTGAAGGCGGCGATCAAGGCCGCCGACAACGACTGCTTCGCCCAGTGCCGCAAGATCTTCTGCAACTCGCCGGTGACCCAGAACCGCCTGGCCCGCTTCAATGGCGTGCCCAGCGAGGTGCTGTATCCGCCGCTGAACGACGAGGAGCTGTTCGTCGGCGGCGACTATGGCGACTATGTCTTCGCCGGCGGCCGGGTGGCGGCGGGCAAGCGCCAGCACCTGCTGATCGAGGCCCTGGCCCTGCTGCCGGGCAGCCTGCGCCTGGTCATCGCCGGTCCGCCGGAGAACCAGGCCTATGCCGATCGCCTGACCAAGCTGGTCGAGGACCTGGACCTGAAGGATCGGGTCGATCTGCGCTTCGGCTTCCATCCGCGCGCCGACATCGCCCGCTGGGCCAACGACGCCCTGGTCTGCGCCTATCTGCCGTTCGACGAGGACAGCGTGGGCTATGTGACCATGGAGGCCTTCGCCTGCGGAAAGGCCGTCCTGACCGTCACTGACAGCGGGGGGCTGCTGGAGATCGTCAACCAGGACACCGGCGCGGTGGCCGAACCGATCCCGCAGGCCCTGGCCGACGCTCTGGATCGTTTGACCTCCGACAAGGGGCGGGCGATATCCCTGGGCGGGGCGGCGCGTAAACTCTGGCGCGACAAGAATGTCACGTGGGAGCAGACGGTTCGCCGTCTTCTTGATTAAGCCATAAATATTGGGTTGAACGCCGGCCGATAGCTTGGTCGGCCCAGGTCTAGGAAATGCGAGTGCTGTCGAAGTCCCTGTCCGTCCGGACGTGCGTGGGCGCCGCGGGCCGGGGCCTGGCGGGGTCTGCGGCCGCCCCGGCCGCGCCCCCCCCCGCCCCCGCCCCCGCGGTGTCAC
>CAZRPD010000169.1:0-11611 GCA_964601775.1 uncultured Caulobacter sp. | reverse complement strand
ACGCCGCGCCGGCCGCTTCCGCCGCCGCCCGCATCGCCGCCAGGGCGCCCGGGGCGTCGATGCGCCAGTCCTCGGTAATGTGATCCGTGACCGGAACGCCCAGATCGCGCAGCTTGGCCTCGACCTCGCCGCGCCAGGCGTCGCAGCCTTCGATCCGCACGCCGGCCAGGCCCAGCGCGATCCCCAGGCTGTCGGCGAAGGCCGGCCATAGCTCGCGGGCGCGCCGCATCACGTCCAGATGACCGCGCGAGGCTGGATCGAACAGCGCCTCGCTGACCGGCGCCAGCATGCCGGCGGCCACGCCGGAAGCGTTATGGCCAGGGGGCCCCGGATCGAACACGGTCACGTCCGCCCCGCCCCGCGCCAGCCGCAACGCCACCGCCGATCCAAACGCCCCGGCCCCAGCCACGGCGACACGCACGCCCGATTGAACTGTCATGGCGCGCACACACTCCCCGGGGTTCCGAACGTCAACCCCGTGCGATCCCTAAGCGGTGCAAATCCATCCCAGGTCGCGTAAAACCCCTTGCGCCGCCTGGGCGCGAAGACCCGATCTGTGCATGCGCAGCACGTGACGATGCAGCCAAGCTGAGGCATACCCGTTAACGCAGATGTTAAAGCCGCACGGCGGCGCTTGATGGATTTTAGGCGGATGAACGATCGACCCGCAGCCGACGCGACCCACCCCGTTGATCTGTATGTGGGAGCTCGACTGAGAATTCGCCGGAAGATGATGGGTCTCAGCCAAACCCAGGTCGCCGACGCCCTCGGCATCACCTTCCAGCAGATCCAGAAGTACGAGCGCGGCGCCAACCGCATCAGCGCCAGCAAGCTGTACGACGCCGCCAAGCTGCTGCAGGCGCCCGTTTCCTACTTCTTCGAAGGCCTGGAAGACACCGACGGCGGCCTGGACGACGGCTTCGCCCAACGCATGACCGAGTTCGTCTCGACGCCGGAAGGCCTGGAGCTGGCAAGCCTGTTCCCGCGCCTGGACGACCGTCGCCTGCGTCGCCGGGTCGTGGACCTGGTTCGCGCCATGGTGGACGACGACGCTCCGTAAGGCCCGTCTTCAACCCTGAATGGACGAAGGCTTCGGGCTCGGCGCGAAGCCTTTTTTCATGCCCAAAGCAGGCTCAGGAACCGGCGCTTCCGCGCTCCGTTGATCCGAAGACGGAGCGGAGGGCTGGCGACATGCCGCGAGACACCATCGAGTTTTCGACCGAGCTTCCAGGCGCCACCCCAGGCCTCGCCTACGTCAACGACGACGATCCCGGGCTGAGGCGGGTCAAGGCTGGCGACGGCTTCGACTATCGCGATCCCGACGACGACCCGATCACCGATGCCGATACGCTGGAGCGCATTCGGGCGCTGGCCATCCCGCCGGCCTGGACGCACGTCTGGATCTGCCCCTCGCCGCGCGGCCACATCCAGGCGACCGGCCGCGACCAGAAGGGCCGCAAGCAGTATCGCTATCACGAGGCTTGGCGGCGCGACCGTGACGGGCTGAAGTTCGGGCGGATGATCGCCTTTGGCCGCGCCCTGCCCCGCCTGCGCGATCGGGTCGAGAAGGATCTCTCCCGGCGCGGCCTACAGCGCGAAAAGGTCATCGCTGCGGTCATCCGACTGATGGAGCTGACCCTGATCCGGGTCGGCAACGAGGAGTATGCGCAAGCCAACAAGAGCTTTGGCCTGACGACGCTGCGTGATCGCCACGCCAAGCTGTCGGGCGTCGGCGGCACGTTCCAGTTCAAGGGCAAAAGCGGCAAGGTCCACACCACAGGCTTCCGCGACCGGCGACTGGCCCGCATCGTCAAGGCCTGCCAGGACGTGCCCGGCCAACGCCTGTTCCAGTATCTCGACGAGGACGGCCAACGCCGATCGATCGAGAGCGCCGACGTCAACGCCTATATCCGGGCCACCATGGGCGAGGACTTCTCGGCCAAGGACTTCCGCACCTGGGCCGGCACCCTGGCCGCCGCTCGGGCGCTGTGTCTGATCCCGAAGGCCGGCAGCCCCACCGAGGCCAAGCGCAACGTCAACACCTGCGTGAAGGCGGTCGCCGGTCTATTAGGCAACACCGCCGCCGTCTGCCGGGGTTCCTACATCCACCCGCTGGTGCTGGAGGCCTATCAGCAAGGGACCCTGCCGCTGAAGGCCGGCCGTTCGGAGCGCGCCTTCGAGTTGGCCGTTATCCGTTTCCTGGAGGCCGCGAAGGCCTCGTGCGCGCAAGCCTGACCCAAGGCTCCACGGAGGAGAACGCCTATGGCCGCCGGCCGCCCCACCTGGCAGGGCCACCTGCGCCTGTCGCTCGTGACCTGCCCCGTCGCGCTCTACACCGCTACGGACTCGCGCGGCGACGTGCACTTCAACATGCTGCACAAGAAGACCCACAACCGCATTCGGATGATCCCGACCGATCCGGACCTGGGGCCGATCGAGCGCGCCGACATCGTCAAGGGCTACGAATACGAGAAGGGCCAGTACGTCGTGGTCACCCAGGACGAGATCGACAGCGTCCGCCTGGAAAGCACCCGCACCATCGACATCGAACGCTTCGTCGCCGCCGGCGACATCGATCGGCTCTATTGGGACAATCCCTATTTCCTGGTCCCTGACGGCAAGCTGGCCGCCGAGGCCTATGCCGTGATCCGCGAGGCGATGACCAAGGCCGGCCAGGTGGCGCTGGGCCGGGTCGTCATGCACCAACGTGAGCGCCTGCTGGCGATCGAGCCGCGTGACGAGGGCATGGTGGCCTGGACCCTGCGCAGCCAGCGCGAGGTGCGCGATGCGGCGACCTATTTCGACTCCATCCCCGACAAGAAGCCCGACGCGGCGATGATCCAGATCGCGCACAAGATCATCGAGCAGCAGGAAGGCCCGTTCGATCCCGAGCAGTTCAACGACCGCTATGAAGACGCCCTGCGCGCGCTGATCAAGGAAAAGCAGAAGGGCAAGGGGCGGAAGGTGGCGGCGCCCGAAGCGCCGGAGGACACCAATGTGGTGGATCTGATGGAGGCTTTGCGCAGCAGCCTGGGCAAGGCGCCGGCGACGAAGAAGGCGGCGCACAAGGCGCCGGCGCGGAAGAAGGCGAGCTAACCCCAAACTCCGTCATCCCGGGCCTTGTGCCCGGGACCCCTGGTTCAGCTTGCACGTGAGAGCGTTATTCCGCTCCGCACCTGCGGCGGACAGAGGGGTCCCGGGCACAAGGCCCGGGATGACGGTGAGCATTTGGGCTAGCCGCCCTTCCCCAGCTTCCTGATCGCCGCCGCCAAATCCCGCTCGCTCTGCGCATAGGCCTCCCACGCGTCGAGATCCTTCAACATCCCTGGCGCGGTCCGAATGTTGAACCGCGCAGGATCCAGCCCCTTCCTCACCTGCGTCCAGGCCACCGGCCATGACACCGGCGCCCCCGGACGCGCGCGCGGGGACAGCGGGGCCACCGCCGTGCTCATGCGGTCGTTACGCAGGTAGTCCAGGAAGATTCGCCCGCCCCGGTCCTTCTTGGCCATGGTGATGAGGTACTGGTCGGGACTGTCTGCCGCCATCCGCGCGCAGACCTCGCGGGCGAAGGCCTTGGCCGCGTCCCAGTCCACCCCATTCCCTGTCTTGGGCGAACCCTTCAGCGGCGTCACCACGTGCAGGCCCTTGCCGCCGGTGGTTTTGCAGAAGCCGACCAGGCCCAAGGCCTCCAGCCGGTCGCGGACCTCGCGCGCGCCCTCGACCACAGCGTCGAACGGCACGTCCGGCCCGGGGTCGAGGTCGAAGACCAGCCGGCCCGGGACCTCCGGCTCGCCCTCGCGACAATTCCAGGGATGCAGCTCGGTCGCGCCCCACTGGCCGGCGGCGACGATGGCTTCGACGGTGTTGAACACCAGATACGGCTTGCGGTCGCCCTTGACCGTGACCTCGTCGATCAGGGCCGAGACGCCCTTGCCCGAATGGCGCTGGAAGAAGCTCTCGCCGCCGATGCCGTCGGGCGTGCGGATCACCGAGCACGGCCGGCCGCGCACGTGGTCCAGCATCCATTCGCCAACCGCTTCGTAGTAGCGCGCGAGGTCGAGCTTGGTCCCCGGCGTCCCGTCGCCGGCGTCGGGCCACAAGGGCTTGTCGGGATTGGACAGGGTCACGCCCTTGACGATCGCTTTCCCAGATTTCGGCTGCGCCAGTTCGACTTCGTCGGCCGGCGCGGGCGCTTCGGCCTCGACGGCCTTGGCGGGTTTGTCCTCGCGCAGCCCCTTGAACGAGGCCTGTCGCACCGAACCTTCGCCGGTGAAGCCCGCGAATTCGATCTCGGCCACCAACACCGGATCCACCCAGTGGACGCCCGCCCCGCCTTTCGGCGCGCCCTTGCCCTTGAACGGCGAGGTCTTGCGGGCATGGGCTTTCAACTTCGGCAGCAGCTTGGCGACCTTGTCGCGACCATAGCCCGTGCCGACCCGGCCGACATGGACGAGGTCGCCGTCGGAAAAGACCCCGACGATCAGCGACCGGAACGCCTCGCCCGTCGTGGTCCAGCCGCCGATCACCACCTCATGGCCGGCCCGGCACTTGGCCTTGGTCCAGGTCGCGCCCTTGCCCGAGCGATAGGGCGCGTCGAGCTTCTTGGAGATCACCCCTTCCAGCGACATCCGGCAGGCCGACTGCAGCACCGCCTCGCCGCCGCTCTTGAAGTGCTCGACATAGCGGATGCGTTCGCCGTCGGTCGGCAGCAGCGCCTTGAGCTGGGTCTTGCGGTCCTCCAGCGACTGCTCCGTCAAATCCTGCCCCTCACCGTGCAGCAAGTCGAAGGCGAAGAAGATCAGGTCGCCGGTGTCCTCCTCGGCCAACGCCGCCTGCAGCCCCGCGAAGCTGGGCGAGCCGGTGTCGTCCAGGGCCACCACCTCGCCGTCGATCAGCGCGTCAGGCAGGTCGGCCGCGTCGGCGATCAGCTGCGGAAAGCGGTCGCTCCAGTCCAGGCCGGTGCGCGTGCGCAAGGCCGCCTTGCCGCCTTCGATACGCAGCTGCATGCGGTAGCCGTCGAACTTGATCTCATGAACCCAGCCCTCGCCGCCCGGCGGCCGGTCGACCAGCTTGCACAGCTGCGGCGGGACGAAGTCAGGTATCTTGCGCTTGGCCTTCGCCGCCGCAGGCTTGCGTTTGGGCGCGCCCGCGTCCTCGGCCGCCTTCTCGCCGGACGCCTCGGGCGAGACCCTGCTGTTCCACACCGCGTCCGGCGGCGGGGTCTTGGCGGTCATGAACGGCTCGGGCGCCTTGCCCTTGCCGGTCGCGATGACCTCCATCGTCCGGCCCGACGCGATCGAGAACGACGTGTCGTCCAGAAAATCGGAGTCGCCCTCGATCGCGAACTCGTCGCGATGCTTGATCAGCAACCAGTTCTCGCGCTTGCCGCCCTTCTTGTCGTTGTGGATGCGGACCAGCACATAGCCGCCCTTCATCCGCTCGCCGGCAAAGACCAGCTTGATCTCGCCCTTCTTGAGGCCCTTGGCCAGGTCAAACCCCGGCTCGGGCGCCCACCAGCCGCGATCCCACAGCATCACCGTGCCGCCGCCGTACTGGCCCTTGGGGATCACGCCCTCGAAGTCGCCATAGGCCAGCGGGTGGTCCTCGACATGGACGGCCAGGCGTTTGTCGTGCGGATCGCGCGAGGGCCCGCGCGTCACCGCCCACGACAGGAACACGCCGTCGTGCTCCAGCCGCAGGTCGTAGTGCAGCCGGGTGGCGTCGTGCTTCTGGATGACAAACCGCGCGCGCTCGGACGCGGCCACCTCGACCGCGCCCGAGGGCTCGCTGGTGATCTTGAAGTCGCGCTTGGCGTCGTAAGCCGCCAGCTTGCGCGCAGCCATCGTCTATTCGCCGTCGAAGACTTCGGGCCGGACATCGTCGGGGTCGCCGTCCTCGTCCTGCTCCAGTTCAATGATCTCGTCGTCGTCGAGCTCTTCGGCGATCAGGGCGTCGTCATCGTCGGCGTCGCCCTCGGCCTGGGTCACGTCCAGGACGTCGGGCAGTTCCTCAAAGGTGCGAAATTCGCCGTCCTTGCCGACCACATCCTCGTCCAGCGCCTCGGCGCCGTCCTGCTCGTCCCGCCCGTTATCGACATCGGTCATGGTCGTTTCTCCTGTGCCTGCAGGAGGAATGACTGGGGCGTTGCGACGTTCCGACAGGCGCCTTTCGGGGCCTCGACTCACCCCCGATCAATGAAATCAGCCCTAGCGAGAGTCGCGCCACAGTCTACTTTTGAGACCATAATTAAGGATTTTACCCTTAACTTGGCCGTTCCTGAGGCGTCGATTCCGAGAAAAACCCCGTCCCACGGGCGTTTTGCCCCCATGAATCGGCGTTTTAACCTTCCCTAACGGGTGACAAATCCGATCGGCGTCGGCAGGCTCGGATTTCCCTGATTCACAGGAATGAGCTTAGAGATGACGAACGTTTCCGATCTGGTCGACACCGCTGTCGCCGCCGACGACAAGCTGACCAAGACCCAAGCCAAGGCCATCATCGACGGCGTCTTCAAGTCGATCGCCGACGCCGCCGTGAAGGGCGAAGAAGTCTCGATCCCGGGCTTCGGCAAGTTCAAGGTCCAGGCCAAGCCGGCCCGCACCGGCCGCAACCCGGCCACGGGCGCGACCATCGAGATCGCCGCCAGCAAGAAGGTCGCCTTCACGCCGGCCAAGCAACTGAAGGACGCCGTCAACGGCTAATTCCTCAGAGCGCGACAGCCGAAAGTGGATACCGGTTTCGGCGATCGTCGCGCTCCATGCTTGAAGCGAATTATTCCTTCGGAATAATTCGGCGGGGAGTTGACTGAAAAGTCTGCTCCCCGACGCTTCTATTCACGCGCGACGTTGAGCTTCATGCCCGCGTCGCGCGTGAAGTCTATTCAGAACAAAATAAGAACGATACCGTGCTCCGCATGGCCGTTCTCGATCTCAGGCGCAAGCTCGCCATTCTCTCCGATGCCGCCAAGTACGACGCGTCCTGCGCTTCGTCCGGCGCCGAAAAGCGAAGTTCGATCGGCGGCAAGGGTATCGGCTCGACCGAGGGCATGGGCATCTGCCACGCCTATGCGCCGGACGGTCGTTGCATCAGCCTGCTGAAGATCCTGCTGACCAACTTCTGCATCTACGACTGCGCCTACTGCATCAACCGCGTGTCGTCGAACACGCCCCGGGCGCGGTTTACGGTGAAGGAGGTCGTCGACCTCACCCTCAACTTCTACAAGCGCAACTATATCGAGGGTCTGTTCCTGTCGTCGGGGGTCATCCGGACGGGCGACTACACGATGGAAGAAATGGTCCGAGTGGCCAAGTCGCTGCGGCTGGACCACGACTTCCGCGGCTACATTCATCTGAAACTGATCCCCGAGGCCTCGCCCGAGCTGGCGGCCGAGGCGGGGCTCTATGCCGATCGGGTGTCGATCAATATCGAGCTGCCGCGCGACGACGATCTCAAGGCGCTGGCGCCCGAAAAGAGCCCGACCGACATCAAGCGCGCCATGGGCCGCATGCGCCTGGCCATCGACGACCATGCCGAGCCGGCCAAGAAGGCCGCGCGCCGCACCTTCGCCCGCAGCCAGTCGACCCAGCTGATCGTCGGGGCAGACGAGGCCAAGGACGGCGACATCCTGGCCCGCAGCGCCAACCTCTACGGCGCCTATCGCCTGGGACGGGTCTACTACTCGGCCTTCAGTCCGATCCCCGACGCCAGTCACCGCCTGCCGCTGGCCCGGCCTCCGCTGCTGCGCGAACACCGCCTGTACCAAGCCGACTGGCTGATGCGCTTCTATGGCTTCGAGCGGCCCGAGATCGTTGCCGAGGGCGAGGACCTGGACCTGACGGTCGATCCCAAGACCAGCTGGGCGCTGCGCAACCGCGCCAAGTTCCCCATCGACGTCCAGACCGCCGACAAGGAAACCCTGCTGCGCGTGCCGGGCCTGGGCGCCAAGACCGTGGAGCGCATCTTGACGGCCCGGAAGGTGGCGCGCCTGACCCTCGATGACCTCAAGCGCGTCGGGGCCGTCATCAAGCGCGCCAGGGCTTTTGTCATCACCGCCGACTGGACGCCGGGCGCCCTGGCCGACCGCGACAGCCTGAAGGCCGCCCTGGTCCCGGCCCAGCAGCTGAGCCTGTTCTGATGCGGGTCGTGCGGCTGGCGTCGGAGATCGACTTCGCCGGCTGGCGCGCGGCCGCCCGGGCGCTGCGGGCCGAAGGCGTGACGCCGGAAGCCGTGGTGTGGACGGTGGAGCGGGAGCTGTTCGACCTGGACGTCCCTTCCGCGCCCTCCGGAAAGGCCGCGAACTTCACCGTCCCCGCCGCCTTCGTCGAGTTGGCCGAGCAGGTGATCCAGCATCGCGCGCCGGACCGCCTCGCCCTGCTCTATCGCATCCTGTGGCGGCTCGAGCGCGAGCCCCGCCTGATCGACAATCCGGCCGATCCCGACATGGCCAGGGCCCGCGACATGGCCAAGGCCGTCAACCGCTCGGCCCACAAGATGAAGGCCTTCGTCCGCTTCCGCCTGATCGAGGGCGCGGCGACCGAGACCTACGCCGCCTGGTTCGAGCCGGCCCACCGGGTGACCGAGGCCACCGCACCGTTCTTCGTCCGCCGCTTCACCGCCATGGACTGGACCATCCTGACGCCCGACGCCTGCGTGGCCTGGGACCAGGAGCGGCTGATGGTCTCAGAAGGCGCCGATCCGGCCGATGCGCCGGCCGAGGACGCCCAGGAAGAGCTCTGGCGCACCTACTACGCCTCGATCTTCAACCCGGCCCGCCTGAACCCGCGTCAGATGCGCCAGGAGATGCCGAAACGCTATTGGCGGAACCTGCCCGAGGCGCGGCTCATTCCCGAGCTGATCGAAACCGCCCAGGAGCGCGCCACGGCTATGGTCGCGTCCACACCTCGCCAACCGTCCGAACGCGTGCTGAAGGCCGCCCTGCGCCACTCTCGCGACGCCGCCTACGGCACGGGCGCGCCGACGACCTTGGAAGAGGTCGAGGCTGGGGTCAGCGTCTGCCGCCGATGCGACCTCTGGCGCGACGCGACCCAGGGCGTGCCAGGCGAAGGCGCCAGACCTGCGCCGCTGATGTTCGTCGGCGAGCAGCCGGGCGACCAGGAGGACCTCGCCGGAACGCCCTTCGTCGGTCCCGCCGGCCAGATGTTCGACAAGGCCCTGGCCGAGGCCGGCGTGCCGCGCGATCGCACCTTCGTCACCAACGCCGTTAAGCACTTCAAGCACGAGCCGCGCGGCAAGCGGCGCATCCACAAGACGCCTGATCGCGGCGAGGTCACCGCCTGCCGTTGGTGGCTGGACGCCGAGCGCCGGCTGGTTCGACCGCGAGTGATCGTGATGCTGGGCGCGACCGCGGCCCTGGGCGTGACCGGCAAGCCCACGCCCGTCGGCGCCAACCGGGGCAAGCCGCTGCAGTTGCCCGACCAGGCGCAGGGGTTGGTGACCTATCACCCCTCGTTCCTGCTGCGCGTGCCGGACGAAGCAACGCGGGCCAGGGCCTATGCGGAGTTCGTCGACGACCTGCGACAGGCGGGGAAGTTGGCGGGGCTTTGATAGATGCTCCCCCGCGTTGCGGGGGAGCTGTCGCGGAGCGACTGAGGGGGCTAATGCGGCTTTCGCCCAGCCTGCCCCCTCCGGCCCTTTGGGCCACCTCCCCCGCAGCGCGGGGGAGGATCAGGCTCAATGCGCGGCCTTGCCGCCCATCTTCACCATCAGCTCTTCCTTACGCGCCTTCATGCGCTCGCCCATGGCTTCCAGGTCCTCGTCGCCCTTCTTGGCCTGGGCGAAGAAGCCGCCGGGCTGTTCCTCTTCCTTGACGTGGTGCTTGATGTACTCGCCCAGCACCTTGACCTTGGCGTCGTAGAATTCCTGGCCGGGCTTCATGGCTTCGATCTCAGCGATCAGCTTCTTGGCGCCGTCGTGCTCCACGTAGGCCTCGTCAATCAGGTCGTCCTCGACCTCGCCGCGGCTCTCCGGATAAAGCACTTCTTCTTCGATCTGGGTGTGGACCTTCAGGGCCAGCGCGATCTGGTTGAACAGGGCGAGCTTTTCGGCGTCGCTTTCCAGCTGCTCGTATTCGTCGAACATCTTCTCCACCTCGCGGTGGTCCTGCTTCAGCAGGCGAATGGCCAGCGGGTCACGGCGACCCGTGCGGCGGGTCGTCTTGCGCGGCTTGGCGGTCTTGGCTTTGGCGGTGGTGCTCTTGGTGGCGGCGGCCATGGAAGTCTCCCTGCGTGTATCCCCAACGGCCAACCAACACACGGGGATGACGCCCGTTCCCACGCGCCTCGTTTGCGCTAAGCCTTTAAATGAGAAGCACTTTCAAGAAGAAACGATGTGTCGAGCGGTCGACTTCGGCCGCTCGACACATCGGTCGATCAGCGGCTTTGGACATTGCCCGAGCGGGACGTGTTCTGCCGCAGATTGCCTGACGCCCCCTGCTCGTCGAGGTTAGCATCGGCATTGCCCGGCGGGTTCGCGGCCAGATCGGCCTGGCCGTCGCCCAGGTCGGGCTTCTGGCCCTTGAAGGCGCGCTGCTCGGGCGGGATGGGGGGCGGTTTGGACATGACGTGCTCCTGTGGGTGATCTCCATCAACCCATCCCCGGAAAGCCCGTTCCTAGGGTCTAGCTCGCCCGCGACAGCCCCGTGATCGCCGCCTCCAGTTCCGCGGCCAGGGCCTCGATGCGGTAGGGCTTGACCAGGACCCGGCGGCCTTCGTTGGCCGCGGCGGCCGCGGCGGCGCTGTAGCCGGTGGTCAGGACGACCGGCAGGCCGGGCCATTGGCGGGTGATGTCACGCGCCAGGTCGAGGCCGCCGATGTCGCCGGGCATGACCATGTCGCTAAACACCAAGTCGAAGTCGCGATCGGCCCGCAGGGTCTCCAGCGCCGCCTTGCCTTCGGGTGCGCGCGCGACCTCATAGCCCAGTTCGCGCAACATCTCCTCGACGAGCTGGGCGACGCTGTCGTCGTCCTCGACCAGCAGGATTCTGCGACGGCCCTCGGGCTTGGCGCGGATCTGGGCCGGGGCGGCGACCGCCGCCAGGGCCTTGGTCGAGCGCGGGATGCGCAGCCAGATTGTCGTGCCTTCCCCCAACACGCTGTCGACACCGACCTCGCCGCCCGAGGCGCGGGCGAAACCATAAACCTGCGACAGGCCCAGGCCCGTGCCCTTGCCCACCTCCTTGGTGGTGAAGAACGGCTCGAACAAGCGGCCGATCATGTCGGGCGCGACGCCGACGCCGGTGTCGCGGATCGCCAGAAGCACGACGTCGCCGGCGCCGTCCTCGCGGCCGGAGGGTGCGTTGACGGCCTCGATGGTGATCCTGCCGCCGGCGGGCATGGCGTCGCGGGCGTTGATCGCGATGTTCAGCACCGCCACCTCCAGCTGCGAGGCGTCGACCTCGACCCGCCACAGGTCGGGGGCGGTCTTGATCTCGACGGTCACGTCCTCGCGCAGCGAACGATCCAGCAGGGCGTGCATGCCGTTCAGGCGCGCGGCGATGTCGACGACCTCGGGCTTCAAGGGCGTGCGGCGCGAGAAGGCCAGCAGCTGCTGGGGCTGGCTGGCGCCGCGGTCGATCGCTTGGCCAATGCCCTCC
>CAZRPD010000168.1:0-11625 GCA_964601775.1 uncultured Caulobacter sp. | reverse complement strand
GGGCCAGGACGCTGGCCGCGACAGCAGCCAGGCGGAACGTACGGCGGGTCATGGCTTGGCGGCTCCTTGCTGGGCGCGCGCCGGGTCGTGGGCGCGGAACCAGCCGATAATGTTGTCGGTCTTGGCGATGAACTGGGTGGGCCGCGCGCCGATGTTGTGGCCCGAGCCCGGGATGCGGGCCAGGGCGCTGTCGACGCCGCGCAGCTTCAGGGCGGTGTAGAACTGCTCGGCCTCGGCTGGCGGCGTGCGCCAGTCCTCCTCGCCGACCATGACCATGGTGGGCGTCTTGACGTGGCCGGCGCGCGACAGCGGCGACAGCTTCCAGAAGAGGTCGAGATCGTCCCACGGCATGGCGCGGATCTGGTGGCGGGCCACATGGGCGGCGGTGTCGCCGGCCAGCATGGTGCTGACCCAGTTGATCACCGGATTGACCACCACGGCGGCGGCGAAGCGATCGGTGTTGCCGACAATCCAGGCCGTCATCGCCCCGCCGGCCGAGCCGCCGGTGACGAACAGGCGCTGCGGATCGGCGACCTCGGCCGCCACGGCGGCGTCGACCACGCTCATCAGGTCGGCCAGATCGTCCTTCCCCGGATAGGTGCGGTCGATGGTCAGGGCGAAAGCCTCGCCATAGCCCAGCGAGCCGCGCTGGTTGGCGAACAGCACCACGAAGCCCTCGGCGGCGAAGCGCTGCAGCTCGGCGGCGAAGGTCGGGCCGTACATGATCGCCGGCCCGCCATGGATCTCCAGGATGGTCGGATAGCGCTTGCCCGGCTGGTAGTCGGGCGGCAGCAGCATCCAGGCGTCGATCGCCCGGCCGTCGGCGCTGCTCTTCACCGGCAGCTTGCGGACCTGGCCCATCGCCACCCCGCCCAGGGCGTCCTGGTTGAGGTCGGTCAACCGCTTGGCGGCCGCGCCCGAGGTCATCAGGGCAATGTCCGACGGCCGATCGGCACGGCCCTGCGTGTAGGCGATCGACAGACCGCCGTCCTTGCGCTTGGCCAGACTGTACGAACCGCCGACATAGGGCCGTCCGCCCGCGCCTTCGTTGAGGTCGCTGGCCAGGGTGGTGATCTTGCCGTCCAGCGTGATCCGCAGCAGTTCGATGCGGCCTTCCGACATCGCCGTGGCCAGGATCGCCGCGCCGTCGGGCGTGAAGGTCGGCGAGGACAGCGAGCGGTCCAGCCCGGCGGTCAGGCTGCGCGCGCCCGAGCCGTCGGCGTTCATGACGTAGAGCTGGTTGGTCTGCCACGAGACCTTGCGGTCGTCATAGCCGACATAGGCGATACGGCGGCCGTCCGGCGATACGACCGGCTGGGCGTCAGGACCCTTGCGCGTGGTCAGGGCCACAGCCTGACCGCTGGCGAGATCGATGCGGAAGAGATCGCTCTCGCGCGGATCCAGGTCGGCGTCGGGATTGGCGTTGGCGCTGGCGACCAGCGCCCCCTGCCCCAGCCAGGCGATGTCGCCATAGCTGACGGTCCCTTGGGTGACCTGCCGTTCGGTCCCGCCCTCGACGGGCAGGATGAAGACTTGGGTCGCGCCGGGCTTGAGGAAGCCCGCGCCGTCGGCGTGGACGTCCAGGCGGTCGTAGATCTTGGCCGGCGGTCCCCACTCCGCGCCGGGCGGCGGGGCCGGCGGCGTCGCGAAGCTGGGCGGCTTGGCGTCGACGAAGCGCAGATAGGCGATGCTCGCGCCGTCGGGCGACCAGATCGCGCCGCGCGCGCCGCCGCCCAGCTTGCCCAGCGACCAGTCGGCTCGGGTGGCCAGGTCGAGCACGCGCAGTTCGGGACCGGCGCAGTAAAGCAGCCGCCGGCCATCGGGCGACCAGCGCGGGGCCGAGGCCGAGGCGGCGCCGGCGACCAGGGCGCGCTGCTCGCCGGTCCTGGCGTCGATCACCCAGATCGACGAGCGATAGCGGTCGGTCATGACGTCGGCCGCGCGGCGGACATAGGCGATCTGCGCCCCGTCCGGCGAGAGCTGCGGATCGTGCGCGCTCTCCAGCTTGAAGACGTCCATGGCCGCGAACTTGGGGGGCACGGCTTGAGCGAAGGCGGCGGGCGCAACCGTCAGAGTCAGGGCGGCCAGGGCAGCGCCCAAGCAGAGGCGAGCGCGATGCGGGCGATCCATGCCGGCTCCGTGTGATGCTGACTGAAAAAGAAGCGGGCCCGACCAGTGGCCGGGCCCGCGGAAGATCCGCTTAGAAGCGGTAGCTGGCCGAGACCCCGACCGTGCGCGGCCGGAACGTGACCTCGCGATAGACCGGGTTGAACTGGCGGTAGACCGAGCACGACGGACCAGAGCTGGCCACGCAGCCCGAGCGGCCGTTGGAGTTGTGCACCGCCAGGACGTCCTGCGAGTTGAACAGGTTGTCGGCGAACAGGGCCAGCTCGACCTTGTCGTTCAGGTCGAAGCCGGCGCGGGCGGTGACGAAGTGGGTCGCCTCGCGCTGGCCGTTGACGTCGGGCGAGTAGCCGGCCGAGCCGAAGGTCACGCCGCTCCAGTAGGACGAGGCGTACTGGTAGTCGGCGCGGATGTAACCGTCGCGGCCGCCCAGGGTGAAGGCGTACTGCAGACCCAGCGCCAGCTTCCAGTCCGGCACCGGCAGCGGGTCGCCCTTCTTCAGGTAGACCGTCTTGTTCGGGGCCGGGCCGACGACGCCCTCGACATATTCGGCGTCGCTGTAGCCGATGGCGGCGTTGACCGTGAAGCCCGCCCCCAGATTGGCCTTGATGTCCAGGTCGACGCCCTGGCTGATCGCCTTGCCGGCATTGACCGTATAGGTGAAGCCGCAGGTCGGCAGGCCGTAGTTGGTCTGGGTCTGGTCCCATTCCAGGCGATAGACGCTGCCGTTGATCTGGGCCCCGAAGAGGTTGACCTTGGCGCCCAGCTCGTAGTTCCAGACCGTGTCGCTGTCATAGGTGTCCGGCGTGCCGGTGATGCCCAGCGAGGCCAGGTCCGCGGCGCAGCGCACGGGCGGACGCTGGTTGACGCCGCCGACGCGATAGCCGCTGGAGATGGTGCCGAAGATCGAGTTCGAGCCGTCGTAGAAGTACTGGAAGCCGACCTTGGGCGAGACCTGCTTCTCGGCGATCTGGCCCAGGATGATGCCGCCGTTGGCGACGGTCGGGACGCTGATGCCCGAGATCGGGCCCGCGGTGATCTGCGAGTAGTCGAGATCCGTGCGCGACAGGCGCAGACCGCCGATCAGCTTGAACTTGTCGGTGACGCTGAAGGTGGCTTCGCCATAGGCGGCCACTTCGTTGTCGGTCATGTCGTGGTCGCGATAGTATTCGAGGTTACCCGGCAGCAGCGGCACGCCGAAGATGCGTTCCGGCGGCAGGCCGTACACGGCCTGGGTCAGGTCCGCGACGTTGGCGCGATACTCGGTCAGGGCCTTGATGGTGATGTCGCTGTAGTAGACGCCGGCCACCCAGCTGAGACGCGAGTCGGGGTTGGCAGAAGCGAAGCGCAGCTCGCCGGTGAAGCCGTCGCGCTTGTTGTCGTACCAGGGATAGGACTCGTAGATCGGCAGCTTGGCGATGAACGGATAGCCGCCCTGGTGGTTCTGCGGCTCCTGGTAGGAGAAGTTCATGTTGCCGCGGCTGTTGTCCTTCACATAGGTCAGGACGCCCAGCACGGTCATGTGCTCGAACTCGTACTCGGCCGAGACCGACGGCAGCAGCAGCTCGTTGCGCACGCCGACCTTGGGCATGCAGTTGCCGAACTGGCCAGCGAAGTCGTCGCCGACATTGCAGACGTCGCCCGAGGTGTAGTTGCCCTTGCCGTAGTAGTTGTAGGGACCGTAGGTGCGCGACGGGTTGGTGGCGCTGCCCGGCGTGGTGTGCTGGGCGACGTTGCGCCAGTAGTAGTCGTCCTGGCGGGTCTTCTGCATCGACCAGTACAGCGACGGATTGATCGTCAGCTTGTCGCTGGCCTGCCACAATAGCGAGATGCGGGCCGCGGCGGCGTCGGACGAGTTGGCGTCCTTCTTGAAGGTCTTGCCGCTGAGACGATCGACATAGTCGATATAGCCGCCGGTGTGACGGCCGATGACGCTGGCGCGGAAGCCCAGCTTGTCCTCGACGATCGGGCCGCCCATGGCGATGCCGCCGTCATAGTTCCAGTCGCCCGACTTGGTCTTGGAGACATTGGTGCGGGCGTGGCCCGACATCTCGGTCAGGCTGGGCTTGGGGGTGATAAAGCGGACCGTGCCGCCCTGCGAGCCGCCGCCGTACAGCGTACCCTGCGGGCCGCGCAGCACTTCGACGCGCTCCAGGTCGAACAGCAGCGGGATCGGCGTGCCGCTGCCGGCGGGGCCGCCGCGCTTGGTCAGCGGGCTGTCGTCCAGATAGACGCCGGTGGTCGCCGCGCCGGCCTGGGGCACGACGCCGCGGATCGCGATAGTCTGGACGGCGCTGTTGGAGCCGACATTGCTGACGCTGAGGCCTGGCACGCTGCGCGCCAGGTCGGCGGCGTCTTCGATACCCTGGCGATCCAGGCTCTCTTGCGTGACGGCGGTGATGCTGAGCGGCGTGCGGTTGATCGAGGTCGCCTGGCGGGTCGCCGTGACGATGATCTCCTCGATCGTCGATTCCGGCTGAGCGGCGCTCTGTGCGAAGGCCGGCGTGGCGATCGACGACGCCAACAGGACGAGCTTGAGACTCTGACGCATTTTTATTCCCCCTTGTTCTTGGGCCGGCCATTCCAGGAAGGGTGTTTCCCGGGGACGCGCTATTTATTTCACATGTTATGTGTTTTGCGCCGACAGAAATTTGTCAAGTTAATTTGTTTTTCCCGACATGATGAAAAAGGGTGCGAGCAGCCCTCTCAGAGCGTCCAAAATCAGGCAAAATTCTCATGAATACAGAGCATTATCACCCTGTTTGATTTTTGAGCTTGCCTGTTCGCCGAGTGACGTTTTGAGTATCTGCGGCTCGCCTGCGTTCGCCTGCGCCAGACGCGAAAACGCGCCCACGGGCGGAAAAGCCCGGGGCGACGCCTACACTTCGACTTACTCGGCAATACTTGAGACGCTCGCGCCGGCTGGACCGTGGCTCAGCCGGCGCCGCCGCGGGCTACTGGGGCTGCGAGGGCTTGGACGAGCGCTCGTAGAAGGCGTCCAGGTCGCGCTTCATCTTCTCCAGGGCCAGCTTGTCATTGAAGGCCATGTGGCCGGTCTCATAGATCTTGTAGTCCACGTTGCCGATCAGGCTGGGCTCCAGCAGCATGTGGTCCATGCCGTATTCGCCGGAGAAGAACGGCGTCGACATGTCGTAGTAGCCGCTCATGGCCAGGACCTGCAGCTGCGGATTGCTGCGCATGGCCGCGGCGAGGTCGAGGGCGACGTTGGGCGAGTCCAGCATCTTGTTGCCCGGCGCGCGGTGATGGTTATCCCACGCGCTGGAGACTTCCATGTTGTTCAACGACCGGAAGTTCATCGGCGAGCGCCACTTCAGGTCGCGGCTCAGATAGTCGCGATAGGTCGACAGATAGGCGCTGGAGACGCCGGCGGTCGCCGGGTCGTCGGTCGCCGGATCGAACGATCCGCTCATCGCGCCATAGGCGTGGGGCGCGGTAAAGCGGGCGTCGAAGCGGCCGGTGATCTTGGCGTCGGCGCGCAGCAGTTCGCGGCGATAGGACTCCAGATCGACCCGCAGGTTGCGGCTCATCAGATAGTCGACCGGCAGGCCGACATAGGCCGACAGCTGTTCGGCGACCTTGCGCTTTTCCTCGATCGGCAGGGCGTGCCCGCGGCCCAGGGCCAGGGTGTAGGGCCCACGGGCGAACTCGCGCACCTCGGCCATGTAGGCCTTGAGGTCGGCGGGACGGTTCTGCAGGCGGTTATGGTACCAGGCGGTCGCCGCATAGGTCGGGACCAGGACGGCGTAGTCATTGTCCTGGCCGCCGTCGCCGTTGACGACCAGCGACAGCAGCACGACGCCGTTAAACTGCATGCCCTGGTTCTGCAGGCGATAGACCAGGCCGGCGGCGCGGGTGGTGCCGTACGACTCGCCGAACAGGTACTTGGGCGAACCCCAGCGCTCGTTGACGGTCACGTAGCGAGTGATGAACCGCGCGAAGCTGTCCATGTCCTGCTCGGTGCCCCAGAAGGTCTTGGCCGGGGTGTCGCCGATCGGGCGCGAATAGCCGGTGCCGACGGCGTCGACGAAGACCAGGTCGCTCTTGTCGAGGATGCTGCCGGGGCTGTTCTGCAGGACGTAGGGCGCAGGGCCGGTGGCCTTGGGCGCGTGAACCACCGCCTGGACGGGACCGATGCCGCCGATGTTCAGCCAGTGGCTGGCCGAGCCCGGACCGCCGTTGAACAGGAAGGTCACCGGGCGCGGCGGGGCCCCGGCAGGGCGGTCGGCGACATAGGCGACGTAGAACATGCTGGCGTTGGGATCGCCGTCATGGCTCTGGATCGTCAGCGTGCCGGCGGTGGCCGTATAGGCGATCTTGGCGCCGTTGATCACGGTGCTGTGGCGCGTGACGCTGGACAGCTCCTCGGAGGTGGCGCGGCCCGACATCGGGTCCAGGGCGGCGGGCCCCTTGGACGGAGCCTTGGCGGTGTCCTGGGCCAGGGCGGCCGGCGCGGCCGAGGCCATCAGCAGGCAGAGAGCGGCGGCGGCGAAGTTGATGCGCATTGTCGTTGTCCTTTTCGCGGACGCTAGGCGGCGGTGGATTCAGCGGCGGCTTGTTCGAAGCGGTCCCGGTACTGGCGCAGGCCCACCCACAGCAGGGCGAAGGTCAGCGGTCCGATGACCACGGCGGCCGAGGCCAGGGCGTGCGGCAGGGCGCGAGGGCCCTGGAACACGAAGTCGCTGAGGAAGGCCGGCAGGATCGGACCCATGCTGATGCCGATGATGCCGGTGGTGAACAGGAAGACGGCGCCGAGTTGGGCGCGCAGGTGATTGGGCGCGACCATCTGCAGGGCCGAGGGGATCAGCACCGGCGTGAAGCCGATGAAGAACTTGAACGGAAACAGCATGACGGCCATGGCCTGGGCGTTCGGCATCAGCGGCAGGGCGACGGCGGGAATGGTGATGCCGACCGCGGCCAGGGCGGTCAGGCGCAAGCACGCGTCGGTCTTGCCCTGGGCCAGCCAGCGGCTGGAGCACCAGCCGGCGAACAGCAGGCCCAGCGGGCCGCCGATCAGCGACGAGGCGCCGTTGATCCGACCGCTGGCCCCGACGTCCCAGCCCCACAGGCGAATGAACAGTTCCGGGTACCAGCTGTCGGCATAGGCCAGCACCGAGAAGAAGGCCGAGCCCAGGAACAGCGACACCGACATCAAAGGGTGGCTGCGGATGAAGGTCAGGACTTCCGAGAACGGGAACGAACCCTTGGCCTTCTTGGCGACGATGCCGGTGCGGGCCGGCTCCTTCAGGGTCAGCATCCACAGGCTGACCAGCAGGCCTGGCAAACCGACGATGATGAACACCATGTGCCACGAGCGCATCGCGCCGAAGATCGGCAGCATGATGTCGGGCGTCTGGGCGACCGCGGCGATGACCTGGCCGCCGATGATCATGGCCAGGCCCGAACCGATGAAGATGCCGAAGGTGTAGAAGCTCATCGCCTTGGGCAGGCGGGACTTGTCGAACGAATCCGACAGCATCGAATAGGCCGAGGGCGACAGGGTCGCCTCCCCCACCCCGACGCCCACCCGGGCCAGGAACAGCTCGATGTAGCTGCGCGACAGCCCGCAGAAGGCGGTCATCACGCTCCAGGCGGCGATGCCGGCGGCGATCAGGGTCTTGCGGTTGTAGCGGTCGGCCAGCCAGCCAATCGGCAGGCCCATCAGGGTGTAGAAGATCCCGAAGGCCCCGCCGGTCAGCAGCGAGAACTGGAAGTCGCTGATCTTCAAGTCGGCCTTGATCGGCTCGACCATCAGATAAAGGATCTGGCGGTCCAGGAACGACAGCACATAGGCCACCATCAGCACCCCGGTGACGTACCAGGGATACCAGCGGGCCGAGCCGGAGGCGGGTTTGACGTCGGTGCTCATGATCATGCCGCTTTCGGATCGCCGAGCGGATTGGCCGGCGGCGGCGAGGCCGGCGGCACGAACGGATGGATCAGCGCCCAGGGGCTGGGCATCTCCGACACCTGCACCTCGATCAGCGCCGGACCGCCGGCGGCCTTGGCCTCCGCCAGCGCCTTGGCCAGGCCCTGCGGATCACTGACGCGGGCGGCGCGGACGCCGAACGCCTTGGCCAGCAGGTCGAAGTCGGGATTGTGCAGCTCGACGGCGAACTCGCGGCCGAACGTGCGGCGCTGGATGCGCTGGACGTTGCCGAAGCGGTTGTCGGCGAACACCACGGTGGTCAGGTTCAGGCCGTACTTGGCGGCCGTGGCCAGGTCGTTCAGGCCCCAGCCGAAGCCGCCGTCGCCGGTGATCGACACGGTGCGCTCGTCGGGATTGCCGACCGCCACGCCCAGGGCCGTCGGGAAGCCGTAGCCCAGGGTGCCCTGATAGCCCGGCGTCAGATAGGTGCGCGGCGCGCGAACCGGATAGGCGACGCTGGCGAAATAGCCGACCTGGGTCAGCTCGCCGACCAGCACGCCCTTGTCGCCGATGTGGTCGCGCAGCACGGCCAGATAGTCGGCCTGCGGCTTGATCTCGTCGAACTGCCCGGCCTCCCAGGCCTTGACCTGGGCCACCTCGGCGGCGCGCGAGGCGCGGGACTGGGCGGGCAGCGCGGCCTTGATCGCGGCCAGGCCGACGGTGACGTCGCCCTTCAGCGCGATCCCAGGCTTGCGCGGCGCGCCCAGGGCGGCCTCGTCGATGTTCAGATAGATGTACTGGCAGCCTTCGGCCGCGTGGGTCGGCTGGGCCAGGGCGTTCAGGAAGCGCGAACCGGCCACCAGCACGACGTCGGCATGCGGCAGCACGCAGCGGCCGCCCAGGGTGGTCAGGGCCAGGTCGTGATCGGCCGCCACGGCGCCGCGAGCGCCTTCGGTCATCACGATCGGGGCCTGCAGTGCCTCGGCCAGTTCACGCAGCGCCTCGCCCGCATCGGCCGCGCCGACGCCGCCGCCGGCGCAGATCACCGGGAAGCGGGCGCCGGCCAATAGCTCGGCGGCCTTGGCGACCAGCGCGGCGTCGACCGCGTCCGGCGCGTAGGGGGCGGCGTCGAAGTACGACACCTGCTCCATCGTCGCCTGCAGCACGTCCGGCGGCACCTCGATGGCCACCGGCCGCGGCCGGCCCGAACGCAGCTGGACGAAGGCCTCGTGCACCAGGGCCGGGACCTCTTCGGGCTTCAGGGCGATGCCGCTCCACTTGGTCAGCGACTTCAGGATGCCGGTCTGATCAGGGATCTCGTGCAGCATGCCGTGACCCTTGCCGATCGTCGCCGACGGGATCTGGCCGCTGATGAACAGCACGCGCGAATTGCAGGCCAGGGCCGTCGACAGGCCGGCCAGCGCGTTCAGCATGCCCGGCCCGGGGACCATCATGCAGACGCCCTCCTTGCCGGTGGCCCGCGCATAGCCGTCGGCCATGTACGAGGTCGCCTGTTCGTGGCGCGGAACGATGAAGTCGATGTCCTCGGCGGCGTCGCAAAGCGCGTCGACCGCCCAATCCAGTTGCACGCCGGGGATGCCGAAAATAACTTCGACGCCTTCGCGCTTCAGCTGCTCGACGAGCGCTTGCCCTCCGGTGACGGCCATACTCTGATACTCCCCCTATGGTCGCTTTTCACGACCGCTTCGGAAACAACTTAACTCGTTAATTATCGAGCGCTAGAGCTTTTTTGGAGCTCAGGCGCCGGTATTTTTCTTGGCGCCGATCAAGTGGGCGACGAAAGCCTCGCAAAGCGTCAGCTGGGCCAGATCGACGAACTCGTCGGGCTTGTGGGCCTGCTCGATATGGCCGGGCCCGCAGACGATGGTCGGCACGCCGGCCGCCTGGAAGATCCCCGCTTCGGTGCCGAACGCGACATAGGCCGGTGCGCCGTTGCTGGCGCAGGCCCGCTCGACGCGACGGATGAACGGGTCGCCGCGGTCGGCCTGGAAGGCCGGGACCACGCCCAGTCGCCGGATGGCGATCCCCGGCTGAGCCGAGATCTCGCGCATCTCCGGCTCCAGCGTCTCGCGACACCAGCGCCCCAGTTCCTCGACCAGGATCTCGGGTCGCGTCGTCGGCAGATGGCGCAGATCGAAACGGAACGCACAGTGCTCGGGCACGATATTGGTCGCCGCCCCGCCGGTGATCACGCCGGGGCTGATGGTCGAATACGGCACGTCATAGCCGTCGTCCCGCGGCTCTTCGGCCTTCAGGGCCTCGCCCATCTGGCGTAGGCGCTCCAGCACCCGGGCGGCGTAGGCGATGGCGTTGACGCCCTGCGGCGCCAGCGACGAGTGGACGGCCAGGCCGCGCACCTCGACCGCATAGGCCGCCGCGCCCTTGTGGCCGACGATCGGACGCATGCCGGTCGGCTCGCCGATGACGCAGCCAGAGGGCTTGAGGCCTGCCGCGACGAGGTCGGCGACTAGGGCCGGCGCGCCCAGGCACCCGACCTCTTCGTCATAGGACAGCGCGATGTGGAACGGCCGGCCGCTGGCCGCCATGGCCGGCGCGGCGGCCAGCACCACGGCGATGAAGCCCTTCATGTCGGCGACGCCGCGGCCATAGGCCCGGCCCCCGTCGAGGCTCATGACGAACGGATCGGTCGCCCAGTCCTGGCCGTCGACCGGCACCACGTCGGTATGGCCGGAGAAGACGATGCCGCCCTCCCCGTCCCCGAACGACGCCAGCAGATTGGCCTTGCGGCCGGCCGCGTCATAGGTGCGCCGGCAGCGCGCGCCGAGGCCGGCCAAATAGGCCTCGGCGGCGTCGATCAGGTCGAGATTGCTGTCGCGGCTGACCGTCTGGAAGGCGATCAGCTGTTCGAGGATCGAGAGCGTATCGCCGGCCAGCATGATCAGGCGGCCCGCTGCGCCAGGACTTCGCCCAGGTTCGACAGGAAGACGTCGTTCTCTTCCGGCAGGCCGATCGAGACGCGCAGCCAGGTCTTGAGGCCATAGTTGGCCACGGGGCGGGTAATGACGCCGCGGCGCATCAGGGCCTGGGCCACGGCCGGGCCGTCGCCGACCTCGAACAGGATGAAGTTGGCCTTGGACGGCACATAGTCCAGGCCGAAGCTGGCGAAGGCGGCCTGCAGGCGGTCGCGCTCGCGGGCGTTCAGGTCATGATAGGCCTGGGCGAAGTCGGTGTCGGCCAGCGCCGCCTCGGCGGCGACTTGTCCGGCGGTCGACACCGCAAAAGGCATCTGCAGGCGCTTGAGAATGCTCAGGACTTCCGGTCGCGCGATGCCGTAGCCGACACGCAGGGCGGCCAGGCCGTGGATCTTGGAAAAGGTGCGTAGCACCAGCAGGTTCTCGCGGATGGCCATCAGGCGCTTGAGGTCGGGCTGTTCGTCGGCCGGCAGGAACTCGCGATAGGCCTCGTCCAGCACCACCAGCACATGGGCCGGCACGGCGGCCAGGAACGCTTCCAGGTCGGCGGGCGCGACGGCCGTGCCGATCGGGTTGTTCGGCGTGGCCAGGAAGATCACCGCCGTCTCGGCGGTGACGGCCGCGGCCAGGACTTCCCGGGCGTGATCCCAGCCCTTGGCC
>CAZRPD010000167.1:0-11647 GCA_964601775.1 uncultured Caulobacter sp. | reverse complement strand
GGGGGCGCGCGGCGGGCCCCGCGGGGGGGGGGGGGTGGGGGCGGCACCCCAGGACCCCCGGGTGGGCGGACGCCCCCAGCCGGTCCCCCAGGCGCCCGACGACGACGACGTCTTCCACAGCCTGACCGAAAGCTTCAACCACCTGGTGGCGCGGCTGGAGACCAACGACCAGGACCTGCGCGGGGCCATGGCCGAACTGGTCAAGGCGCGAGACGACGCCAATGCCGCCAACGTCCTGAAATCGCACTTCCTGGCCAATATGAGCCACGAGATCCGCACCCCGCTGAACGGCGTGCTGGCCATGGCCGAGGTCATGGCCATGGACGACCTCACCTCCGCCCAGCGCGAACGCCTGTCGGTGATCCGCGAATCGGGCGCGATGCTGCTGGGCGTGCTGAACGACGTGCTGGACCTGTCCAAGATCGAGGCCGGCCGCCTGGAGATCCAGGACCGCCCCTTCGATATCGCCCAACTGGCCCAGACCATCCGCGACACCTATGGTCCGCAGGCCCGCGACAAGGGCCTGGCCTTCGAGGTGACGGTCGTCTCCGAAGCCCAAGGCCTGTGGCGCGGCGACGTCGATCGCCTGCGCCAGATCCTGGGCAACCTGATCTCCAACGCCCTGAAGTTCACGCTGGAAGGCGCCGTCGCCGTGCGGTTCGCCTCGGCCGAGGACGGCTCGGGCCTGCGCATCGACGTGGCCGACACCGGCATCGGCATCCCAGCCGACATTCTGCCGCGCCTGTTCGACAAGTTCGTCCAGGCCGACAGCTCGACCACCCGTCGCTTCGGCGGTTCGGGCCTGGGCCTGTCGATCTGCCGCGAGGTGGCGGCGCTGATGAACGGCTCGATCAAGGTCCAGAGCCGCGAGGGCCGCGGCTCGACCTTCACGGTCCTAGTCGGCCTGCCGCGCGAGGAAACGCCCGGCGAGGTCCACTATATCGACGACACGCAGAGCTTCGTCCCGGCGTCGGAGCCTTCGACCAGCGTGGCGCGCCTGCGGGTGCTGGCCGCCGACGACAATCCGACCAACCAGAAGGTCATCCAGGCCGTGCTGGCCCCGCTGGACGCCGAACTGGTGCTGGTGAGCGACGGCGCGTCCTGCGTCCAGGCGTGGAAGGCGGCGACCTTCGATGTCGTGCTGATGGACATCCACATGCCCGGCATGGACGGCGTCGAGGCCGCCCGCGCCATCCGCAGCCTGGAAACCGAGACCGCTCGCCCGCGCACGCCGATCATCGCGGTGACCGCCAACGCCCTGGCCCACCAGATCGAGGACTATCTGGCCGCGGGCATGGACGGCCACGTCGCCAAGCCGGTCGAGGTCACCAAGCTTTATTCGGCGATCGAGTCCGCCATGGCCGCCGCCCGCCTGGCCCACGCCGCCTGATTTCAAGATGAACGCAACATAACGAGCGGCTCAGAACCGCTTCAGGCTGGACGTGTTTCTCTGACCTCAACGTCGCTTCCCCCTTCCGCCCCGGAAGAGCGACGCGGAAGTTTGAAGAGGAACCGAACCGATGAAGAAGATCCTGATCCCGATCGTTGCGGTCTCTGCCCTGGCCGCCGCCGCCCTGCCCGCCGTCGCTTCGGCGCAGTCGATCAACCAGCGCCAGGACATGCTGGAGCGTCGTATCGACCAAGGCCAGCGCAACGGCTCGCTGACCCGTCATGAGGCCCAGCGCCTGCGCAGCGACCTGCGTGAGACCAATCGCCTGGAAGCCCGCTATCGTCGTGGCGGCCTGAGCGGCTGGGAACGCGCCGACCTGGACCGTCGCTTCGACCGCATCAGCGCCCAGATCCGCTACGAGCGCCATGACCGCAACTACGGTTACGGCTACGGCGATCGCGACCACCGCGGCCCGAACCGCTGGTAACCCTTAGGCCGGCTCCACCCGGAGCCGGCTCTCCACAACCGTCACGCCGCGGCCGCGCAACAGAATGCGCGCGCCGCGGCTTTCGCATTCCAGGTCGCCGCCTCGGCCCGGATAGGCTTGGTGGAATTTCAGAACCGTCTGGCCCAGCTTGTCGCCGTACAGCGGCATGAGGATGCAGTGGGCCGAGCCGGTCGTCGGATCTTCCGGGATCCCGGCGGCGGGCGCGAAGAAGCGGCTGACCACCCGATAGGGACGATCGGCGTCGGCTTGGGCGACCACAACGACCTGCCCTGCCCCATCCGTCGCCTCGCCAGCGATCACCTTGAGCGCGGTCAGATCCGGCGTCAGCGCACGCACCGTCGCCTCGTCCTGCAACACAGCGACCAGATAGGCGCCGGCCCAGACCTCGACCGGCAGGACGCCCAGCGCTTCAATCAGTCCCGCCGGGACGTCCGTGCGACGCGGCGGATCAGCCGGGAAGTCCATCTCCAGGCCGTCGCCGGCGCGCCGGACGGTCAAGGGGCCTGACAGGGTGTCGAAGGTCAGCAGGGGAACGTCGACGCCGATCTCCAGGAACAGCGTATGGGCCGCCGCCAGCGTGGCGTGGCCGCACAGCGGCGCTTCCCGCGCGGGGGTGAACCAGCGCAGGCCGTAGCGGGCCGGATCGGCGGTCTTCAGCAGATAGGCGGTCTCGGCCTGGTTATTTTCGGCGGCCAGGGCCTGCATCCAGACATCCGAAGGCCAAGCCTCGAACGGCTCGACCACACAGGCCGGATTACCCTTGAACGGGGCGCTGGCGAAGGCGTCGACGGTCCACTGGCGCATGAAGCGATCTCCTCGAGTGGACATCGCTGTTAAGCGCGCGCCGAGGGACGGGCAAAGCCTTTATTGTCCCGGTGACAATGTGAACTGTCATCCCGGCCAAGCGCGCAGCGCGCCGAGCCGGGACCGCCAGAAGCGCTGAGTTTGCTGCGGTCCCGGGTCTTCGCTCCGCTGCGCCCGGGATGGCAGGATGGGCTAGCCTTCGATGCTGATCTCCGGCCAGCGCGCCTTGGCCGAGCCGGTGGTGCGTTCCCAGCCGCCCGCGCCCTTGACCCGCAGGGGGTTGGGCCGCAGGCGCTTGGCGAACAGGTCTTCCAGGCCGAACGGCGCCCAGATGCGCAAGCTGTCGTCCTTCTCCAGCCGCACGCCGACGCAGAAGGCGGTGGCCACGAAGCGCTTCAGCGCCGCGGCGCTGTCCTCCAGCGGCGGATAGGGCTCGTCGGCGCCGAACTTCTGCTCGAACCATAGGTGGACCCGGGCCTGGTTACGCACCTCGACCAGGTCGCGCAGCGGCGGCTCGAACGCGGCGGCGACGCGCTGGATGACCACGTCCTCGGCGTCGTACGAGGTGTCGCTGTCGTCGTGATAGGCGACGTCGTAATCCTTGATGCCGTAGTCCAGAGGCCGCCCCGTCAGGTGGTTCCAGACCGGCTGATAGACCGCGCCCGAGAAGATCATCCAGTCGGGCAGGTCCAGGTCGCGGACGGTCCGCAGAACGTCGAACGTCGTCGGCGTGGCGCGGACGATTTCTTCCAGCTGGGCCTCGAGGGTCATGGGCGCAGGGTCCAGCCGTGATCCAGCGGGCCATGGCCTGCGCCGAAGCCCGGCGCGCGCAGCATGGCCTCGTGGACGTAATTCCAGGCCCGGGCGACCGCCTCTTCCAGGCTCAGCCCCTGGGCCAGGCCGGCAGCGCAGGCGCTGGCCAGCGTGCAGCCGGTGCCGTGGGTGTGGCGGGTCTCGATCCGCTCGCCCTCGAAGGTGGTTTCGCCGGCGCCGGTCATCAGCACGTCGACGACGCGGTCTCCTGGAACATGGCCGCCCTTCATCAGCACGGCCTGGGCGCCCATGGCCAGCAGGGCCTCGCCGGCGCGGCGCAGGTCGTCGGTGGTCTCGACGGTCAAGCCCGTGAGCGCGGCGGCCTCGGGGGCGTTGGGCGTCAGCAGGGCCGCGCGGGGGATCATCAGGCTCTTGACAGCGCCGATCGCGGCCTCGGCCAGCAAGGCCGCGCCGCCCTTGGCGATCATCACCGGATCGACCACGGCCGGGACCTTGCCCGCATGATCGATGGCGGCCGCCACGGTCTCGACCACGCCGGCGTCGCCCAGCATGCCGGTCTTGATGGCGTCGGCCCCGATATCGTCCAGCACCACGCGGGCCTGGGCGGCGATCACGTCCAGCGGGATCGGATGGACGCCGGTGACGCCCAGGGTGTTCTGTACCGTGATCGCCGTAACGGCGGTGGCGGCGTAACCGCCCAGGGCGGTGATGGTTTTGATGTCGGCCTGGATCCCCGCGCCGCCGCCGGAATCGGATCCGGCGATGACGAGGACACGGCCCTGCGCAGTGTTCGACATACGCAGGTGTTTAGGCGGGAATCGGAGGGTTGGGGAGCCTCTTAAGCCGCCTGCAACGCGTGCTGCCAGGCGCCGGCCAGGGCGCGGGGCAGGATCGGCTTCTGGACCACCATGTCCTTGTCCTGGTCGCCCAGCGCCTTGACGTGGCCGGTGACGTAGACGACCGGGATCGGACCCAGGTGCGCCATGATCATCGAGACCGCCTCGACACCGGTGCCGCCGACGATGCGGTAATCAGCGGTGATCAGATCCGGTTTTCGCTTCAGCGCGCAGTCCAGAGCCTCCAGCGGGCTCTCGGCGATGGCCACCGTCGTGAACCCCTGCTCTTTGAGGAGTTCCTCGATTTCCATCGCAATCAGAATTTCGTCTTCGATGATCAGGGCGTGTCGAGGTCGCATTGTTCACCAGCTTTCGAAAAGCCGTCCTCGGACATTAGGCCAACCGATTCCATCTCGGGCAAGCGAGACCGAATCTCAATTCAACCCAGAATCGAAGCCTGGACTTCCAAGGCCTGGACCATCTCGCGCACATCATGGACCCGCACGGCCGCCACGCCGGCTGTTGCGCCGTGCAGATGGACCGCCAGCGAGCCGCCCAGGCGATCGGTCGCCTCGCCGGCCGAAGGGTCGATCCCGGCGATGAACCGCTTGCGGCTGGCCCCCAGCAGGACCGGATAGCCCAGCGCGACGAACCTCGGCAGGGCCTTCAGCAGCGCGATGTTGTGCGCGACCGTCTTGCCAAAGCCGATGCCCGGATCCAGCCAGATCCGGTCCTTGGCCACCCCGGCGGCCATGGCGGTGAAGGCCCGCGCCAGCAGGAAGGCCTCGACCTCGGCGACCACGTCGTCATAGCGCGGGTCGTCCTGCATGGTCCCCGGCTCGCCCAGCATGTGCATCAGCACGACCTCGCAGCCCAGTTCGGCGGCGATCTCGGGGGCGTTGGGCGCATGGCGCAGGGCGGCGACGTCGTTCCAGATCGTGGCCCCGGCCGCGACGGCCGCCTTGGCGACGCCGGGCTTGAGGGTGTCGATCGATATGGGAATGTCGCTGGCCTTGCGGATCGCCTCGATCAGCGGAACGACGCGCAGGATCTCGTCGAACTCAGAAACCGGCGCCGCGCCCGGCCGGGTGCTCTCGCCGCCGATATCGAGAATGTCGGCGCCCTGGGCGATCAGGCGGCGCGCATGCTCGATCCCCGCTCCGGGATCGAAGTGCTTGCCGCCGTCCGAGAAGCTGTCGGGCGTGACGTTGACGATGCCCATGACGCGCGGCCGCATGGTCATCAGGCCTCGCGCAGCATCCGGTCGACCCGGGCCGCCAGGTCGCCCACCGCGAAGGGCTTGGTCAGCACCTCCATGCCGTGCTCGATATGGCCGTGGTTCAGCACCGCGTTCTCGGCATAGCCGGTGATGAACAGCACCTTGAGGTCCGGCCGCAAGGCGCGCGCGCCATCGGCGACCTGGCGACCGTTCAGCCCGCCGGGCAGGCCGACGTCGGTGATCAGGAGGTCGATGGCGTCGTTGGTCTGCAGGATCCGCAGGCCGGTGGCGCCGTCCGGGGCCTCCAGGCAGGCATAGCCCAGCTCGGCCAGGGCATCGACGACCAGCATCCGCACCGTGGGTTCGTCATCGACCACCAGCACGGTCTTGCCGCCCTGGGCCTGGGCGGGCGGGGCGGTGTGCTCGATCGGCGCGGCTTCTTCCTCGCCCGGGGCGCGCGGCAGGTAGAGGCAGACCATCGTCCCCTCGCCGACCTCGGAATAGATCCGCACGTGGCCGTTCGACTGGCGCGCGAAGCCATAGACCATCGACAGGCCCAGACCGGTGCCCTGGCCGATCGGCTTGGTGGTGAAGAAAGGATCGAACACGCGCTCCAGCGTCGCCTTGTCGATGCCCGTGCCGGTGTCGCTGACGCAGACCGAGACATACTGGCCCGGCTCCAGCCCGTGGTCGCGGGCGGTGCGGGCGTCCAGCCAGCGATTGCCGGTCTCGATGGTGATGCGCCCGCCGCTGGGCATGGCGTCACGGGCGTTGATGCACAGATTGAGGAGCGCGTTCTCCAGCTGGTTTGCGTCCACCAGGGTGGGCCACAGGCTGCCGGCGGCGACCATCTCGACCTTGATGCCGGGACCGACCGTGCGGCGCACCAGCTCGACGAAGTCGGCCATCAGCCGGTTGATGATCACCGAGCGCGGGGCCAGGGTCTGGCGGCGCGAGAAGGCCAGCAGGCGATGGGTCAGGGCGGCCGCTCGCCGCGCCGCGCCTTGGCCGGCCGCCAGATAGCGCTCGACGTCGCTGCCGCGTCCCTGGGCCAGACGCGCGCCGATCATCTCGAACGAGCCCGAGATCCCGGCCAGCAGATTGTTGAAGTCGTGGGCCAGACCGCCGGTCAGTTGGCCGACCGCCTCCATCTTCTGGGCCTGGCGCAGGGCCTCTTCCGTCTCGCGCAGGCGCTCCTGCTCGGCCAGGCGCTCGGTGACGTCGTAGACGAACTGATAGGCGCCGATCTGCGCGCCATCCGTGTCATGCAGCGGATGGAAGCGCATCTCGTAATGGCGTCGCTCGCGGCCTTCCTCGCCGAACTCGCCCACCTCGACGAAGGCCTCGCCCTTCAAGGCCCGATCCCAGACGGCGCGGACGGAAGCCTGATGCTCGGGCTTGTGCGCCAGCAGATCCAGCATGTTGTCGCCGACCTGCGGACGCACGCCGAAGATCCGTTCGAACTCGCCGGCCGACGCGCCGTTGATGGCCAGCCACGTCAGGTTCATGTCGGCGACCTGCACGAAGATGCTGGCGCCTTCGACCACCTCGGCCAACAGGCGGCGCTCGGCCAGGGCCTGGGCGACGCGGGCCTCGAGGGTCTCGTTCAGATGGCGCAACTCGGCCTCGGCCCGCCGGCGCTCGGTGACGTCCTGGAACAGCACGGCCACCTGGCGCAGCTCCGGCGGCTCGATGCGGAACGACGACAGCGACAGGTGCCGGCCGGTGGCGACCAGCTCCTGCTCGAAGCGGATCGGCTCGCCCGTGCGCAGCACCGCGCCGTAGCGCGCGACCCAGGCGTCGGCTTCCTCGCCGACCATCTCGCGCAGCTTCTGGCCGACCACGTTGGGGATGCCGGCGTGACGCTCGTAGGCCGCATTGGCCATGATGTGCACATAGTCGCTGAGCGGCCCGAACGGCCCGTCCAGGAACTCGATGACGCAGAAGCCCTCGTCCATCGACTCGAACAGCGCGCGGTAGCGACGCTCGTCGGCCAGGCGGGCCTGCTCCAGGCGGACGCGCTCGGTGACGTCGTTGCAGTGAACGAGGGCACCCTGGACGCGCCCGGCCTCGTCGCGCACCGGCGAGAACAGCAGGTTGCACCAGGCCGCCTCGCCGTCGGGCCGCGTGAAGGCCACCGTCTCGCGCACCACGCTCTCACCCGCCTGGGCCCGGGCCAGCAGCGACAGGCCCTCGCGGATCGGGAACACTTGCGCGAACGGCGCGCCCAGGGCCGTGGCGTTGGCCGCGCCCAGCAAGCCGCGCGCGGCGTCGTTGTGCAGCACCGCCGCGCCCTCGCCCCAGGCCAGGAACGAGGGGATCGGCGAGGCCAGCATCATGCCGGTCGCCACCTTCAGGGCCGAGGGCCAGGCCTCGGGCGACCCCAAAGCGGTGTCGGACCAGTCGCGCGCCGCGACCGCCGTGCTCATCTCGCCGCCTCCGATCAGGAAGGCGGGGATCGCGGAAGAGAAGGAGGGCGAGCCGGACGGCTCATCGGCGACGGACATGGCTTTCCTTAGCAGAGGCCCAGGATCACGCCTACGCGCCGCTTGCCGAACCTTGAACCGAAAGATATGAAACATATACGAAACGTATATTCGAGAAGTGTCATGGGCATCGTCAACATCGAGGACGAGCTGCACGAGCAGCTGCGCCGGGCCAGCAAGGCGTCCTATCGGTCGATCAACGCTCAAGCCGCGTTCTGGATCAGGATCGGCATGCTGTGCGAGCTGAACCCGGGCCTGACGTTCCAGGATCTGGTGGCGCGCGAGCTCAAGGCCGCCGGCGTCGACGCGCCGGACCCGGCGAGAGCCCTCGCATGACAATCGAGAACGAGGACCAGCTGGAGAAGCTGCGGGTCATCGGCAATCTGGTGGCCCGCACTCTGGCCGCCATGGGCGCGGCGCTGGAGCCGGGCATGACCACGCGCGAACTGGACGACTATGGCCGCGCCCTGCTCGAGAAGGAAGGCGCCCGCTCGGCGCCGGAGCTGGCCTACAACTTCCCCGGCGCGACCTGCATCTCGGTGGGCCCCGACTGCGCCCACGGCATTCCGGACGGCACGGTGGTCAAGGCCGGCGACCTGATCAATATCGACGTCTCGGCCGAGCTGGACGGCTATTTCGGCGACACCGGCGCCAGCTTCGCCGTGCCCCCGACCCGCCCGCGGATACAGCGCCTGTGCGAGGATGGCCGCAAGGCCATGTGGGCTGGTATCCGCGCCGTGAAGCCGGGCGCCCAATTGAACGAGGTCGGCCGGTCGATCGAGACGTTCGCAAACAAGAACGGCTACAGCCTCGTCCGCAATCTCGCGAGCCACGGTGTCGGACGGTCGCTGCATGATGAGCCGTCGGAGATCCCGACCTGGTACGAGAAGAACGATCGCCGCAGGATTACCGAAGGTCTCGTCTTCACGATCGAACCATTCCTGTCGCTTGGCGCGGAATGGGTCGAGGAAATGGACGATGGCTGGACGCTGCGCCCCCCGCACCAGGAAGCCACCGTGCAGTACGAGCACACGCTCGTGGCGACCCGTCGCGGGCCGTTGATCCTGACGCTCGCCTGAGCGCTACCGCACGGTGGGACAAGGCACGCTGGTCAGACGCGAATCGCAGACGCTGACCTCCTCGACGTACTTCTTCAGCGTCTCCAGGCGTTCGGGAGTGGGTACCGAGCGCACGGCGCGCTGCACGACGTAGAAGCTGTCGTTGCCCTTGATGGCCTTGATCATCGCCGTCTCGGGTTTGCCCGTCGAGGCAAGCAACGGGCAGCTCAGCAGGACCGAGGCGGACCCGTAGCCCTTCACCTTGCCGGCCGCGACCGCGGTGGAGGTGCTGCCCTTGCAGCCATCCGACCATTGCTTCTGCATCGCCGCGAGGAACGGGCCCGGCTGGAGATCCTTGCGGCTCAGGAAGACCTGGACCGTGACCATCTCCGTCCAGTTCTGCACTGTCTCCGCGGCCGGCACGAACTCCTGCATGTTCATGCCGTTCTTGGAGTCCTTGAAGCCAACCTTGAAGCCCTGCGGCATGCCGACGAGCAGGTTTTCGTTCTTCAATTGTTGTGCCTGCCCGCCAGCGGCGGTCAGGCAAAATAGGACGGCCCCACCGGCCGCCATCCATTTGCTCCGCTTCGTCATCGCATTCCCCTGCAAGAAGGTTGCAGGGGATTGAACGACGGTTCGGTGGCCCTGTTCCCTGGCGATCGCTACTCGACCGTCGTCGCGCTGAGGCCCAGCATCGCGCGGCGGCGCAGCCACTGGCTGGGGCGGTAGCGGTCGTCGCCGGTGATCGCCTGGATCTGCACCAGTATCTCGTGGCACTCCTTGACGCCCAGCCAGTCGGCCAGCGCCAGCGGGCCGCGCGGATAGTTGAGGCCGAGCGTCATCGCCGTGTCGACGTCGGCGGCGGAAGCTATGCCGATCATCGCCATCTCGCAGCCGAGGTTGGCGATCATCGAACACATGCGTTGAGCGATGAAGCCGGGCGAGTCCTTGATCACGGTCACCTTGGTGCCGGACTTGGCGAGCAGCGCCACAGTCGCGTCGCGGATGGCGGGATCCAAGCCCGGCGCCATCATGATGGTGATGCGCTTGGAGACGTCGCCCGTCAGGTCGACCGCGACGGTGCGCTTCGGGTCGAGACCCAGTTCGACCGCCGTCGTGGTGCAGTCCTTGCCGATCGGCGCCACCAGGATCGGGCTCTTGCCGTCGTCGGCCGCCAGCATCTTTGCACCGTCCGCGTTCACCAGGCTCATCAGCTTGGTATTGTGCGTGTCCATGATGACGACGCTCGACGCCGGCACGTGCGAGGTCGGGTGATCGGCGCCCGCGTCGATCTTCGTGCCCTTCTCGTCGTAGGCGTACCAGCCACCGCCGGTCTTGCGGCCGAGCTTGCCCGCCGCATAGAGGCTCTCGTGATAGGGGCTGGGGGTCATGCGCCGGTCGTGGAAGAAGCCCTCGTAGATGATCTTGCGCGCCGGGAAGTTCACGTCGATGCCCGTCAGGTCCATCAGCTCGAAGGGCCCCATGCGGAAGCCGCAGGTGTCGCGCGTGACGGCGTCGACCTGCGACGGCGTCGCCCGCCCCTCCTGCATGATGCGCAGGCCCTCGGTGCCGATGGCGGTGCCTCCGAGATTGACGAGGAAGCCCGGCGTGTCGCCCACCACCACGGGCACGCGCGTCTGGCGCTTGCCGAGCGCCACCATGGCGTCGACCACCCACTGCGCGGTGTCGGCGGCGCGGATGACCTCGACCAGCTTCATCAGCGGCACGGGGTTGAAATAATGCATGCCGCAGACGCGGTTGCGGTGCTTGAGCGAGCGCGCGATCGAGGCGATGCGGATCGACGAGGTGTTGGACGCCAGGATCGCCTCCGGCGACACCACGGCTTCCAGTTCGCCGAACAGCTTCTGCTTCACCTCGAGATTCTCGAACACCGCCTCGACGACGACGTGGCAGCCCTTCAGGTCCTCGATCTTCTCCGCGACGCCGAGATTGGCGTCGGCCTTGGCGAGATCCGCATCGGTCAGACGGCCCTTCGTGACCAGACCCTTCAGCGTCTCGAGGATCGCAGCCTTCGCCTTTGCGGCTCCACCCGGCGCGGCATCGAACATGATGGCCTTCATGCCGCCCTGTGCGGTGACCTGAGCGATGCCACGGCCCATGGCGCCGGTTCCCACGACGCCGACGGTCAGATCGGGACGGTTGATGTCGAGACTCATCTTAACTCCTACTTGTTTGCGAACCCGGCCGTCTTCAGGCCGTCCTTGATTTCATCCAGCACCGCCGGATCCTCGATCGTCGCCGGCAGCGTCCACGGCTGGCTGTCGGCCATCTTCTGCATGGTGCCGCGCAGGATTTTGCCGGAGCGCGTCTTGGGCAGCCGCTGCACGACCAGCGCGCTCTTGAAGAAGGCGACGGGGCCGATGCGGTCGCGCACCATCTGCACGACCTCAGCGGTGATCTCCTGCGGCGGCCGGTTGACACCGGCCTTCAGCACCAGGAAGCCGGCCGGCACCTGCCCCTTCAGCTCGTCGGCGATGCCGATCACGGCGCACTCCGCGACATGGTTGTGCGCGCCCAGCACCACCTCGATCTGGGCCGTCCGCAGGCGGTG
>CAZRPD010000166.1:0-11679 GCA_964601775.1 uncultured Caulobacter sp. | reverse complement strand
TTGATCTGGATGATGCGGTCGAAGGCGTCGAGCGGGAAGTGCTTGGTCTCGCCGGTGGTCTTGTCGCGGCTGGCGGTCTTGGCCGCATTGCCGGTGCCGGCGCAGTTCACGAGAATCCGCTCCTGGCCGTGGGCGGCGCGGGCCTTTTCGAAGCCGGCGTCGACATCGGCGTCGCTGGTGACGTTGACCTTGCAGAACACGCCGCCGATCTCCTTGGCGACGGCTTCGCCGCGCTCTTCGTTCATGTCGAACAGGGCGACCTTGACGCCCTGGGCGGCCAGGGAGCGGGCGGTGGCTTCGCCGAGACCGGAGGCTCCGCCCGTGACGACGGCGGCGACGGTGTTGTCGAGTTTCATGGACGTTTCCCCATATATCGCGTTTAGGATCGGCTTTGAGTGAGGTTTAGACTGATGAGCGACGACGCCAAACCGTCCCCCGACGTCAACGTCAACGAGGTGCTGGATCCGGCCAAGGCGCTGGTCCCGGCCACCGTGCGCGTCAACGAGGAGAAGGTCCGCGAGGGCTTCCTGCCCAAGATCCGCAAGGTCGCCGCCAAGGTGCCGTTCGCCGCCGACGCCCTGTCGGTGTGGTGGGCCGCGCGCGATCCCGAGACCCCGACGGCGGCGAAGGGCATGATCTTCGCGGCCCTGGCCTATTTCGTGCTGCCGACCGACGCCATTCCCGACATCCTGCCGGCCATCGGCTTCACCGACGATGCGGCAGTGTTCGCGGCCCTGGTGGCTATCCTGGGCAGGACCATCAAGCCGCGCCACAAGGAGGCCGCCGAAGCCTTCCTGCACCGCCTGGGCGACGACTCCGCCAAGTCATGATCGCCCAATCACTGCTCTGGGGGCCACTGCTCTGGGCGATCGCGACGGGTAGCGCCCTGGCCTACGGCCTGATCTTTGTGCATCAACCGGTGTCGGTCCTCCGGACCGTGGTCAAGACCGCCTCGGTCGCGGCCCTCGCGGCGTTGGCGCTGCTGGCCGGGGCCTCCTGGCTGCTGGTCGCGGCCCTGGCCGCCTGCGCCATCGGCGATGCGTTCCTGGCCGGCGATCCCAAGCGCTGGCTGCCGTTCGGCCTCGCCGCCTTCCTGATCGGCCACCTGCTCTACGTTCCCCTGTTCCTGGCCCATGAGGCGCCGCCCGGCCTTCTGTACTGGCCGGCCGTCGCAGCGGTGGGCGTCGCGGCGGCCTTAAGCCTGCGCACGCTGTGGTCCTCGCTGGGCAAGCTGAAGATCCCGGTCGTCGTCTACACCCTGGCCATCGTCGCCATGGTGGCCTCGGCCCTGCTGCTGCCGCAGGCGCTGTGGCCGGCCATCGTGGGGGCGGCAGCCTTCATGGCCTCGGATATCGTCCTGTCGCAGGACCTGTTCCGGGGCGCCCGCCTGCGCGGTTCGCCGCGCCTGACGGCCTGGACCATCTGGTTTCTCTATTGGGGCGGACAGGCCGGCATCTGCTGGGGCATGATGCGCGCCTGACAAGAGATCGAGGGGGAACTCGCCATGCTGCTCGTCGCCATGATCGCCACCGCCCTGGCCGCATCGCAGGAACCGCCGCCGGCCGATCCCGAGGACCGCGCCGTGCTGGCCGTGACCCAGGCCTTCTTCGACGGCATGGCCGCCGGCAGCCCCGAGGCCCTGCGCGCCGTCACCCTGCCCGGCGCCCCGCTGACCAGCGTGCGGCCGCAGGCCGACGGGACCAGCAAGATCGGCCGCACCGTCTTCGAGGACAGCTTCGGCAAGGCCGTGCCGCCCGGCCTGAAGGAATGGATGTGGTCGACCCTGATCGTCCGCCGCGCCGGCCTGGCCACCGTCACCGGTCCTTTCGAGCTCACCAAGGACGGCAAGACGGTCCACTGCGGCCTGCAGGTCTTCACGCTGATGAAGCCGGAAGGCGCCTGGAAGGTGGCGTCGATCAGCTGGACGGCCGAACCCGACGCCTGCCCCGAACTGCGCAAGCTCTAGTTTTTGGTCCCGCCGGTTGTGGTGGGCGAACTTCACCTTAAGTTTGAGGGATGATCGAAGCCCTCCTTACCAAGATGATCAGGACCGGCGACCTCACGGCGCACCTGCCGGGCGGCCGCGTCGTGAAGGCGGGGGACGGCACGGGGCCGCCGGTGGCGATCCGGATCAATGCCCGCGGCCTGCGCCGCCTGGCCAATCCCAGCCTGGGCCTGGGCGAAGGCTATATGGAAGGCGACATCGTCTTCGAGCAGGGCACGATCGACCAACTGCTGACCATCGTCGGCGAGAGCGGCGGGCGAAAGCCCAAGCGCGGCTCGGCCCTGACCCGGTTTCGCAAGGCGCTGAAGCGGCGCATCCAGCAGGTCAACGGCCGGGTGGCCTCGCGCAAGAACGTCGCCCACCACTACGACCTGTCGAACGACCTCTACCGCCGGTTCCTCGATACTGACATGCAGTACAGCTGCGCCTATTTCGAGCGTCCGGACATGACGCTGGAGGAGGCCCAGGAGGCCAAGAAAGCCCTGATCGGCCGCAAGCTGCTGATCCAGCCCGGCATGAAGACCCTGGACATCGGCTCGGGCTGGGGCGGGCTGTCGATGACCCTGGCCAAGGACTTCGGGGCGCAGATGACGGGGGTCACGCTCTCGACCGAGCAGCTGGCGCTGGCGAAAGAACGCGCCGCCAAGGCGGGCCTGGCCGACAAGACCGACTTCCGCCTGACCGACTATCGCGACCTCGATGAAAAGTTCGATCGCATCGTCTCGGTGGGCATGCTCGAGCACGTCGGCGCGCCGAACTTCCGCACCTATTTCGAAACTATCGCCAAGCTGCTGGACGAGGACGGCGTGGCCCTGGTCCACTCGATCGGCAAGATGCACGGGCCGGGCGCGACCAACGCCTTCACCCAGAAATACATCTTCCCGGGCGGCTACATCCCCGGCCTGTCGGAGATCGTCACGGCCATCGAGCAGGCCGGCCTGTGGATCACCGACGTCGAGATCCTGCGCCTGCACTATGCCGAGACCTGCCGCATCTGGCGCGAGCGGTTCATGGCCGATCCGGATATTCCCACGATGTTCGACGCCCGCTTCCGCCGGATGTGGGAGTTCTACCTGGCCGGCGCCGAGCTGGGCTTCCGCCACGGCGGCCACATGGTCTTCCAGATCCAGCTGGCCAAGAAGCGCGACGCCGCGCCGCTGACACGGGACTACATGCTGCGCGGTTGACGGAGATCACCGCGGCGTTCATAGGCGCCGCCTGACTTCCTCACCACGGAGCGCCCATGCGCCTGGCCGACCTCCTGCGCCGCAAGCCGGTCACTCAGGTCGAGGGCGAGCATCCGCCCGAGTCCCTGCCCCGCACCATCGGCCTGTTCCAGCTGACCATGCTGGGCGTCGGCGCGACCATCGGCACCGGCATCTTCGTGGCCCTGACCACCGCCGTGCCCGCCGCGGGTCCGGCGGTGATCCTGGCGTTCGTGCTGGCCGGGATCACCGCGGCCCTGACCGCCCTGTGCTACGCCGAGCTAGCCTCGACCATTCCCGTATCCGGCTCGTCCTACTCCTATGCCTACGCCACCCTGGGCGAGTTCGTCGCCTTCCTCGTCGGCGCGTGCCTGCTGCTGGAATACGCTGTCTCGGCCTCGGCCATCGCGGTCGGCTGGGGCCAGTATCTGAACGAGATGTTCGTCGACCTGTTCGGCTGGCGCATGCCCGACGCCCTGGCCAAGGCGCCCGGCGCGGGCGGGGTGTTCAACCTGCCGGCCGTGGTGCTGGTGGGGTCGTGCCTGATCCTGCTGCTGCGGGGGGTGAAGGAATCGACCCGGGTCAACGCCGTGCTGGTGATCCTCAAGCTGCTCGTTTTGCTGTTCTTCGTCGTCATCGCCTTCAGCGGCTTCAAGGCCCAGAACCTGACGCCGTTCATGCCGATGGGCGTCGCCGGGGTGGGGGCGGCGGCCTCGTCGATCTTCTTCTCGTACATCGGCATCGACGCGGTCTCGACGGCCGGCGAGGAGGTCAAGGACCCGCGCCGCACCCTGCCGCTGGGCATCGTGCTGTCCCTGCTGATCGTCACCGGCGTCTATATCCTGGTGGCCCTGGCCGCCGTCGGGGCCCAGCCCTGGACCGCCTTCGCAGGGCAAGAGGCGGGGTTGGCGGTGATCCTGCGCAACCTGACCGGCGCGTCCTGGACCTCGCTGGTGCTGTGCGTCGGGGCGATCGTGTCGATCTTCTCGATCACCCTGGTGGTCATGTACGGCCAGACGCGGATTCTCTACGCCATGAGCCGCGATGGCCTGCTGCCCAAGCTGTTCCAGCGCCTGGACCCCAAGACCCACAGCCCTGACCTGAATACCTACATCGTCGCGGGCTTCATCGCCGTCCTGGCCGCCTTCGTGCCGCTGGACGTGCTGGTCAACCTGACCAGCATGGGCACCCTGATCGCCTTCGCCATCGTCTCGCTGGGCGTGATCATCCTGCGCCGCACCCAGCCGGACCTGCCGCGGGGCTACAAGGTCCCGCTGTACCCGGTCGTGCCGGCGCTCAGCGTGGCCTTCTGCGGCTATCTGATCATCGGCCTGCCGCTGGACACCTGGCTGCTGTTCGCGGTCTGGGTGGCGGCAGCCTGCGCGCTTTATTTCGGCTATTCGGTCAAGCACTCCAAGCTGCGCGCGTCCCGTCCCTAGCTAGCGGCTGGCAGGTGATCCTTGTCGTGGCGGCCGACCCGCTCGACCAGGGTCTGTTCGGCCGCGTCCATGCCGGTGACCACCACCTGCGCGCCCTGGCGGCGATAGCGGAACACCACCTTGTCCAGGGCCGCCACGCCGGTCAGGTCCCAGAGCCGCGCCTGCGTCATGTCGATCTCGACGCGGGTCGGATGGCCATGATGCTCGAACGCGGCGGTGAAGAGGTCGGCGGAGGCGAAGAACAGCTGGCCGCCGACCCGGTAGCGCAGGGTCCCCTCCGGCGCCGCCAGCTCGGTCACGACGATGGTCTTGCCGACCTTGCGCATGAAGAAGATCGCCGACAGCACCACGCCCAGCACGACGCCCTTGGAGAGGTCGTGGGTCACCACGATGGTCAGGGTGGTGGCCGCCATGACCATCGAGGACTGCGGCGGGTTGCTGCGCAGCTTCCGCAGCGAGCTCCAGTCGAAGGTCCCCACGCAGACCATGATCATCACGGCGGCCAGGGCGGCCATCGGGATCTTCGCCACCCAGTCGCGCAGCACCAGGATCAGGAACAGTAGGAAGACGCCGGCCCATAGTGTCGACAGGCGTCCGCGCGCGCCCGAGCCGACATTGATCATCGACTGGCCGATCATCGCGCAGCCGGCCATGCCGCCCAGCAGCGGCGAGGCGATGTTGGCGATGCCCTGGCCACGGGTTTCGCGATCCTTGTCCGAGGCGGTGTCGGTGACGTCGTCGATCAGGCTGGCGGTCAGCAGGCTTTCCAGCAGGCCGACGAAGGCCAGGGTCGCCGAGACCGGAGCGATGATCGCAAACGTCTCCCAGGTCAGCGGGACCTGCGGCAGGTGGAAGACCGGCAAGGCGGTGGGCAGCTGGCCCATGTCGCCGACGGTGCGCACCGGCAGGCCGGTCAGCATGGCGAAGGCGCTGAGGGCGACGATGGCGACCAGCGGCGCCGGCACGGCCTTGGTCAGGCGCGGGAAGGCGAAGAGGATGACGAGGCCCGCGCCGGTCATCGCCCAGGTCTGCCAGTTGTGGCCGATCAGCTCGGGCATCTGGGCCAGGAAAATCAGGATCGCCAGCGCATTGACGAAGCCGGTCATCACGCTTTTGCTGACGAAGCGGATGTAGCGGCCCAGCCGCAGCAGGCCGATGACGATCTGGAACACCCCGCACAGGATCGAGGCGGCGAACAGATACTCCAGGCCATGGTCGCGGACGAGGCCGCCCATCAACAGGGCCATGGCCCCGGTGGCGGCCGAGATCATCGCCGGCCGCCCTCCGACGACGGCGATGGTCACGGCGATGACGCAGCTGGCATAGAGGCCGACGGCGGGATCGACACCGGCGATGATCGAGAAGGCGATGGCCTCGGGGATCAGGGCCAGGGCGACGACGGTCCCGGCCAGCAGATCGCGGCGGGGCGAGGCGAGCCATTGCTGGCGCGCGGAAGCGATGACGGACATTGCGATTTCATCTGGATGAGCCGGCGCATATTGGCGGCTTAAGGTTTCCCGGCGGATCGGCGGCCGGGATAGCCACCCGACACGCTTTTCAGGGCCGGGTCCGTAGTGAACGGCGCTCTCCTGCACGACTTCGCTGTTGGGGGCTAGCCATCCCGCGAAAAACCTCCATCATATAATCAATCATCTCATATTTTGAGACTACAAGACGGAGGAACTGATGCCGGGAACCGGTACGATGGGCGAGGCCCACGCATGATCGCCAATCCGCTTCTGGGCGTGCTGTTCCACTGGCTGGGCGGTCTGGCCTCGGCCAGCTTCTACGTGCCCTATCGCAGCGTCAAACGCTGGTCGTGGGAGATCTACTGGCTGACCGGCGGGGTGTTCTCCTGGCTGATCGCGCCGTGGCTGTTCGCCTCCATCCGCACCAACGACCTGCTGGGCGTGATGAGCCAGGTGCCTTCGAACGTCGTCGGTCTGTGCGTGCTGTTCGGCGTGCTGTGGGGCTTTGGCGGCCTGACCTACGGCCTGACCATGCGCTATCTGGGCCTGTCGCTGGGCATGGCCGTGGTTCTGGGCCTGTGCACCGTGTTCGGCACCCTGATCCCGCCGATCGTGCGCGGCACCTTCGCCCATGACCTCCTGGGCACGCCTTCGGGCCGGATCATCCTGCTGGGTCTGCTGATGACCCTGGCCGGCATCGTCGTGGTGGCGCTCGCGGGCGCCAAGAAGGACGATGACCTGACGCAGGAGCAAAAAACCGAGGCCGTCGCCGAGTTCAACTTCAAGAAGGGCGTCGCCGTGGCGATCTTCTCGGGGATCATGTCGGCCTGCTTCGCCTTTGGCCTGGCGGCGGGCGAACCGATCAAGGCCCTGTCGGCCGCGGCCGGCACCGGCCCGCTGTGGACCGGCCTGCCGGCCCTGTGCCTGGTGATGTTCGGCGGCCTGATCACCAACGGCGCCTGGTGCGGCTATCTGATCATCCGCAACAAGAGCGCCGGCGAATGGGCCGGTCGCGTATCTACGGACGGCGCCAAGCCGCCCCTGCTGGTCAACTGGCTGCTGTGCGCCCTGGCCGGCACCGCCTGGTACTTCCAGTTCTTCTTCTACACCATGGGCGAGAGCCAGATGGGCCGGTTCGGCTTCTCCAGCTGGACCCTGCACATGGCCTCGATCATCATCTTCGGCACCCTGTGGGGCTTCGCCTTCAAGGAGTGGAAGGACGCCCGCCCCGCCGTGCGCAACATGGTCTGGACCGGCGTCGCGCTGCTGATCGGGGCGACCGTGGTGATCGGCTATGGGAACATGATCGGCGGGTAGGCCAAATTCCTGTCATCCCGGGTCGGCTACGCCGCCCGGGATGACAGCTCTGACTAAACCCCCACCTTCGGCGACTTCATCCGCCGCTTGTTGACGTGGTGGCTGGGCGCTTCGGCCTGGATCTCCTCGGGGTATTCGCCCTTGAAGTAGAAGCGCTGCCAGGCCTCCTTGGTGGCTTCCGGGTCGCGCTTGAAGATCAGGTTGTTGAACTCGGTGCGCTTCTCGGCCCAGACGTCGTACTGGCGGCGCAACTCGGGATTGGCGTTCATCGACTTGATGACCGGCTGGAAGGCCTCCATCGGCTTGTCCTGCATCAGCATGATGAAGCAGAAGGTCTCGCCCTTCTCGAACCGCACCGTGCCCGGTCGGGTGAACATCCAGTTCATCGTGAAGGGGAAGGGCAGCCAATCGGTCTCGATCACCCCAGCCAGCGGCTGGATGCCGTCCTTGATGTGGTTGGGCGGCCCCATGGCCATCAGCGACCAGCCCGGCGGGGTGCGGAACAGATAGCCGGTGTGGAAGGTCACGACCCCCCGGGTAAAGTGCGACTTCACGAAGTCGGTGAAGCCCGGATACGGATGGTCGGGCTGGAACTTGATGCACTCCTGGTGCGCCCCGCCGTCCCAGGTCATCGAGAAGCCGACCGGGCAGATGATGTCCCAGCCGGTGGTGTTGGCCATGGTCAGCGGCAGGCAGCGATACGGATGGCGCTCGGCGAACCGGTCCATCCAGGCGCGCTGCGGTCGGCCGGGCACGATCTCCGGCGGCCGGTTCTCGGTGGGATAGCACTCCAGTTCCATGCCGGTCCTTTGCTCAGGTCGTTCCTGCCCTATGTGTCGTCAGGTCTAGCCCTGCCGCCCTCGCGCCGTCTAGTAGAGCCGCATGAAGACCCGTTCCGACCTGTTCGCCTTCTTCGACGCCCACGGCGTCGCGCACAGCACCCTGGACCACCCGCCGGTGTTCCGCGTCGAGGAGGGGCTGGAGATCAAGAAGGCCCTGCCCGGCGGCCACACCAAGAACCTGTTTCTCAAGGACGCCAAGGGCCAGCTGTGGCTGATCTCGGCCCTGGGCGAGACCACGATCGACCTGAAGAAGCTGCACCACGTGATCGGCTCGGGCCGGCTGTCGTTCGGCCCGGTCGAGATGATGGTCGAGACCCTGGGCGTGACGCCCGGCTCGGTCACCGCCTTCGGCCTGATCAACGACACCGAAAAGCGCCTGCGCTTCGTGCTGGACAAGGCGCTGGCCGACAGCGACCCGGTCAACTTCCATCCCCTGGGCAACGACGCCACCACGGCGGTCAGCCAGGCCGACTTCCGCAAGTTCCTGGCCGCGTTGAGTATCGAGCCGATGATCGTGGATTTCGAAGCGATGGAAGTGGTCGCTTAGCAGGCGAACCAGTTATTGCGCGCGAGCCCATCAAGGACCATCTTGCGGCTTCGAGCGTTCCCTATCTTGAGTAGACGAGAGACCCGATGCTGATCGGCGAAAAGCCCGCTGCCTCCGCCCATGGTTCTTCTGGGAAGAGCGAGCACATCAAGGACGGTACGGACGCCAGCTTCATGGCCGACGTGATCGAGGCGTCGAAGACCCAGCCGGTCATCGTCGACTTCTGGGCCACCTGGTGCGGTCCGTGCCGCCAGCTGACTCCCGCGATCGAAAAGGTCGTCAACGCCGCCAATGGCGCGGTCAAGCTGGTCAAGATCGACGTCGACGCCAACCCCGGCTTCGCTGGCCAGCTGCGCGTGCAGTCGATCCCGACCGTCTACGCCTTCGTCGACGGCCGCCCGGTCGATGCGTTCCAGGGCGCCCTGCCCGAGAGCCAGATCCGGGCCTTCGTCGAGAAGCTGGCCGGCGGCGCGGGCGAGAGCCCGATCGACGAGCTGATCGCCCTGGGCAAGGAATCGCTGGAGATCGGCGACATCGGCGGCGCGGCCCAGGCCTTCGCCCAAGCCCTGCAGACCGATCCTGAGAACCTCCAGGCCCTGGGCGGCATGGCCCGCGCCTATGTGCTGGGCGGCGACCTGGAAGGCGCGGCGGAAGTCGTGGCCATGGCCCCGGCCGACGCCAAGGACCCCGACCTGGACGCGGCCCGCGCCGCGCTTTCTCTGGCCGACGCAGCCCCGTCGGAAACCGCCGCCTTCGAACAGCGCCTGTCCGCCGATCCTGACGACCACGAAGCCCGCTTCGAGCTGGCCAAGGCCCTGGCCGGCGCCGGTCACCTGGATGCGGCCGCCGACCACCTTCTGGCCATCATCGCACGCGACCGTGCCTGGAACGAGGACGCGGCCCGCAAGCAGCTGCTGACCGTGTTCGAGGCGGCCGGACCGACGTCCGAGGTCGCCAAGCAGGGCCGCCGCAAGCTGTCGACGATCCTGTTCAGTTAGGCCTGTTCAGCTAAGTCCGGACCAACAGACAAGGGAGCATTGGATGCAGGGGACCTATCGCAAGCTCGGCGACCTGCCACTGGTGATCCCGGTGTTCCCGCTAGACGGCGTGCTGTTGCTGCCCGGCGGCCAGCTGCCCCTGAACATCTTCGAGCCGCGCTATCTGAACATGCTGGACGACGCCATGTCGGGCGAGCGGATCATCGGCATGATCCAGACCCGTCCGCACCAGGCGCCGGACGTCCAGACCCCGGCCCTGGCCCCGGTCGGCTGCGCAGGCCGCGTGACCAGCTTCGCCGAGACCAGCGACGGCCGCTACCTGATCACCCTGACCGGGGTGTGCCGCTTCCGCACCGGCGACGAGCTGCCGGTGCGCACGCCCTATCGCCAGGTGCGGGCCGACGTCCCGCCGCTCGAGCCGGACCTCCGCGAAGACCCGGGCGGCGGGCCCCCCGCCGCCGACATCGACCGCTTCCTGTCGGCCCTGCGCCGCTATCTCGACCATCGGGGCCTGGCCATCGACTGGGGCGACGCCGAGAACGCGCCCTCGGACGCCCTGATCAACAGCCTGGCCATGGCCCTGCCGTTCGACCCGATGGAGAAGCAGGCCCTGCTGGAGGCCGAGACCATCTTCGACCGCAAGGCGACCCTTACGGCGTTGCTGGAGATCGACGCGGCCGCCGGAGACGATGACGAACCGCATTCGATCCAGTAGAGAGGGCCCATGACTCAAGCCGCCCCCGCCCCTGCTATCGACGTCGATCCGCGCCTGCTGGAAGTGCTGGTGTGCCCCGTGACCCGCGGCCCGCTGGACTACGACCGCGCCGCCGGCGAACTGATCAGTCGCTCGGCCAAGCTGGCCTATCCGATCCGCGACGGCGTGCCGATCATGCTGCCGGAAGAGGCGCGGGAGCTGGCGGAGTAACGCCGGCAAGATGCTCCCCCGTAATACGGGGGAGCTGTCGCGAAGCGACTGAGGGGGCGAGCTGGACGCATGCCGCGTTAGCCCCCTCCGGCCCTCTGGGCCCCCTCCCCCGCAACGCGGGGGAGGATCTTTGGGCTTTAAAGCGCCTGCCCCCGCAGCAGCTTCGGCAGATCGCCCACCCCGCCGCCGGCCTCGTGCATGAAGAATCGCCGCGCCGGCGCGATGCGGTTGACCACCGCCAGCCCCGCCCCGCGCGCGACGCGCAGCAGCGGGTTGTCGTTCGAGAACACCCGCACGAAGGCGTCGAAAGCCAGGGCGTTGGTCACGGTGTCGAACCGCCGCCAGCGGGCGTAGCGCTCCAGCACCGCCTCGGGCGCCCCCTTCACGGCCACGAAATATTGGCCGTTGACCTTATGAAATGTGGCCATCATCCTAACGTCCGGGTCAAAGGCCTCTTCCCGTTCCTCGGGCATGGACTGGAGCAGATCGGCCCGGGGCCATCCCGCGCCCAGGCCGGCTTTGAGGAGCGCAATCTCCATCGGATGCCCCACGCCGTCCCCGTTTTCTCCGGAGGATTGCCGCCCCAGGTCCGCATTGTTACAGAGGACCCCCACCTGCAGGGCCTCCCGTAATACAGTATCATCGGAAGGATCCACTTCCTGATCGCCTGACAGAAATCGGAAATCTTCCCCCGCTGTCCCCCGGATCTCGATTTCCTCTATTTCATTCCGATGTTTTGACGGCAGGAGGAGCTGAGAAAGGGTCATTCGGTTTTCCGTCAACGTACCCGTCTTGTCGGTACATATGATGTTTGTGGCGCCCAGGGTCTCCACGGCAGAGAGGCGGTTTATCAATGCATTGCGGCGAGACATCCGCCACATCCCCCTGGCCAGGGCAACCGTGGCGACAATCGGCAGCCCCTCGGGAATGGC
>CAZRPD010000165.1:0-11770 GCA_964601775.1 uncultured Caulobacter sp. | reverse complement strand
GGACCCGCCGCCCCCGCCCTCCGACAGGCCGAGGGGGAGGACGAATGAAGATCAAGTAGAAAACCTCACCCTGAGCTTGTCGAAGGGCGAGGTTTTCGGGCCTAGAAGCATAGCATGATCAAGCTCCGCCCTTCCCGCCCCGCCGACGGCGCCCGCGTCGTGGAGATCTGGGCCGCCGCCGTCGACGCCACCCATGACTTCCTCAGCCCTGAGGACCGGGCTGCCATCGGCCGCGAGGTCGAAGGCTTCCTGCCCTCCGCTCCGATGACCGTGGCCGTCGACGACCGCGACCGGCCGCTGGGCTTCATGCTGATCGACGACGGCCATATGGAGGCGCTGTTCATCGATCCCGCGCACCGCGGAGCCGGGATCGGCGCGATCATGATCGACTACGCCCTGGCGGTTCATCCCAACCTGAGCACCGACGTCAACGAACAGAACGCCCAGGCCGTCGGCTTCTACGAGCACATGGGTTTCGAGCGCACCGGCCGCTCCGACCTCGACGGCCAAGGCCGCCCCTATCCGCTGATCCATCTTCGCTTTGGTGGCTGAGTGCGTTTGGGCTTAGCTGGGCGTCCAACCTTCGAGTCGACCATGCGCCGCCTTCTGACCGCCCTCGCCCTCCTGCTGACGCCCGGCCTCGCAGCTGCGGCCCAGCCGATCCTGCTCAAGCCCGCCCGTGTCTGGACCGCCGAGAGCGCCAGCCCACCGCGCGAGGGCTGGGCGGTGCTGGTGCGGGACGACAAGATCGCCGCCGTCGGTCCGGCGTCGCAGATCGACGCGACCGGCGCCCAGGTCGTCGACCTGCCCGGAACCACGCTGATCCCGGGCCTGATGGACCTGCACAGCCACCTTTTCCTGCACCCCTACAACGAGACCCTGTGGGACGATCAGGTGCTGAAGGAGAGCCCCACCTACCGCACCCTGCGCGCGGCGGTGCAGGCCAAGGCGACGCTGGAGGCCGGCTTCACCACCCTGCGCGACCTGGGCACCGAGGGCGTGGGCGCGGCCGACACGCCGCTGAAGAAGGCGATCAATGACGGCCTGATCCCCGGCCCTCGCCTGTTCGTGGCGACCAACGCGATCGTGGCCACCAACTCGTATGGCCCGGCCCGCCGCAACTACAATCCCGAAGCCGAGCTGCCCCAGGGCGCGCAGGAGGCCAGCGGCGTCGACGAGGTGGTCAAGGCCGTGCGCCAGCAGGCCGGCGCGGGCGCCGACTGGATCAAGGTCTATGCCGACTATCGCTTCGGCCCCGACGGCTCGACCAAGCCGACCTTCAGTCTCGAGGAGCTGAAGGCCCTGGTCGAGGCGGCCCACTACAGCGGCCGACCGGTCGCCGCCCACGCCTCGGGCGACGAAGGCATGCGCCGGGCAATCCTGGCCGGAGTCGACACCCTCGAGCACGGCTATGGCGGCAGCGACGCCACCTTCAAGTTGATGGCCGACAGGGGCGTGGTCTTCTTCCCTACCCTGACCGCGGTCGAGAGCACCTCGACCTATTTCGGCGGCTATGTCGCCGGCCAGACCCCGCCGACGGCGGCCATGCAGAACGCCCAGCGCGCCTTCAAGCTGGCGATGAAGAACGGCGTCACCATCGGCATGGGCAGCGATGTCGGCGTGTTCAAGCACGGCGACAACGCGCGCGAGCTGGTCTGGCTGGTGCGCGAGGGCATGACCCCGGTCCAGGCCCTGCTGGCCGCCACTGCCGTCGACGCCAAGGTGCTGGGGCGCGCCCACGACCTGGGCCAGCTGAAGCCCGGCTACCTGGCCGACATCGTGGCGGTGACCGGCGACCCGACCCAGGCGATCGAGGCGACGAAGGCCGTCGTCTTCGTCATGAAGAGCGGCCAGGTCGTGCGGCGGCCATGATGCGCCTGGCCCTCCTCCTGCTCGCGTTCGCCACGCCGGCCCTGGCCCAGACGGACCCGGGCACGATGCAGCAGCACGACACCTTCCGCGACGCCGCGACCGCGCCGCTGGAGGACTTGAACCTCAAGCAGAAGTCGATCCCGCCGGTGCTGCAGCGGGCCGTCGAAGATCCCTACGACGTGGCCGACCTGGACCGCTGCGAGCCGATCGCCGCCGAGATCGGCCGGCTGGACGCGGCCCTGGGTCCCGACCTGGACGAGGCTCCGCCGCCCGACGATCGCTCGCGTGGCAAGAAGGTCGCCGACGCCGCTTACGGCCTGGGGGTCTCGGGCGTGCGCGACACCACCCGCGACGTGTTGCCGTTCCGCAGCTGGGTGCGCAAGCTGACCGGCGCGGCCAAGCACGACAAGGCGATCCGCAAGGCGATCGAGAGCGGCGCCGTACGGCGAGGCTATCTCAAGGGCGTGGGCATGCGCATGAACTGCGCCCCGCCGGCCGCGCCCAGTTGGTTCGTGCCGGTGGAGGTCAAGGTGACGCCGCCGGCGCCCGCCGCGCCGCCCACTGTGTGGGACCAGGTCCTGGCCTGGTGGAGCAATCTGGTCGCCTGGATGCGAGCCCTCTTCGCCTAGACCCGGCGGGTCAGCATGGCCCGGACCTCGCCGACCAGCTTGGGGCCGTCGAAGGGCTTCATGACATAGCCGGCCGCCCCCAGCTGCATGGCCTGGACGATGCGATCCAGGCGCCCGTCGCCGGTCAGCATCAGCACCGGGATATCGGCGTCGTCGGAATGCTTCAGCGCGGTCAGGGCGTCCAGGCCGCTCTGGCCAGGAATGCGCACGTCCAGCAGGATGGCGTCAGGCCGCCGCGACGGGATCGCCGCCATCAGCAGGTCCGCGCCCGTGAACCCCACGACCTCCAGGCCGTCGCGGGCCAGAAAGGCCTCGACCAGCTCGAGCGTCGCCTCGTCGTCGTCGGCGACGTAGATCAGGGGAATCCGCTGTGCCATCGATTGCGGTACAAACCTGAAGATGGTTAAGGCGTCAAACGCATCCGGCGGTTTAAGACCGTGAAAGTTACGCTTGGGACCCGACGCGCGGCTCGCTAAGCAGGCGAAGCCCTCCAAGGAGTCGTCATGCGCCTGCCCGCCCTGATCCTGGCCTGCCTTACCCTGATCGCGTCACCGGCTGTCGCCCAGCGCCTGGACGAGACCCCGCGCGTCGCAGTGATCTCGGCCTTCCCGCCCGAGATCGGCGCCCTGAACGCCGCGACGGACGAGCAGAAGACCTATGACGTCAACGGCGTGTCGTTCACGACGGGCCGGATGGAGGGCAAGCCGGTCGTGGTGTTCCTCAGCGGCGTGTCGATGGTCAACGCGGCCATGACCACCCAGATGGCGCTGGATCGCTTCAACATCACCCGCATCGTCTTCTCAGGCATCGCCGGCGGCGTCGACGAAAGCCTGGACATCGGCGATGTCGTGGTCGCCGATCAGTGGGCCCAGAACCTGGAAAGCGCCTTCGCCCGCGACACCGGTCAGGGGAACTACGAAATCTCGCCCGAGATCCGCACCACCGACCTGCCCAACTACGGCATGATCTATCCGCGCGGCGTCCACATGCCCGGCGACGCCTTGGGCGCCCCGGCTCGCGTCTGGTTCCCGTCCGATCCGGCCCTGCTGGACACCGCCCGCAAGGTCGCCTCACAGGTCGCCCTGCAGCGCTGCGCAGCCGACAAGTGCCTGGCCCATCCGCCCAAGGTCGTCGTCGGCGGCGCTGGCGTCTCGGCCCCGGTGTTCCTCGACAACGCCGACTACCGCAAATATCTGCGCGCCACGTTCAAGGCCCGGGTCGTGGACATGGAAACCGCCGCCGTCGCCCATGTCGCCCTGGTCAACAAGACCCCCTTCGTCGCCTTCCGCAGCCTCTCGGACCTGGCCGGCGGCGGCGCGGGCGCCAACGAGATGCACACGTTCATGGCGCTGGCCTCGGACAACTCCGCCACCGTGGTGAAGGCGTTCGTGAAGGCGCTCCCGAACTAAAACGGCTCCGTTTGCGTTCCGAGCTGACAACTCGGAGCTTCACCCATGCTGCAACGTCCCCTCGTCCTCACCCTCGCCGCCCTGGTCACGCTGGGCCTCGCGGCCTGCGACAAGGACGCCGGCCGCAAGCAGGAGACCGTGGGCAAGGTCGAGTCCGGGGTCGGCAAGGTCATCGGCGACGAGGACCTGAAGAAGGAAGGCCAGAAGGACAAGGTCGCCGGCAACGTGAAGCAGGGCGACCTGGGCGACGCGGTCAAGGACGCGACCAAGGACTAGGTCAGTCGGCGCTCGTCGTCGATCAAGGTCAGGCGCGAGGGCGGTCCCGAGCCCCACGAGAACAGCACCAGGTTCAGGTCGTCGGCTCCGGCGCCCCGCGCGAAGCTCCTGACCAGCAGCGCCTGATAGCCGGCATCGACCAAGCGGCGGGCGAAGGCCTGGGTCCCGGCCTCCTCTTGCGTCCGCATCTGGTCGCGCCAGCTGGGGTCGGCGAGCGCTTCTCCATGCAGGCCCTCCGCGGCCAACGCCGCGGCGTCACGCGTGTCGAAGACCCGGTCGATCTCGGCGTCATAACAGACCAACGTCGTGGGCTGCAGCGCGCCGACCTGGTTGGCTTCGCGCAGCGCCGTCACCACGCTCAGCGACGCATAGAGCGCTGGCGTCCCCTTGGCGTTGAACCGGCCGCCATAGAGTTCCGCGCCTCGGCCCGACAACGGCTCACGGGCGTAGATCGGGTTCAAGGCGCGGTAGAGCAGTCCCCGGTACATCCCCGGATCAGGCGTGAACGCCAGCGTCCACGGCGTCGATATAGTCGAGCACCTCGTCGACCCGCCCCTCGCGGACGATCTGCATCGCCGTCTGCCCCGAGAAGCCCGGCAACGGCTCGGACCGGTACCAGGCATAGGCGATCAGGCTGGAGCCGAAACGCGGCTCGACCTTGTTGATCACCTCGACCATCTCGCGCAGGCGGCGCTGGGTCTTGGGGGAGCGGAAGCGTTCGCGGCGTTGGACGGCGTCACGGCCCAGGCCCGCCGTGCGCGCGACCTCTTCGCTGGTCGTACGGAAGGCGTCGGCGATCTTGCGCGGCGCGAAGTACCCGTCGTCCGCATATTGAGCCAAACCCATGGCGATGACCTTTCACTGCCACTCGGAATGACAAATATGGCGTCATTCCGAGTGGCAATCAAGACCGCCTACCGCGTCCCGAACGTCCGGTCGCCCGCATCGCCCAGGCCTGGCACGATGTAGCCGTGCGCGTTCAGCTGCGCGTCGATCGCCGCCGTCCAGATCGGCACGTCGGGGTGGGCCGCGCGCAGGGCGTCGACGCCGGGTTGGGCGGCCAGCAGGCAGACGAAGCGCAGGTTGGTGACGCCGGACTGCTTGAGACGGGCGATGGCGGCGATGGCCGAGTGGCCGGTGGCCAGCATCGGGTCGACGACGATGACCAGGCGGCCGGCGATGTCCTCGGGGGCCTTGAAGTAGTACTCGACCGCCTCCAGCGTATCATGGTCGCGATAGAGACCGATGTGGGCCACGCGGGCCGACGGGACCAGATCCAACATCCCCTCGCACATGCCCAGGCCAGCGCGCAGGATCGGGGCGAAGACCAGCTTCTTGCCGGCGATCTCGTGGGCCGTGGTCGGGGCGACCGGGGTTTCGATCTCAACCGTGTCCATCGGCAGGTCGCGGGTGACCTCGTAGCAGATCAGGGTCGCCACCTCCCGCATCAGGGCGCGGAAGGTCTTGGTCGAGGTCGTCTTGTCGCGCATCCGGGTCAGCTTGTGCTGGACGAGGGGGTGATTGACGACGGTGACCTGGGTCATGGACGAGCCTTGCTTGAGAGAGACAGCCCCCGGTCCTAGGCCAGTTGGTCGCCGATCGGCAAGGACCGGATGCGCTTGCCGGTGGCGGCGAAGATGGCGTTGCACAGCGCCGCCGGGGCCGGCGGATAGGCCGGCTCGCCCAGCCCGGTCGGATTGTTGTCCGACAGCACATAGGCGACCTCGATCGGCGGGGCCTCGGACATCCGCAGCAGCTGGAAGTCGCCGAAGTTGCTCTGTACCGCCGCCCCGCCCTCGAAGGTGATCTCCTGGCGCAGGGTCGAGCTGATGGCGTCCAGGATCGAGCCCTGCATCTGCTGGTCGGCGCCCCTGGGGTTGATGATCTGGCGGCCGACGTCGGCGGCGGTCCAGACCTTGTCGATCTTCAGGCTACCGTCCTTGACGGTGACCTGCATGACCACCGCCACATAGCCCAGGTGACTGTAGTGGTGCGAGACGCCCAGGCCCGTGCCCTTGGGCAGCTTGCGGCCCCAGCCCGACATCTCGGCCACCTTGTCCACCACCCCGCGCATGCGGCCGGTGTGGAAGCTGTCGCGCTCGCCCGGCTTGCCCAGGAGGCGCGGCTCGCCCAGCAGCTCACGGCGGAACGCGACGGGGTCCTTGCCGGCCGCCAGGGCCAGCTCGTCGGTGAAGCTCTGCAGCACGAAGCCGAAGGCGTTGTTGCCCGGCGCCCGCAGCGGCCCGGTCGGGAAACCCAGCGACATCACCGAGACCTCGAGCCGGTAGTTGTCGATGGCCCGGCCCGGGAACTGGCTGGCGTTGAAGCCGGCGCTGGGGGCGAAGCTCGTCCCCTCGCCGAAGCTGACGAAGTGGTCGTTCCAGGCGATCACCTTGCCCGAGGCGTCCAGGCCAGCGGTGAAGTTGTGCCAGGCGCCGGGGCGATAGAAGTCGTGCTGGATGTCGTCCTCGCGCGTCCAGATCAGCTGGACCGGGACGCCGGCCTTGGCCGCGATGGCGGCGGCCTCGACCATGTAGTCGTTGTTCAGCCGCCGGCCGAACCCGCCGCCGCCCCGGATCAGATGGATGGTGATGGCCTCTTCCGGCACGTTCAACGCGGCGGCGACCAGCTTGCGACCGGGCTCGGGGTTCTGGGTCGGCGCCCAGATCTCGACCTTCCCGTCCTTGACGTGGGCCGTGCAGTTCTGCGGCTCGAGATTGGCGTGGGCGATGAACGGATAGCTGTAGGCGGCCGAGACGACCTTGGCCGCGCCCTTCAGGGCCGCGTCGACGTCACCGTCGGCATGGTCGACCCGTTGCGCGGGTCCCTTGGCCAGCTCGGCGGCCTTGGCGGCGAAGGCGGCGGTGCTCTGGGCGCCGGTCGGGTGCTCGGCCCACTGGATCTCCAGCGCGTTGCGGCCCTTGCGCGCCGCCCACCAGGTGTCGGCGACCACCGCCACGCCCGGCATCAGGCCCTGCAGATTGGTCCCGCCCTCGATGACGAAGGCGTCCTTGACGCCCTTCACCGCCTTGGCCGTCGCCAGGTCCACCGCGGCGACCTTGGCGGCGTAGACCGGTGCCTTGGCAAAGGTGGCGAACAGCATGCCCGGCACGCGCACGTCGATGCCGTACAGCGGCTGGCCGGTGGTGATGGCGTCGAGGTTCTGGCTCTTGTGGCTCTGGCCGATGATCCGGAAGGCCTTCGGATCCTTCAGCGTCAGCGTCTTGGGATCAGGCGGGGTCAGCTTGGCCGCCTCGCCCGCCAGCTCGCCATAGCCGATGCGGCGCTTGGAGGCTGCGTGGACCACGAAGCCCGGCTCGGTCGTCAGGCTCTCGGGCGCGACCTTCCAGCTTTGCGCGGCCGCCGCGATCAGCAGGGCGCGGACCGTGGCGCCGACGCGGCGGAAACCGTCATACTCCAGGGTCGTGGCCATGCTGCCGCCGGCGACCTGGCGGCCATAGGTCTTGAAGTCGGCGATGGCCTGCTCGACCGTGACCGCCGACCATTCGACGTCCAGCTCCTCGGCGATTAGCATCGGCATGGCGGTCTTGATGCCTTGCCCCACCTCCGGGATCTTCGAGGCGATGGTCACGCCGCCGTCCGGCGCGATGCGGACATAGGCGTTGAACATCGTGGCGGCAGCCGCCTCGCTTCCGGACGCCATGGTGAAGCTGAACAGCAGGCCGCCGCCGACGGCCGCGCCGCTTTGCAGGACGAAGCGACGGGTCGGGTCGCGCAGGATCTCGCCGTCCATGCTCTAAGCCCCCGTCTGGCCGGCGGCGGCCTTGATGGCCTCGCGGATGCGCAGGTAGGTCGTGCAGCGGCACAGATTGCCGTCCATGGCCGCGTCGATGTCGTCGTCGGTCGGCGCCGGCTTGGCGTTGAGCAGCGCGGTGGCCGACATGATCTGGCCCGCCTGACAGTAGCCGCACTGCGGCACGTCGATGGTCTTCCAGGCCTCCTGGACCTTGGCTCCGACCGCCGTCGCGCCAACGCCCTCGATGGTGGTCACCGCCTTCGTCCCGACCCGGCGCACTGGCGTTACGCACGAGCGGACCGGAAAGCCGTCGATATGCACCGTGCAGGCCCCGCACAGCGCCGCCCCACAGCCAAACTTGGCCCCCACCAGGCCCAGGGTGTCGCGCAGCACCCACAGCAGGGGCGTATCGCCGTCGACATCCGCCGTGCGGGCCTCTCCGTTGATGGTCAGCGTGAAGGCCATGACGCAGCTCCCAACTTCGATCTCGACGCGATCCTGCCTCAACCCCGCCGATCGCGCGAGCCCGAGAACGACTTTGAAACAATAGGATTTGACGCCCCGGCCTCTTCCGTGGTTCCGGTGCGCCCGCGCGTCATCCGTTTACGGATGATTGCGATACCATTTCAGGAAAGAACCGCGATGCTGGGCTTGTTCAAGGCCGTCATGCCCAAGGAAGACAAGTTCTTCGACCTCTTCTCGGCCCATGCCCGCACGCTGGTCGCCGGCGCCCAGGCCCTGCACGACATGACCGCCGGCGGCGACGCCGTCGGCCCGGCCAGCGCCCGCGTCGACCTGCACGAGGACGAGGCCGACGAGGTCACCCGCCAGGTGATGATCGCCGTGCGCCGCAGCTTCATCACACCCTTCGACCGCAGCGACATCCAGGACCTGACCACTTCGCTGGACGACGCCATCGACCAGATGCGCAAGACCGCCAAGGTCGTCAGCCTGTTCGAGGTCAAGACCTTCGAGCCGCAGATGCGCGAGATGACCCGCATCATCGTCGAGGCCGCCGAGCTGACGCTGGAAGCCGTCGATCTGCTGCCTAAGATGCGCCTGAACGCGCAGAAGCTGTCGGACATCGCGGTGAAGATCACCCAGATCGAAGACCAGTCCGACCAGATGTACGACCAGGGCCGCAGGGATCTGTTCCAGGCCAGCCAGGCGGGTGGCGACCCGATGGCCTTCATCGTCGGCGTCGACATCTACAGCCACCTGGAAAAGGTCATGGACCGCTTCGAGGACGTGGCCAACCGCATCAGCGGCATCGTGGTCGAGCAGGTCTAGTGGACCCCACGTTCCTGATCCTGGTCTTCCTGGTGGTCGTCGCCCTGGCGTTCGACTTCCTCAACGGCCTGCACGACGCCGCCAACTCGATTGCGACCATCGTGTCCACTCGCGTGCTGTCGGCCAAGTGGGCCGTGCTTTGGGCCGCGTTCTTCAACTTCATCGCCTTCCTGTTCTTCGGCCTGCACGTGGCCAAGATGGTCGGCTCGGGCATCATCGACCCGCATATCATCAGCGACCGCCTGATCTTCGCCGCCCTGATGGGGGCGATCAGCTGGAACCTGCTGACCTGGTGGGCCGGCATCCCCTCGTCCAGCTCGCATGCCCTGATCGGCGGGCTGGTCGGCGCGGCCATCGCCAAGGTCGGCGGCCTGTCGGCGATCCAGTGGGCCGGCCTGGGCAAAACCGCGGCCGGGATCGTCGTGTCGCCGACCTTCGGCTTTGCCTTGGCGATGCTGCTGGTGCTGATCGTCTCCTGGACCTTCGTGAAGAGCTCGCCGTTCTTCGCCGACCGGGTGTTCCGCAAGCTGCAGTTCGTCTCAGCCGCCCTCTACAGCCTGGGCCACGGCGGCAACGATGCCCAAAAGACCATGGGCATCATCGCCGCCCTGCTGTTCGCCCACGGCGCCACCGACGCGCCAGGGCACATCCCGTTCTGGGTGGTGATCTCGTGCCAGGCGGCGATGGGCCTGGGCACCCTGTTTGGCGGCTGGCGCATCGTCCACACCATGGGTAGCAAGATCACTCGCCTGACGCCCATGCAGGGCTTCTGCGCGGAAACGGGCGGCGCGATCACCCTGTTCCTTGCAACCCATGTTGGTGTTCCGGTCTCGACAACGCACACGATCACGGGCGCTATTGTCGGCGTCGGCGCCTCGCGTCGAGTCTCGGCCGTGCGCTGGGGCGTGGCCAAGGACATCGTCATCGCCTGGATCGTCACCCTGCCGGCGGCGGCCCTGACGGCGGCCTTGTTCTACTACCTCGGGTTCTGGATGTCGTGACGACGCCGCGGGGCAAACAGCAGGCGGGCCGCAAGTCCGGAAACGGCGGCGGCGGCATGCGCCGTCAGGTCGCCGCCCTGCCCTGGCGGGGCGAGGGCGAAGCCTTGCGTATCCTGCTGGTGTCCTCGCGCGAGACCCGCCGCTGGGTGATCCCCAAGGGCTGGCCGATGAAGAACAAGACCGACTTCGCCGCCGCCGCCCAGGAAGCCTACGAGGAAGCCGGGCTGGACGGCGTGATCGAGCAAACCGCGATCGGCGACTACGACTATCTCAAGCGCCTGAAGAGCGGCGCGGCGCGGCAGGTCACGGTCGACGTTTTCCCGATGAAGGTCACCGGCGAGCACGCGACCTGGCCGGAGAAGGGCCAGCGCACCCTGCAGTGGATGACCCCGGTCGAGGCGGCCCTCGCCGTTCAGGAGCCGCAGCTGCGCGACCTGATCGCCCGCTTCGCCGACGTGACCCTACCCGAGGAAGAGCGGCCAGACACCGCCCCCGCGCCCACGCCGGTTCGCGTCGCCCTACAGCGCCTGCGTCGCCGGGTGACGGCGCTGTGGGGCCGCTACCAGCGCTAGCGAGCGGCCGAAAACATCCCTATATCCGGCCTGCCGAGAATAGAGCAGCAGGGTGGTGGTTCCTGCGCCTGGTCCTCCAGGTTCTTCCCTGCCGCGGCGTTCCCCTAAGACCGGAGCGCGTCTTGAAATATCTCTTCCTCGGCATCGCCATCTTCTCCGAGGTGATCGCCACCTCGTTCATGAAGTCGTCGGAAGGCTTCACCAAGCTGGTCCCCTCGGCGATCACCCTGGCCGGCTATGCGATCGCCTTCTATTTCCTGTCGCTGACCCTGCGCGAGATCCCGACCGGCATCGCCTACGCCATCTGGTCGGGGGTGGGCATCGTGGCGATCGCCGCCATCGCCTGGATCTTTCAGGGCCAGAAGCTGGACCTGCCCGCCATGATCGGCATGGGCCTGATCATCGCGGGCGTCGTGGTGATGAACGTGTTCTCGAAGGCGTCCGCACACTGATCCCTTCACAAGGCCTGTGGACAAAGCCGTCCGCTCGCGCATAATGTTCTCATTATGTTCTTGTGCAGCGAGTACCCATGCAGCTGTCCCTAGGCCTGGCCCGGTCGCCGCTGGAAAGCGTGCGCGACGCCCTGCTCTGCGAGTTCGGCCCGCAGCGGCCGCAGGCGCGGATGGACCCGATCTCGCAACTGGTGAAGTCGTCGATCAGCGGCCGCACTCAGGACGCCGTCTCGTGGGACGCCTTCCTGCGCCTGCGGTCCGAGTTCAAGTGCTGGGAAGACCTGGCCCGCGCCCCGGTCGCGGCGGTGGCGCGGATCATCCAGGACGTCACCTTCCCCGGCGACAAGGCCCGCCACCTGACCACCGCCCTGAAGATGGTCGAGGCCAAGGTCGGCTGGCTGTCGCTGAACCACCTGAAGACGCTTGACGTCGACCAGGCGCGCTGGGGGCTGCAGGCCCTGCCCGGCCTCGGGGTCATGGTCGCCGCCTGCGTGCTGCACTTCAGCGGCCTG
>CAZRPD010000164.1:0-11776 GCA_964601775.1 uncultured Caulobacter sp. | reverse complement strand
GCCGCGGCGGTGGCCTTCCTGCTGGCCAAGGGCGTCACCACCATCCGCCACCAGGACGCCGCCGAACCCGCGCCCCCGGCCCCGCCGGCCCCGACCCCGGAAGAAAAGCTGCTGACCGAGATCCGCGACCTGCTGGCCAAGCCTAAGGCTTAAGGCTCATCCCTTTTCCGTCTCCCCGGCGAAAGCCGGGGCCCAGATGGAAGGGGGGGGGGCCGGGCTCTATGGCCGCAGCGCATTCCCAACCACCCCCAGCGCCTTGAGATCTGGGTCCCGGCTTTCGCCGGGAAGATCGGATTAGAGGGGCCCCAGCGCTTCGATCGCCGCCCGCCCCGCCGCCTGGCCCGTCTGCCAGGCGCCGTGGGCGGTGGAGAAGGCGGTGGGGCTGCAGGCCTCGCCGGCGAAGAACAGGCGCTGGTCCACAGGCGCCGCCAGCCGGGCGCGCTCACCGGCCCGCCCCGGCAAGGCGTGGGAATAGGAGCCGCCGGCGAACGGATCGGCGGCCCAGGCGGTCTCGGCCAGGGCATGGACCTCGCGCCGGATGGCCTCGCCATAGATCGCCGCCAGCTCGTCGATCGCGAAGGCCGTGGCCGCGCTGGGACCCTGGCCCTCCAGCGCCCGAGCATGGGCGCCGCCCAGAAACACCTCGATGATCGGACGGCCCAGCGGCCGCAGGTGATGGGCGCCGGTCGCGGTGCGCGTGGGATCGCCATAGAGCTGGGTCTCGGCCGGGAAGGCGTCCGGCTTGTCGAGCCGCAGGAACACCTTGTCGGCCAGGCCCAGCGGCAGACCTGAGGCGGCCTCCAGCTTGTCGGGCAGCTCAGGGACGAAGCGCAGGGCGCCCGAGGCCAGGATCGCGGTCGGCACGCAGATAATCACCGCCCTTGCCGAGAGCGTCCCCAGCGCGGTTTCCAGCATCAGGCGCGGACCGTCATGGCGGATCACGGAGACCGGGCAGCTCAGCCGAATGGGCAGGGACGGCGCGAGCCGCGTCAGGCCGGTCCCGTAGCCCTCGGCGACGCGCCAATTCACCTCGGTGTCGTCATAGGCCGCGTAGTCGTGCAGCGAGACCTCGCTGAATTCCGCGCCGTTGTAGAAGGCGCTGAAGGCGTTCAGCAGCGGGTTCCAGCGACAGCCGGGCTCCAGCAGATCGGAGGCTGGACGATCAGGACCGCCAGCGGCTTCCTCTAGGCGGGCCTCCAGCGCCGTGAAGGCGCGGCCAAACTCGGCTTGCTCGGCGCGGGTGAACACCGGGCTGTCGGCGATGTTGGCCCAGGGCGGCGGGGTCTTGTCGATGGAGAGGCCCTGGGCCTGGAAGCGCGCGACCAGCGGGTTCTGGTCGGCCGAGTGCAGCCATTCGCAACCCAGGTCGATCGGGCCGACGGGGGTGTCGACGGTATGGCCGCGGCCGCCCAAGCGGTCGCGGGCCTCCAGCAGCACACCCGAGAGGCCGCTGGCGGCCACTTCTCCGGCGGCGGCCAGGCCGGCGGCGCCGGCGCCCACGATCGCGATGTCGACCTCGTGCATGGAGACCTCAATCTCGATCGTGGGGCTGGCGTTCCGGCTACTTCGTCAAAGTGGCTGAATCGAGATCCAGCTTGTCGGCCGAGATCACCGTCGCGTTCGGCGCGGCCTTGGCGATGCTGTCGCCCATGGCCTTGGCGTCGCCGGCGACGATGACGCTCATCTGGGCCGGATCCAGCTTGTCCTTGGCGAAGGCCTGGACCTGCGCCGGCGTCACGGCCTCGACCTTGGCGGCGTAGGTCTGGATCTCGGTCAGCGGCACGCCGTAGACGGCCAGATTGCCCAGGATGTTGGCCAGCCCCTCCGAGGTGCCGAGGTCACGGCCAAAGCCGCCGACCAGCACCGACTTGCGGGCGGTCAGCTCGGCGGCCGAAGCCGGTTCGGCGGCCAGGCGCGAGAGCTCGGCGCGGGTCAGGGTGATGACCTCGCCGGCCGACTCGTTCTTGGTCTGCACCCGGGCCGAGAAGCCGCCGAAGCGGCCCTGCGGTGTCAGGCTGGAGCCAGCGCCGTAGGACAGGCCGCGCTTGATGCGGATTTCCTGGTTCAGACGCGAGGAGAAGCCCACGCCCAGCACGGTGTTGGCCACGATGCCCTGGTAGTAGTTCGGGTCGGCGCGGGTGATCGCCGGCTTGGCCAGCACCACGGCCGCCTGGCCCGTGCCCGGCAGGTCGATGACCAGGTTGCGCGGCGCATAGCCGGTCGGGGCGGCTGGCGGGGCCGGCGGCGGGGTGGCGGGCTTCTTCCAGCCGCCGAAGGCCTTCTCGGCCAAGGCGAAGCCGGCCTCGGGCGTCAGGTCGCCGGTCAGCACCAGCACGGCATTGTCCGGACGCCAGGTGGCGGCGTGGGCCTTGGAGAGATCCGTGGTCTTGATCTTGGGCAGCGAACCGGGTGTGCCGCCGGCGACGTGACCATAGGCCGAGCCCGCATAAAGTAGCGGCGCGGTGGCGAAGCTGGCCAGGGTCCCCGGGCGTTGGAACGACACCGACAGGCCGTCCAGGGTTTCGGTGCGGACGCGGTCCAGCTCGTCGGCCTTGAAGGCGGGATGCTGGGCGACGTCGGCCATGATCGCCATGGCCGGGGCGGCGTTGTTGGCGGTGACGCTCAGGGTCAGGGAGGCGGATTCCCAGCCCGAGCCGGCTTCCAGATTGGCGCCCAGGGCCTCGGTCTCGCGGGCGATCTGGGTGGCCGAGCGGGTGGTCGTGCCCTCGGTCAGCAGTTCGGAGGTCAGGCTGGAGGTTCCGGCCAGACCCTTGGGATCGGCGCTGGCCCCGCCCTTGACGGTCAGGTCGGCGGTGACCAGCGGCAGGTCGCTGGACTTGGCGACGATGACCCGCAGGCCGTTGGCGAGCGTTTTCTCGGCCGGGGTCGGCAGGACGGCTGGAACCGGGGCGGCGACGGCCGGCATGGCCTCGCGCTGGCCTTCGGGGGCGAGGGTGGTGACCGGGCCGTCGTACTTCACCGAGGCGACCTTGGGGATCGGCGGGGTCGGGTCCTTCTCACCGGCCGGGCGGTCCTTTTCCGGCAGGTAGCGGATCACGGTGCTGGCGTCGTCGGCCAGGTACTTCTTGGCCACGCGCTGGATGTCGGCGGCGGTGACGGCCTGAAGCGCGGCCAGGCTGGTGTTGGCGACGGCGGCGTCGCCTTCGGTCAGCAGGGCGTAGCCGATGGCGAAGCAGCGACCGTCGATCTCCTCGCGGCGGCGCACGGCGTCGGCCAGCAGGCCGGTCTTGCCCTCGGCCAGTGGGGCGGGGGTGACGGGGGCGTCGCGGAAGCGAGCGACCTGGGCGCGCAGGGCGGCCTCGCCTTGCGCCGCCGTCTTGCCGCCGGCCATCACCGCGCCGACGTAGAACAGGCCCGGCTGGGCGTTGGTCGGGGCGCTGGAGAACACCGACTGGGCGATCTGCTGGTCGTAGACCAGGCTGTCATAGAGGCGCGAGGACTTGCCGGCCGACAGCACCGCGTCCAGCACGGCCAGGGCCGGCACGTCCTTGTCGGCGGCGGCGGGCGCCAGCCAGGTGATGGCCAGGGCCGGCAGCGGCACGTTGGGGCCGTAGGTGTTGACGCTCTTGGGACCGGTGCGGGCCGGCTCGACGGCAGTGACCTTGGGCAGGGCGGTCGCCGGCTTGGCGATGGGCGCGAAGTACTTGTCGATCATCGCGTCCAGCTGGGCCTGGTCGAAATTGCCGACGATGATCAGGGCCGCGTTGTCCGGGCGATAATAGGTGCGGTGGAAGGCCCTCACGTCATCGACCGTCGCCGCATCCAGCTCCTCGATCGAGCCGATGCCCGGGCGCTGATAGGGGTGGGTCGTGAACGACTGCTGCGGGATCGACAGGGCGAAGAACCGGCCGTAGGGGTCGGCCAGGACCCGCTGGCGCAGCTCCTCCTTCACGACGTCGCGTTCGGAGGCGAACACGGCCTCGTCGATGACCAGCGATTTGAGGCGATCCGCCTCGGCCCAGACCAGGCGCTCCAAGTGGTTGGCCGGCGCGACCTCGTAGTAGTTGGTGAAGTCGTCCCAGGTGGAGGCGTTGTTGAAGCCGCCGACGTCCTCGGTCAGGCGGTCCAGCGTCTCGCTGGGCATGTTGCGCGTGGCCTTGAACATCAGGTGCTCGAACAGGTGCGCGAAGCCCGAACGGCCCTGGGGATCGTCCTTGGAGCCGACGCCGTACCAGACCTGCACCGTCACGTTCGGCGTGGTCGTATCGCGCGACGTGAAGACCTTCAGGCCATTGGGCAGCACGCGTTCCTTGTAGACGATCGGCGGCACGGCGATGGCCGAGGCCACTGGCGCTTTCGTCTGGGCCATCGCCAGGGGCGACAGCGCCGAGGTGGACAGGGCCGCGGCCACGAGGGCCAGCTTGGCGGTGCGAAACATGCGCGAAGGTCTCCTGAAAGTCGTGAGGGACCCTAGCACCAGCGCTCCGCGGGTAAAGCTTACCGAGCTGTCATGTATCGCCGAGCCTTCGGTACCCAAACTGACCGCGCCTCGGGAACCAAGGCGCGCGTCATATGTTATATCGGGTCGTTTCGCCCCCACCTGCGTGCAGGGCCGATCATACGGGGGAGTTCTTGTCGGACACGTCACTTCGCGAGCATCTGCGCGCCGTCACGTCTGAGGCCCATGCGGCCCTGGATGCTACCGCCGGCGCGTTGGCCCTGAAGACCCGCGATGGCTACGGCGCTTTTCTGTCGGCTTCGGCCGCGGGGTTGGCGCCGCTGGAGGCGGCTCTGGAGCGCGGCGGGGTGGTCGAGTGGTTGCCGGACTGGTCGCGCCGGGCGCGCCGCGAGGCCCTGGCGCAGGATCTGACCGCCCTGGATCTGGACATGCCATCGCCCCCGGACGCGCCGACGCCGTCCTTCGCCTTCGCCACGGGCATGCTCTACGTGCTGGAGGGCTCGCGCCTGGGCGCGCGGTTCCTGTCGCGCCAGGTGCGCGCGGCTGACCCTGAACTGCCGCTGGCCTATCTGACCCACGGCGAGAACGACGACCTGTGGCGCAGCTTCGTGGCCTGGATGGAGGCCATTCCCAAAGTCGGCTTCCGGACAGACGAGGCCGAGGCGGGCGCGCGATATGCATTCGAGCGTTTCTCGGAAGCCTTCGAGAGCGCCAAGTCCGGTGTCGCGTCTGGAGTAGCCAATGACCAAGCCGGAAGCCATGTCCGGGTTTGAAGTCGACCTGACCAACTGCGACCGCGAGCCGATCCACGTGCTCGGCGCGGTCCAGCCGTTCGGCTTCCTGCTGGCCGTCAATTCCGACTGGATCGTTGTCCACGCCTCGACCTCGGCCCTGCGCTATCTGGGCGTGACCGTGGACGACCTGCTGGGCAAGCCGTTGGCCCAGCTGCTGAACGGCCACGCGCTGCACAACATCCGCGGCCGCCTGCAGATCATGCGCGGCGCCGACGCCGTCGAGCGGATGTTCGGTGTCGCCCTGACCGACGGCGGCGAGGACTTCGATCTCGCCCTGCACTATTCCGGCCGCCTGCTGGTGATTGAGGCCGAGCCCAGCCAGGCCGACGCCCTGATCGAGGCGGCCTCGGCCGTGCGCTCGATGACCACGCGGATCGCCGCGCGGCCCAATTTCGACGAGTTCTGCCACGAGGCCGCCCGCCAGGTCCGCGCCCTGACCGAGTTCGACCGGGTTATGGTCTACCGCTTCGGCCACGACGGGGCTGGCGAGGTGATCGCCGAGTCGGTGCGGCCCGGCATCGGCTCGTTCCTGGGCCAGCGCTATCCGGCCTCGGACATCCCCGTGCAGGCGCGTGCGCTTTACGAGCGCAGCTGGCTGCGGATCATCGCCGACGTCGACGCCGAGGTCTCGCAGATCATCCCGCCGATCAGCGTCACGGGCGAGCCCGTCGACCTGTCGATGAGCATGCTGCGGGCCGTCTCGCCGATCCATCTGGAATATCTGCGCAATATGGGCGTGGCCGCGTCGCTGTCGATCTCGATCCTGCGCGACGGCAAGCTGTGGGGCCTGTTCGCCTGCCACCACTACGCCCCGCGCCACATCAGCTACGAGCGCCGGACGGCCGCCGAGCTGTTCGGCCAGCTGTTCTCCCTGACCCTGGAAAGCCGCGAGCGCGAGCACGAGGCCCGGCGGATGACCGAGGCCCGGGCGCTGCACGACCGGATGATGGGCGCGGTGGTCGCTGCGCCCCAGGGCGCCGACAGCCTGACGCCGTTCCTGGACGACCTGTGCCGGCTGGTGGGCTGCGATGGCCTGGCCCTGTGGCTGGAGGGGCGCCTGACCCTTCGGGATTCCACGCCCGACGCCAGCGACGTTCACCAACTGATCCGCCTGCTGCGCGACAAGGACACCCACTCGGTCTTCGCCACCCACGAGATCAGCGCCATGCTGCCCTCGGCCGCGACCTGGTCGGCGAAGGCCTCGGGCATGATGGCCGTGCCGCTGTCGCGGACCCCGCGCGACTACCTGATCTTCTTCCGCAAGGAGGAGGCCAAGACCGTCGTCTGGGCCGGCAAGCCGGCCAAGCTGGTCCAGGTCGGGCCGCTGGGCGACCGCCTGACCCCCCGCAAGAGTTTCGAGGCCTGGGAAGAGACGGTGCGCGGCCAGGCCCGTCCGTGGACGCCGGTCGAGAAGTCGCTCGCCGAGAGCCTGCGCGCCAGCCTGCTGGAGATCGTCTTCCGCCTGACCGACCTGGCCGACGAGGAGCGCCAGCGCGCCAACCAGCGTCAGGAACTGCTGATCGCCGAGCTGAACCACCGGGTGCGCAACATCCTGGGTCTGATCCGCGGCCTGATCAGCCAGAGCAAGGCTGGCGTCGGCAGCGTCGAGGACTTCGCCGAGGTGGTGGGCGGCCGCGTCCAGGCCCTGGCCCGCGCTCACGACCAGATCACCCGTCACCAGTGGGGACCCGGCGCGCTCAGCGATCTGATCATCGCCGAAGCCGAGGCCTATCTGTCGGGCAAGGCGGACCGCGTCAGGCTGAACGGCGCGCCGACGGCCCTGGCCCCGGACGCCTTCTCGATCCTGTCGCTGGTCATCCACGAGCTGATGACCAACTCGGCCAAGTACGGCGCCCTGTGCGACGCGCGCGGCAAGGTGACGATCGACTGGGCCCGCGACGCGCGCGGCGACCTGATCATCGACTGGCGCGAGCGCGATGGTCCGCTGGTCAAACCGCCCACGCGGCGCGGCTTCGGCTCGACCATCATCGAGCACTCGATCCCGCACGACCTGAACGGCGAGGTCGATCTCGACTACCGCCCCGAAGGCTTCCAGGCCCGTATCCGCATCCCGGGGCGCTATGTCACGACCGAGGGCGTCGCGGTGTCCAAGACTCACGCCCGCCGAACCGAGACGCCGGTGCGCGCGCCCGAGCGCATGCTGGTGCTCGAGGACAACATGATCATCGCCCTCGACCTGGAGGACATGCTGACCCGGATCGGCGTCAAGCACGTCACCGTGGCCTCCAGTGTCGCCCAGGCCCTGGAAGCGCTGGCCGAAGAGCGTCCGCCGTTCGCGATCCTCGACGTCAACCTAGGCGCCGAGACCAGCTTCCCGGTCGCCGAGGCGCTCCAGGACGCTGGGGTGCCGTTCGCCTTCGGCACCGGCTTCGGCGACAGCGCCGCCTTCCCCGACCGCTTCCGCGACGTGACGGTGCTGCAGAAGCCCTACAGCGCCGAGAGCGTGGCGGCGCTGTTCTAGCTACTTGTGGGCCACGACCCAGGCGGCCAGACCCACGAACAGCACCAGGGCCAGGACCCGGGCGATCCAGGGCGCGGTGACGAAGAGCCCTAGGACCGTGAAGCCGGACTTCACCGCGTCGGGCCGGGTCAGGGCGTCCTTGAACGTGCCGCCGCCCCTGACAGCATCTTGATGGGGAGCCGCGATCGGATGGCCGCAGCCGGGGCAGGTCGGGGCGGCTTCCGACACCTGGCGAGCGCAGGCCGGACAGGGGATCAGGGCCATGCTCAGCCTCCAGCGTTCGGGGTGATGCGGATCTCGACGCGGCGGTTCTTCTGGCGGCCGTCCGGATCGTCGCTGCCGTCGGGACGGGCGTTGGGAACCACGGGACGCTTTTCGCCGAAGCCCTCGGCCGCCAGCGCCCGGCCGGCGGGGCCGGTAAGTCGGTCGGCGACGGCCTTGGCCCGGCGCAGCGACAGAGCGTCGTTGTAGGCGTCATCGCCCTTGGCGTCGGTGTGGCCGCCGATGGTCACCTGGGCGGTCGGATAGCTCTTCAGCACCTCGGCGGCCTTGGAGAGCGCCGGTTCGGCGTCGGGCCGGATCACCGCCTTGTCGAAGTCAAACAGCACGTCGGCCGGCAGGTCGACCACGATCGTCCCTTCGCTGCGGCGGGCGTTCAGCTCGGTCAGCAGGGTGCGGGTGGTCTCGATGCGGGCAGGCGCGACTTCCGACGCCACGAAGACGCTGGAAAGCGTGCTGTCGGGACCGGCCTTCTCGAAGGTCGAGCGCGGGGCGTTGGCGGCCCGCTCGAAGGTGGAGGCCATGCCGATGGCGCTGCCCTTCATCACCCGTACCCGAACCTCGGCGGAAGCGACACCGGGGACCGTCGCCAGGGCGGCGAGGCCCAGGACCAGCAACCTCATCCGGCGGCCCCGGCCTGGAGCGGAACATCCAAGCGCAGGAACGGCCCGATGATGCTGTCGGAGGTCGAGCCTTCGTTGAACACCACCGTGATCTTCTGGGCGTCGCGCGGGACGGCGCCCATGAACACCAGGCGGCCGTTCATGGTCTCGCCATTGACGATGTTCATGTTCGGATTGCCCTCGGGAGCCTTGAGCATCAGCTTCTCGCCGCCGGGCAGTTGGATGTAGGTCGGGTCGGTCGCCATCTGGACGTTGTTGGTCATCTTGCTGGCGAACGAGATGCTGACCTCCAGCACGGTGGCGTCCTCGGCCAGGTCGACAGACTTGACCCGCACCGTCGCGCCGACCTCGGTCACGCCCTGCACGTCGACCGGGACGGTGCGCGTCTGGCGCGGCTGGGCGGTGACGGGGGTGTTGGCGGTGGCGGCTGCGGTCGGATCCGGGGACGCCGTCGCCGCGCCGGCCTCGTGCTTGGGGGCGCAGGTGGCCAGGGTGGGGGTGGACGCCCCCGCGACGATCATCAGGCGAAGGGCGGTCATGAAACGCTCCGAGGCGGTGAACAGGCGCGCATCGGCGAGCCTGAAAGGTTCAGCCGCGCTCAAGCTCAACTCGCGGAGTCGCAAAAGGCTCCGACGGGAACCGCGCTGTCAGTCCAGCACGAACCGTGCGCGCTGCTCCGGCGTCGGAACCATGCAGCGGCCCTTCTTGCCCATCAGGCGGTAGCGGTTCCGGGCGATCCAGTCATAAGCCGCGTCGGTGGCGCGGCGGGGCAGGCGATCCACGAACGCCAGCCATCGCCAAGGCGCGCGCATGCGGCGCAGCAGGGCGCCAATGGCGGCGGTCTTGGTCAGCGGCCGGCCCTGGTCGAAGAACAGGAAGCTCTCCGGCGTGTCGGGATCCAGGCCGTGATCGCGGGCAAGCGCCCGCCCATAGGCAGACTGAATAGGCGTGAAGCGGATCACGCCGTCGCGATCGAGGGCCAGCACGGCCTGCACCGAGCCGGTGCAGAGGTTGCAGACGCCGTCGAACAGCCAGAGGCCGTCGATCGGCGTCGCAACAGGTCCCTGGGTCACTTGCCCCGGTTCTTAACCAGGTCGTCGACCACGGCCGGATCGGCCAGGGTCGAGGTGTCGCCCAGGCTTTCCAGCTCGTTCTCGGCGATCTTGCGCAGGATGCGGCGCATGATCTTGCCCGAGCGGGTCTTGGGCAGGCCGGGGGCCCACTGGATGACGTCAGGGGTGGCGATCGGGCCGATCTCGCGGCGGACCCAGTCGACCAGGTCCTTGCGCAGGCCCTCGGTCGGCTCGACCCCGGCGTTCAGGGTCACGTAGCAATAGATGCCCTGGCCCTTGATGTGGTGCGGATAGCCCACGACGGCGGCCTCGGCGACCTTGGGGTGGGCGACCAGGGCGCTCTCGACCTCGGCCGTGCCCAGGCGGTGACCCGAGACGTTCAGCACGTCGTCGACTCGGCCGGTGATCCAGTAGTAGCCGTCGGCGTCGCGCTTGCAGCCGTCCCCGGTGAAGTACTTGCCGGGATAGGTGGTGAAATAGGTCTCGATGAAGCGCTCGTGGTCGCCATAGACCGTGCGCATCTGGCCCGGCCAGCTGTCGGTGATCACCAGGTTGCCCTCGGTCGCGCCCTCCAGCACCACGCCTTCGGCGTCCACGAGCTGCGGCTTGACGCCGGGCATCGGGCCGCAGGCCGAGCCGGGCTTGAGGCCATCGGCGCCGGGCAGCGGGGTCATCAGCGTGCCGCCGGTCTCGGTCTGCCACCAGGTGTCGACGATCGGGCAGCGGCCCTCGCCGACCACGCGGTGGTACCACAGCCAGGCTTCCGGATTGATCGGTTCGCCGACGCTGCCCAGCAGGCGCAACGAGGCCCGCGACGTGCGCTCGACCGGCGCCTCGCCCTCGCGCATCAGGGCGCGCAGGGCGGTGGGGGCGGTGTAGAAGATCTCGACCTTGTGCTTGTCGACGATCTGCCAGAAGCGGCTGTTGCTGGGGTAGTTCGGCACCCCCTCGAACATCAGGCTGGTCGCGCCGTTGGCGAGCGGGCCGTAGACGATATAGGTGTGGCCGGTCACCCAGCCGACGTCGGCGGTGCACCAGTAGATCTCGCCCGGGCGGTAGTCGAACACCACCTCGTGCGTCCAGCTGGCCCAGACCAGATAGCCGGCGGTGGTGTGCAGCACGCCCTTGGGTTTGCCCGTCGAGCCCGAGGTGTAGAGGATGAACAGCGGGTCCTCGGCGTTCATCGGTTCGGGCGAGCACAGGATCGAGGCCTTGGCGGCGGCGGTCTCGTAGATCACGTCGCGGCCCGGCTCCATCGGCACCTCGGCGCCGGTGCGGGTGACGACCAGCACGGTCTCCACGCCGGGGCAGTGGTGGACGGCGGCGTCGACGTTCAGCTTCAGCGGGATGCGCTTGCCGCCCCGCACGCCCTCGTCGGCGGTGATCACCAGCTTGGAGTCGCAGTCGTTGATGCGGCCGGCCAGGCTGTCGGGCGAGAAGCCGGCGAACACCACCGAGTGCACGGCGCCGATGCGGGCGCAGGCCAGCATGGCGTAGGCGGCCTCGGGGATCATCGGCAGATAGATGGTGACGCGGTCGCCCTTGGAGACGCCCTGGGCCTTGAAGACATTGGCCATGCGGCAGACCTGCTCGTGCAGCTCCGCATAGGTGATCTTGCGCGAGGCGGCCGGGTCGTCGCCTTCCCAGATCAGCGCCGTTTCCTGGGCGCGATGGGGCAGGTGGCGGTCGATGCAGTTGGCCGAGACGTTAAGGACGCCGTCCTCGTACCAGCGGATCTTGAAGTCGTCCTTGTCGAAGGAGACGTCCTTGATCTTGGTCGGCGGGGTCTGCCAGTCCAGACGGCCGGCCAGGTCCTTCCAGTAGGCGTCGGGATCGTCCTCGACGCGGCGGCGGGCCGTCGCCAGGGTGTCGACGTCCAGATAGGCCCGTTCGGCCCAGCCCTTGGGTACCGGAAAAATCATGCCGTCGCTCACCAGCCGCTACTCCCTTTAGGCTTATATCGTTGGTCGCCGAGATAGGCGATGCCGACCGCGCGGCGCAAGAAGACCACTCGGGTTTCTTGAAAGGCTGTCATCCCGGCCAAGCGCGAAGCGCGCCGAGCCGGGACCGCCGGAAGCGCTGAGCTTGCCGCGGTCCCGGCTCTT
>CAZRPD010000163.1:0-11807 GCA_964601775.1 uncultured Caulobacter sp. | reverse complement strand
TGCCGAACACGCGGCGCCAGTCGTCGATCAGGCGCAGCGACCGGCGGGCGCCGTCCGAGCCGGCGGCGGCCAGGTCCGGCAGCCAGTCGAAGCGGTGCAGGCTGACGGCGAAGCGGCGCGAGGGGCTGGCGGTGTCGAACGGGTCGCCGTCGGGACCCAGGCGCAAGGTGCCGCCGTCCAGGGTCAGGGTTCCGGCCAGGATCTTCTTGCCGTGCTCGGGATCGACGGGGCGGGGATCATGCGGTCGGGCGGCCAGGCCCACGGGGCGGGGCAGGGCGATCTTCAGCCGGTGCGGACCCGAGCCGAACCACTCGCGCTCGACATGGCCGGCGATCTCGGCGCCGATGGCGCGCAGCAGGACGCCGCCGCGCGGGCGCGGGGGAAACTTGAAGCCGTTGGCGGAGGGACGCTTGACGGCTGGGCTCAAGGATCAGCCGCCCTTCAGCGCGCGGATGTTGGCGGCATAGGCCTCGCGGCCGCCCTTGAACACCGCCGAGCCGGCGACGAGGGCGGTGGCCCCGGCCGCGACGCATTGCGGCGCGGTCTGAGGCGTGACGCCGCCGTCGACCTCGATGATGATGGGAAGGCCGGCCTTGTCGACCATCTTGCGCAGGGCCTCGACCTTGCGCAGTTGGCCGGGGATGAAGCTCTGGCCGCCGAAGCCGGGATTGACCGACATCACCAGCAAGAGGTCGACGTCCTCCAGGATCCACTCGACGTGGTCGATGCTGGTGGAGGGGTTGAACACCACCCCGGCCTTGGCCCCCAGCTCGCGAATGCGCTTCAGCGAGCGGTGCAGGTGCGGGCCGGCCTCGGGATGGATGCTGATCAGGTCCGCGCCAGCGGCGCGAAACGCTTCAAGGTAAGGATCCGCCGGGCTGATCATCAGGTGCACGTCGAACGGGATCGTGGCGTGCGGACGGATGGCTTTGACGATGTCGGGGCCCAGCGTGATGTTGGGCACGAAGTGGCCGTCCATCACGTCGACATGCACCCAGTCGGCGCCGGCCGCCTCGATGGCGGCGACCTCCTCGCCCAGGCGGGCGAAGTCGGAAGCGAGGATGGACGGGGCGATGATCGGCGCGGTCATGGTCCTGGGATAGCCGCGTCGCGCCCCGCTGTCAGCCCTTTAGCGCTTGCGGAATCTTGCGGCGAAGAAGCCGTCCTGGCCGCCGTCGCGATGATGGGGCAGCAGGCGCAGGGTCCCGCGGGCGGTCAGGCTGGCTTCGGGCGAGCCGCCTTCGCCGGCGGTGATCGGCTCCAGGGCGATGTCCTGGCGGCGCGCGAGGAACGCTTCGACCTGGGCCTCGCCCTCTTCGGGCTCCAGCGAGCAGACGCAATAAACGAGCTGGCCGCCGGGCTTCAGGCGGTCGGCGGCGCTGTCGAGGATGCGCGACTGGACGCCGGCCAGGCTGGCGACGTCGCCAGGGCGGGCGGCCCACAGCACGTCGGGATGGCGGCGGAAGGTGCCGGTGGCCGAGCACGGCGCGTCCAGCAGGATGGCGTCGAACGTCCGCGTGTCCTCCCAGATGGCCGCGTCGGCGGCGACGATCTCGGCAGTCATCTGGGTGCGCTCAAGGTTTTCTTCGACGCGCTTGAGGCGGGCGGCGGAGCGGTCCAGGGCGACGACGGTCGCGCCGGCGGCGGCCAGTTGCAGGGTCTTGCCGCCGGGCGCGGCGCAGAGGTCCAGCACGCTGTCGCCGGGCTTGAGGCTCAGCAGGCGGGCGGGGACGGCGGCGGCGGCGTCCTGCACCCACCAGGTTCCGTCGTCGAAGTGCGCCCGCGAGGCGACCGGGCCCTTGCGGCGCAGGCGCAGGGGCCCGCCGTCCAGGATCTCGGCTCCCAGCCCCTCCGCCAGCGCGCCGGCGTCGGCCGAGGGCTTCAGCGAAAGATCGGTGGCGGGCTCCAGGGCGATCTGGCCGGCGATCTCGCGCGCCGTGACCTCGCCGAACGCGGAGACCCAACGCGAATAGAGCCACGGCGGGGCCAGCAGGGTCGGGTCGTCGTTGGGCGCGCCGTCGCGCAGCAGGCCGCGCAGCACGGCGTTGACCAGGCCCTTGAACGGCCGGCTGGTCTTGTTGGCGCCGGCCAGCTCCACCGAGGTCGCCACGGCGGCGAAGGCCGGGACCTCCAGATAGAAGGCCTGGGCGGCGCCCAGGCGCAGCAGATTCATCACCCGCTCGGGCGGCGGCTTCTGCAGCTTGGCGGTCAGGGCGCGGTCGATCGGTCCCAGATGGCGCAGTACGGCCATGGCGAGCGCGCGGGCGAACGCGCGCTCGCGCGGCTCCAGGAAGCGGAAACCGTTGGCGGAAGCGGCTTCGTCGATGCCGCCGCGACGCGAGAGGGCCGCTTCGATCAGGGTCAGGGCGGCTTCCCGGGCGGGCAGGCCGTCGTTCAATTCTTGAGTCACCGCCTCGCCGTGCCAAGTGCGGAGCCTTAGTGCAAGCATCTTCCGCAAAAAATCGGGGGGCGAACCCCGGCTAAACTGCTAGAATCGCCCCATGTCCGAGCCTTCCGACGCCATTTCCGACCTTCCGCCCCAAGCGTCACTGGGGGCCGCCCCCGACAAAGAATTGACCCCCGCAGCCCGCCGGGCGCTGGAGGAAGCCGCCGCTCGCCGCGCGGCCGAAGCGGCCCTGGCGCTGCCCACCGAGCAGGGCGGCCGCGATGGTCCCGAGCCCACGCGCTTCGGCGACTGGGAGAAGAAGGGCGTCGCCGTCGACTTCTGACGTCAGGCGTAGCCGACCCAGCCGCGCCAGGTGAAGGCGGCGTAGAACAGCGTCACGTCCTTGAAGCCCGCCGCGCGCAGGATGGCCTCGTCCGTCTCCGGCGCGAACATCGACACATGGGCCGATACTGCTTCGCGCGCGCCGCGGGCCTTGTCCGCGTCGAAGCCCGAGGCGATGGCGAAGGCGGCGTAGCGGTCCAGCCACAGGTCGCGCTCGCCGGGGCCTTGCGGGAAGCTGCCGTGGGCGGCCACGAACGGCGCGCCGGGTTTTAGGCGGGCGCGGATCTCGCTAGCGGTGCGCACGCGCTCGGCCTCATCCAGGAAATGCAGGGTCAGCAGGCAGACGGCCGCGTCGAAGTCTCCGGCCGCCACGTCCTCCACGTAACCCTCGACCAGATCGACCCGATCGTTCAGCGGTCCCAGCAGGCGCTGCGCCCCGCGCAGCATCGCTGCCGCCGGATCGACGCCGACGAAGGTCCATCCTGGGTAGGCGTCGGCCAGGTGCTTGAGCTCCAGACCGCCGCCGGCCCCGACCACTAGCACGCGGGCGTTTTCCGGCGCGCGTTCGGCCAGCAGCACGCCGCACATCCGGTGCAGGCTCTCCAGCCCCGGCACGAAGCGCGGCGGGCCGTCGGCATAGTGGGCCACGGCCTCCGGGTCCTTGAAGGCGTCGAGGAAATGGCGCGCGCCGGCGCTGGGCGGGGCAAGTTTCGAAGTCATGTAACTTTATATGTTGCGAGAATCGACAAGCGTCAAGGCGACCGCTGACACACTCGGCTACATGTCACGGGGTGGCCTTACGCCGCTGTTGCCCGTAACCATGGCGTGCAGGGCTGGGGAAACGGACAGGATAAAGATGCGAAAGTTCTCGCTGCGCCCCCGCGGCCTGGTCGCCGGCTCCATCCTGGTGGTGGTGGCCGTGGGCCTGGTCGAGCTGGTGGCCAGCGTCGCCTTCTACCAGGCGATCGATCGCCAGACCCTGCGCGAGGACCAGGCCCGCCGCATCGCCGAGTTCCTGGTCGTGGGCGATCGCGTCAACCGGCTGGGCGTTGAGGTCAGCCAAGTGATGACCTCGCACTATCTGGAAGCCAAGGTCAGCGACAGCCCGCCGACCCGCACCGATCCGCAGGGCGACGAGGCCGAGGCGATCGCCGACTATGTCCGCCAATGGGAGCCGGCCCTGGCCGGCCGTTCGCTGCGCCTGTGGTCCGAGGACCAGCCCGACGGCGGCCGCGACCTGGTCGGGGCCCTGGAGCTGGAGGACGGCCGCTGGCTGCTGTTCCGCTCGCACCATTTCCCGCGACCGTGGCCGATCGCCCTGCGCGCCGGCGCCACGACCCTGGCCTTCACCCTGGTCTGCGTGGCCCTGGGCGTCTTCGCCCTGCGCCAGCTGGGCGCGCCGCTGCGCCGCCTGACGCGGGCCGCCCAGACCGTCGGCGAGGGTCCGCCGTCGCCGGTCGCCGTCGAGGGACCGGCCGACCTGGCCGCCCTGGGCAGCGCCTTCAACGACATGCAGCAGCGGATCACGGGGCTGATCGAGGACCAGGCCCGGGCCATGGAAGCCCTCAGTCACGACCTGCGCACGCCGCTCAGCCGGCTGAAGCTGGCCTCGGACTTCGTCGAGCCGCCCGAAATGCGCACCCTGGTGTCGGACAATGTCGACGAGCTGGGCGACATGCTCAAATCGCTGTCGGCCTGGCTGCGCGCCCAGCACGAGGCCAGCACCGCCGAGGAGGTCGACCTGCCGGGCCTGGTGCGCCAGGTGCTGGCCCGCTGGCCGGACGCCACGGTCCGCTACGAGGGGCCCAAGACCCTCGGCATCCAGGCCCACCGCGGTCCGCTGGAGCAGGCCCTGATCCGGCTGGTCGACAACGCCGTGCGCTTTGGCGGCCGCGCCACCGTGCGGCTGGTCGACGACGCCGACGGTCGCCGCCTGGAGGTGCTGGACGAGGGTCCGGGCCTGTCGGCCGAGAACCTGGCGCGGATCTATGAACCGTTCTTCCGCGGCGACGCCGCCCGCGCCCGCGACACTGGCGGCTTTGGCCTGGGCATCCCCACCGCCGAGCGGCTGCTGAAGCGCTTCGGGGGCAGGCTGGCCATCGTCAACCGGCCCGAGGGCGGCCTGAAGGCCTGCATCTGGCCGCCGCTGGCGACGGCGGAGTAGGGGCAAAGCGCCCCCTCCGTCACGATGCTGCGCATCGCGCCACCTCCCCCGTTTCACGGGTGAGGAGAAGAGCCACCATCCTCCCCCGCGTGCGAAGGAGGTGGATCGCTGCGGATACGCAGCGAGACGGAGGGGCCGCTCATCCCCACCCCCGGCCGTGAAGTTTTCATGAAATCAAACGATCGCCGCTGAGGCCTCTCCCGGCCGTGTCGTTGAGGGCGTCGGGGGCGTGGGTTGGACGGATCGTTCGGCTCCCCGCCATCGCCATAAAACGACACCGGGGATAATCAGATGATCGGACTGAACAAGAAGGCCGCCCGCGCGCGCCAAACGGCCTGGTTGATGACCAGCTGCGCCGCCATCGGCCTGTTCGCCGCCACGGGCGCCCACGCCCAGGCCGCCGCGCCCGCGCAAGACGCGTCGATCGAAGAGATCGTCGTCACCGGCAGCTATCGCCGCAGCCTGCAGAAGGCCGTGGACATGAAGCGCGAGACCACTGGTTTCTCGGACTCGATCGTCGCCACCGACGTCGCCAACTTCCCCGAGCAGAACCTGGCCGAGGCGCTGCAGCGCATGCCGGGCGTCACCATCGAGCGCAACAAGGGCCTGGGCGGCCGCGTCAGCGTTCGCGGTCTGCCCAGCGAATACACCTTCGTCACCATCAACAACCTGGCCACGGCCTCGGGCAGCGGCGGCCGTGATGTCGAGTTCGACATCTTCGCCTCGGAAGTGATCCAGCAGGTCACCGTCCAGAAGTCGCCGCGCGCCTCGGACGAAGAAGGCGGCATCGCCGGCTCGGTCTATATCTCGACGGCCCGCCCGTTCGACTACAGCGGCCGCAAGCTGGTCGCCTCGGCCGAGGGCGCCTACAACTCGATCTCGAAGAAGAGCGACCCGAAGGTCTCGTTCCTGGCCAGCGACACGTGGGGCGACTGGGGCGGCCTGGTGTCGTTCTCGGCCGCGCGCCGCACCAACCGCACCGACAGCAACTCGGGCATCAACTTCCGTCCGGCGTTCCGCTTCCTGGAAGCCGGCGGGACGCGCGCTTCTCAGGCCGTCTCCGTCCTGGCGCGCGACGCCGGCGTCGTCGTCAGCGACGTCCGCAACCGCGACCAGACCGGCCGTATCATTTTCCAGGACAAGGTCGGCGACCGCGCCTATCTGAACAGCCAGGACCAGTGGGGCGGCACGGCCTCGCTGCAGTACAAGCCCTCGGCGAATTTCGACATCGCCTTTGACGCGATGGTCGGCGGCTTCGACAGCACCGAGGACGAGTATGACGCGGCGGCCTATTCGGCCTCCAGCCGCAGCACGTTCGAGACCATCCACAGCTACGACAAGGAAATCCTCTCGGACTACGGCATCGTCGTGCTCCGCGACGTGTCCTACACCGCCACCCAGCACGAAATGCTGAGCAAGGAGCGGATCAGCAAGACCGACTACGCCCAGTTCGGGACCGAGTTCAATTGGCGCGGCGACAGCTGGATCCTGCACGGCCTGGCCGGCTATTCGGGCGCCGAGAAGACCATCGACTTCTCGAACCTCAAGCACGTGGCCTACGCCCCGTCGCGCACCCGCTGGACGGAGAAGGGCGGCGAGACCGTCAAGAGCGCCAACCCGGCCTCGATCGACATGTACAACAGCCCCGCATCCTATCTGTTCGAAGCCTATGAAACCCAGCTCGAAGAGATCAAGGACGACAAGTACGCGGCCCAGCTGGACTTCACCAAGGAGTTCGCGCTGAGCTTCTTCCCGGCCCTGAAGAGCGTGCAGGTCGGCGGCCGCTACACCGATAAGACCAAGGAGCGCCAGTACGGCGCCCTGAACATCCAGGGGCCCAGCAAGGGCAGCACGGCCTGGCTCAACACCCGCAAGATGTCGGACAGCCCGCTGACGCCGATCGACCAACTGGTGCCGGGCGGCAAGTACAGCATCCGCGACATCACCTGGAGCCAGATCTCGAACGAGTACGCGCGCGAGACCTTCCGCTACGCCGGCTTCTCGACGCCCTATACGCCGGGCGACTTCTATGAAGTCTCGGAAGAGGTGAAGAGCCTCTACGCCATGGCCGACCTGGGCTTCGACGTCGGTCCGGTGCCGGTGGCGATCAACGGCGGCGTCCGCTATGTGGACACCTCGGTGACCTCGTCGGGCTACCACCAGATCCAGACCCCGACCGGCGGCACGACCTATACCCCCGAGCCGGTGTCCAGCGACGGCAGCTACAACAAGCTGCTGCCCAGCATCAACTTCACCGCCGACCTGACCGACAGCATCGTGCTGCGCGGCGCGGCGTCGAAGACCCTGATGCGTCCGGGCCTGACCGACCTGGCCTACAAGCGCACGGCCAGCTGGAACTCGTTCCGCTTCACCGACGGCAACCCGAACCTGAAGCCGATCTTCGCCGAGCAGTGGGAAATCGGTCTTGAAAAGTACCTGCCGGAAGGCGGCCTGCTGGCGGTCTCGTACTTCAACAAGAAGCTTGAGGGCGTGATCCGCCAAGCTTTGACCGGTACGGTGCCGAACGTCACCAAGTACAACGCCAACGGCACGATCGACGGCGTCTACGACTTCGACGTCTATCAGCCGATCAACGTCGCGGGGACCAGCAAGGCCACGGGCGTCGAAATGGTGGCGATCGTGCCGTTCGGCCTCATCTGGGAGCCGGCTAAGGGCTTCGGGATCAACGCCAACTACACGATCTTGGACAGCTCGCTGAGCGGTGCGTCGCTGATCAATGCGAAGATGCCGCTGCCGGGCCTGGCCGAGAAGGCCTACAACGTCACCCTGTTCTACGAGAACGCCAAGTTCCAGGCCCGCGTCTCGTACAACAACAAGGGCAAGTACGTCGAAAGCATCGGCTATGAGATGTACCCGATCTGGCGCGACGCCTATGGCCAGGCCGACATGTCGGTCAGCTACAACATCAACGACAATGTCCAGGTCGCCTTCGAAGGCATCAACATCACCGACGCCCGCACCAAGGGCTACACGATGGATCCGTCGTTCCCGACCATGGACGAGAAGTCGGGCCGTCGCTTCAGCCTGGGCCTGCGCCTGAACTTCTGATCGAAGGCGCTCTAAGAAACAGGAACGGGGCGGTCGGCGAGAGCTGGCCGCCCTATTTCTTTGTCGTCTTGGCGGCGGCCTGCCTGATGTTCAGGGCTGCGGCCTCGCGGACCAACGCCTTGAAGGTTTCAGCGTCGATCTCCGCGCCTTCCGGAAAGTCGATGGCGCGGCGGACATTGCCCTCGAGACTGGAATTGAACAGGCCGGTCGGATCGGCCAGGGACGCGCCCTTGGCGAAGGTGGTCTTCACGACCTTCTTGTAGACTTCGCCGGTGCAGATCAGGCCGTCGTGCGACCAGACCGGCTTGCCCCATTTCCATTCCTCGATCCCGTCCGGATCGGCTTCGCGGATCAGTTGGCGCAGGCTGGCCAGGGTCTCGCCGCGCCAGTCGGTCAGCTCGGCGATCCGCCGGTCGATCAGCTGCGAGGCGGGGACGCCTTCGTCCTCGGGAGCGGTTCTTTTCATGGCGTTCTCGTCACAGGCGCTCGCCAGGCAGGCGGTTAGCCTGGGCGATCCAGTCGGCCAGCTGGGCCTCGTCGACCGCATCGCCTTCGTGGATATGGAAATAGCGGACCTTGGCCTGCTTGGAGGCGACCGGCGGCAGGGGATCGAGGTCCGCGCCCTGGAAGAAGGCCAGCTTCACATACTTGGCGAAGACATGGGTGCTGAGAAACCAGGTCTCCGCGTCCGGCGCGCCGTAGAAGGGCGAGTTCCATTTCACGGCCTTGCGCACGCCGGGGACAGTCTTCTCGACCAGCGCGTCCAGCTGCGCGCCGACGGCGCTCTTCCAGCCGGGCATGGCGGCGATATAGGCCTGCACCGGAGCGTCGCCATAACCCTTGGCGATCTGCGGATTGCCGCCCGACAGCAGCACGGGGTCTTTCGAGGTCGTGGGGCTCATGCGGCCTCCCTTGGCGCGGGAAGCAGATAAGCAGGATCAGCGACCGTGGTGCAATCGCTACCGCCGCAGGTATGGCGGGACCTTGGCTTCCAGGATTTTGACCAGTTTCGGGTCCATGAAGGCGTAGTCGTCCGGTATGCCCAGCACGATCACGCGGGCGTTCTTCAGGTGGGGCTTGAAACGGCGCGACAGCTTGGCGCGGTGGGCTAGCTCCATGACCAGCACCAGGTCGGCCCACTCCAGTTCCTCGGGCGTCACCGGGTTGCCGCAGGTGTCGTCCAGGCCGGCCGAGCTGACCTCGATGCCAGGCCAGCGGGCGAACACCTGCTCGGCGGTTGGACTGCGCAGCTTGTTCTGGCTGCAGACGAAGAGAACGTTCAAGCGTCCGCCATCTCGGCGACGACCTTCAGCGCCGCCTCACGCGGGTCGTTGGCCGCCGTGATCGGGCGGCCGCAGACCAGGTGGCTGGCGCCGGCGCGCAAGGCGTCGGCGGGGGTGGCGGCGCGGGCCTGGTCGTTCTTGGCCGACCACTCGGGGCGCACGCCGGGGGTGACGATCAGGAAGTCGGGCCTGGAAGCCTCATTGGCGATCTCGCGGGCCAGAGCGGCCTCGTGGGGCGAGGAGACGATGCCGTCGACGCCGCACTCCACGGCCTGGCGCACGCGGCGCTCGACCAGGTCGCGGGCGTTGAAGCTGTAGCCCATCTCGACCAGGTCGGCGTCGGTCAGGCTGGTCAGCACGGTCACGGCCAGGATCTTCAGGCTGGAGTCGCCGCGGGCTTTCACGGCGGCCTTCATCACCTGCGGCTCGGCGTGGACGGTCAACAGGTCGCAGCCGCTGGTCGCCAGGACCCGGGCCGAGCGCTCCACGGTCGCGCCGATGTCGTGCAGCTTCCAATCGAGGAAGATCGACTTGCCGCTGGCCTTGAGGTCGTGCGCCAGGGCCATGCCGTCGCTGGCCAGCAGCTCCAGGCCGACCTTGTAGAACGACACCGCGTCGCCCAGCTGCGCGACCATGGCGCGGGCGTCGTCGGTGGTCGGCAGGTCCAGCGGGACGATCAGGCGCGGGTCGGCGGTCATGGCTGGATCTCCAGGGGTTGGCGCGCACCAGCGTTCGCCCTAGGAAGGACAAAGGTTTGGGGCGCGGGGCGAGGACGGCGAATGGACGAGGCGAAGCTGGCCGTCAACTTCTTCGTCGCGCTGTTTGCGCTGATCGACCCGATCGGCAACGTGCCGCTGTTCGCCGCCGCCACGATCGGCGCGGCTGCGGCGGGCCGGCGGATGGTCGCCGTCTATATCGGCCTCTTCATGATGGCCTTCCTGATCTTCTTCTATTTCACCGGCGTGGGTCTGCTGGCCTTCTTCGGCATCTCGATGCAGGCCTTCCGCATCGCCGGCGGCATCATCCTGTTCATTCTGGGCCTGGACATGGTGCGCGACGACTTCACCACCATGTTCGCCGACGCCGCCGAGGGGATCGAGGACCAGTCGCCGCGCGCCTACGCCAAGCAGCGGTTCGAGCGGCTGATCGTGCCGTTCGCCATGCCGCTGCTGATCGGGCCGGGGGCGATCTCGACGGTGATCATCTACGCCGCCGAGGCCAAGCCGCTGGGGTGGGCTGGCGCGGGCATTGGAGTGGGCGTGATCGTCGCCGTCTCGGCGGTGGTCGTGGCCGCCTTCTGGGCCGCGCCGCTGATCAGCCGGGTGCTGGGCCGCATCGGCATGAGCATCGTGGTCCGCGTGCTGGGCCTGATCCTGTGCGCTCTCGCCGTGCAGTTCGTGCTGGTCGGGGTCGGCGACGCTACCCGCGGCCTGATCAACAACGAGGCCAAGGCCCCGTACGCCGAGAAGCCTTAAGGCCTCTGGACACCGCCTACTGGCGAGGCCCATATCCCGGCCATGCATGACGCTGACGTGATCATCGCCGGAGCCGGCATGGCCGGTTCCACCCTGGCCCTGGCCCTGGCCTCGGGCGGCCTGAAGCCGCTGCTGGTCGACCCCCAGCCGTTCGACGCCCAGCTCGCCCCGACCTTCGACGGACGCAGCTCGGCCATCGCCTATTCCAGCTTCCGCCAGTGGCGGGCGATCGGGGCCGGCGAGGCCTTGGAGCCCCACGCCCAGCGCATCGAGCAGATCCTGGTCACCGACGGCCGCACGCCGGGGGCCGCGGCCCGCAAGCCGCTGTCGGGTTTCCTGCGCTTCGACAGCAGCGAGATCTCGGGCCGCATTGACGGTGAACCCCTGGGTTACCTGGTCGAGAACCGCCAGATCCGCGCGGCGCTGTCGCAGGCCGTGATCGAGAAGGCCATTCCGGTCATCGCCCCGATGGCGGCGACCAACCTGGAGGTCACGCCCGGCGCGGCGCGCCTGACCCTGTCGGACGGTCGGGTCCTGACCGCCCCGCTGGCCGTCAGCGCCGAGGGCCGCGGCTCGGTCCTGCGCAAGGCGGCCGGCATCGGCCAGATCGGCTGGGGCTATGGCCAGTCGGGCGTGGTCTGCACGGTCAAGCTGGAGCGGACCCATGAGGGCGTCGCCCACGAGTATTTCCTGCCCAGCGGCCCGTTCGCCATCCTGCCCCTGACCGACGACCGCGCCAGCCTGGTCTGGACCGAAAGCACCGACCGCGGCGAGGCCCTGCGCGGGTCGTCGCCGGAGGCCTTCCACGCCCACCTGATGCGCCGGTTCGGCGACTTCCTTGGCAAGGTCGACGTCGTGGGGCCGGTGTTCGTCTATCCGCTGTCGCTGTCGCTGGCCGAGCGTCTGGTCGCCCCGCGCCTGGCCCTGATCGGCGACGCCGCCCACGGGGTGCATCCGATCGCCGGGCAGGGGCTGAATCTCGGCCTGAAGGACGCCGCGGCCCTGGCCGAGGTGTTGGTCGAGGCGATCCGATACGGCGAGGACATCGGCGCCGAGGCGGGCCTGGGGCGCTACGCCCGCTGGCGGCG
>CAZRPD010000162.1:0-11815 GCA_964601775.1 uncultured Caulobacter sp. | reverse complement strand
CCCCCCCCGCCTGCGGAGGGGATAAGGGGCCCCGCCGAGAAAGGGGGGGATGGACGGGTTAGTGTTGCCGCCCCTCCCCCCCGCCGCGGCGCCCGCCCCCCCCCCCGCCGTGGCCGCCGCCGCCGACCCGCACCGAGGTCGAGGCCGAAGCGGCCGCCGAGGCCGAGCTCGAGGCATAGCCGCCGGCGCGACCACCGGCCCAGCCACCGCCGCCGCCCACGAGGCCGACGCCGCCATAACCGCCGCCACGGCCGCCCGACTGCGCGCCGACATAGCCCATCGGCAGGGGCGGAGGCTCGGGATAGTAGCCCCAAGCCTCGGAAGGTCCGGCGGGGGGGTCCCCGCCGCCGCCGGGCGCGTATCGGCCGTTATAGACCGCGCCGCCGGAGTAGGAGCCGCCGCTGCTGTACGATGAGCTCTCGCGGCTCTCTTCGTAATAGGACTGCTCTGACGATTGATAGCCCTGGCCATATCCGTAGTGGCCGTGACCGCCGCCGCACACCTGGACGCACGGCGCCGGCTGCTGCGGGGCCGGCACATAGACGGGACGATCAACGGGCCGATCCACATAGACGTAGACCGGCACCTGGATGATCTTGTCGACCACTTCGCGCGGCCCTTCGACCGGCACGGGGCGGTCGACATAGACGGGACGATCGACGGGGACTTCGACCCGCTTCTCGACCACGCGCTCGACGACGCGGTCCACCGGGCGGTCGACATAGATCTTCTTTTCCACGATCCGGTCGACGGGCACTTGGACGATGCGCTCGACCGGCACCTCGACGCGTTTTTCGACCGCGACCTGGCGCTCGATGATCACCGGCTTTTCGACGACCTTCTCGACGACCTGGGTCGTGGGACGATCGACATAGACCGGGACCTGCTTTTCCACGACGCGGTCGACATAGACGACCTTGGTCCGCGTGGCCGGGGCCTTGTGCGCCTTGGCCCGTTTCGGGACAGGCTCGCCGCGCACCGGCGCGCCCGGATAACCGTCGGCCAGGACGGGCGAAACAGCAGCCGCGCCGGCGAAAGCCGCCGTGGCGCCGAGCAGAAGAAGGGTCCGAAGGGTCATCGTCGACCTCGATACGAAAAAGGAGCGCCGTCCCAGGGCGGGACGACTCTGGCCTCTTCCCGCAACCTTCGGGCCAAGCCCCCTTGGCGACGGCTGCGCTTTTGGCCATGCTCCGCGCCAAACGGGCGTTCGAAAACGCCCAAACATTTTCTCCGAAAATGCTTTAACTAATTGATTTATCGAAATTATCCGACAAAGTCGGGTAATTTCAATAGGGGGAGAGACGCAATGACGAAGATCCTGGCCGCCCTCGGGCTGGCGGCGGGCCTGGCCCTGGCAAGTTCGGCCGGCGCTCAAGCCCCGACGAACAGCGCCCCCAACGACTACGGCAAGACCGACACCTGGCTGTGTCTGCCCGGCCGCGCGGACGCCTGCGCCGTCGATCAGACCACCACGATCGTCCAGGCCGACGGCAAGACCTCGGTGGAGGCTTTCAAGGCCGCCGCGAAGCCGGCTTACGACTGCTTCTACGTCTATCCGACCGTATCGACCGATCCGGGCGGCAACAGCGACATGAGCATCGACGACGCCGAGAAGCGGGTGGTCGACATGCAGCTGGCCCGCTTTGCGTCCAAGTGCCGGGTCTTCGCCCCGATGTATCGCCAGGTGACCCTGGCCGCCTTGCGTGAGGTGATGATGGGCAAGACCTCGCCAGGCAACGGGGTTCTCGCTTACGGCGACGTGCGCGACGCCTGGCGCTGGTACCTGGCCAACGAGAACAAAGGGCGCGGCGTGGTCCTGATCGGCCACAGCCAAGGCGCGCGCATGGTCCTGGACCTGCTGAAGAACGAGATCGACGGCCAGCCGGCCCAGAAGCAGATGATCTCGGCCCTGGTCATCGGCATGAACGCCCCGGTCGACGCGGCCGGAAAGTTCCACTCCATCCCGACCTGCACCAAGGCCGACCAGGCCGGGTGCCTGGTCTCCTACGTCTCGTTCCGCGAGACCGCCCCGCCGCCGGCCAATAGCCGTTTTGGCAAGACCGACGAGCAGGGCCACCGCGCCGCCTGCGTCAACCCGGCCGCCCTGGTCGCTGGCAAGGCCTCGACCGACGAGGCGGTGCTGCACGCCTATCTGAGCAGCAAGGGCTTCGGCGCGGTCTCGGGCCAGCCGCCCAAGCCCTTCGCCAAGGACCTGACCGTCACCACGCCGTTCGTGGCGCTGCCGGGCCTGCTGTCGGCCCGCTGCGCGAGTGAGGGCGAGTTCAGCTGGCTGTCGGTCAAGGTCAACGCCGACCCCGCCGATCCGCGCACCGACGAGATCACCGGCGACGTCATGGTCGGCGGTCAGCCGCTGAAGGACTGGGGCCTGCACCTGATCGACATGAACCTGGCCATGGGCGACCTGGTGACGCTGGTCGACCGGCAGGCGAAGACCTACGCCGCCAAGTAAGGAAGGTGGCTCCCCCGCGGCGCGGGGGAGCCTTCGTCTATTTCCCGACCGCCTTGAACACCGTCGCGCCCAGAACCAGCATGATCACCACGCCGATCAGGAAGATGAAGAACAGGATCTTGGCCACGCCGGCCGCGGCGCCGGCGATGCCCGTGAAGCCCAGGGCCCCGGCGATCAGGGCGACGACGGCGAGAATGATGGCCCACTTCAACATGTCTATTTCCCTCTTCGCGCGCCCAAGCGGCGCCGTTGGCAAATCAACGTCGTCGCGGCGCACGCCGTTCCTTGTTTTCGCCGCCCGGCGCCGCTAACCCAGACACATGGTCTCCAAGCCCGAAAGCCCGACCGAGCCCTTCAAGCGCGCCTTGGCCCACGCGGCCCGCTCGCTCGCCGAGACCCCAGACCTGGAGGTCGTCTTCTCCGGCGACGGTCCCCAGCTCCTGGGCAAGCGCGCCGTGCTGCCGCATCCGCCGCGTGACCTGTCGAGCAAGGAAGCCGCGCGCATCCGCGGCCTGGCCGACCAGATGGCCCTTCGCCTGGCCCACCACGACGCCATCGCCCACGCCCGCGCCCGCCCCTCCTCGCCCGACGGCCAGGCGGCGTTCGAGGCGATCGAGCAGGCGCGGCTGGAAGCCATCGGCGCCAACGCCCTGGGCGGCGTCCGCCAGAACCTGACCGCCGCCCTTGAGGCTCGGCTGGAAAAGCAGGGCCTGACCCGCGCGGTGGCCACCGACCGCCAGTCCGCCCCCATGGCCGAGATCCTGGGTCTGATGGTGCGCGAGCGCCTGACCGGCGACGCCCCGCCCGATGGTGCCAAGGCCCTGGTCGACATTCTGCGCAACGACATCGAGCTGCGAGCGGGCAAGGACCTGGACCGCCTGGCCGCCGCCATCGACGACCAGGCCGCCTTCGCCAGGGTCACCCGCGAGATCCTGCGCGACCTCGATCTCTCCGAAGAGATGACCGACGCCGAACGCGCCGACGACCAGGAAGACGAGGGCGAGGACGACACGCCGACCGAGAACTCCGACGAGGATCAGGGCGAGGGTGAAGGCGACCAACCCGAGGGCTCCTCTCCGCAGGAGAGCGAAGCCTCCGACCGCGAGACCGAGGCCGGCGACGAGGAGATGGTCCAGTCGGACCAGGACGGCGAGGTCGAGGAAACCGACGAGCAGCCCGACATGGGCGACGGCGCCAAGGCCGCCCGTCCCGATACCGGACCCGCGCAGAACGGCGAGCCGCTGTACAAGATCTTCACCACGGCCCACGACGAGGTCGTCGACGCCGAGGACCTGTGCGACGCCGAGGAGCTGACGCGGCTGCGCGCCTATCTGGACCAGCAGCTGACCGCGCTTTCCAGCGTTGTCTCGCGCCTGGCCAACAAGCTGCAGCGTCGCCTGCTGGCCCAGCAGAACCGCGCCTGGACCTTCGATCTCGAGGAAGGGATGCTGGACGTCGCCCGCCTGACGCGGGTGATCATCGATCCGACCGCGCCGCTGTCGTTCAAGCAGGAAGAGGACCAGGAGTTCCGCGACACGGTCGTGACCCTGCTGATCGATAATTCCGGCTCGATGCGTGGGCGCCCGATCATGGTGGCGGCGATCTGCGCCGACATCCTGGCGCGCACCCTGGAGCGTTGCGGCGTCAAGACCGAGGTCCTGGGCTTCACCACCCGCGCCTGGAAGGGCGGGACCAGCCGCGATGAGTGGATCAAGTCGGGCAAGCCCGCCGCACCGGGCCGCCTGAACGACCTGCGCCACATCATCTACAAGGCCGCCGACGCCCCCTGGCGCCGGGCCCGCAAGAACCTTGGCCTGATGATGCGCGAAGGTCTCCTGAAGGAGAACATCGACGGCGAGGCGCTGATGTGGGCGCACCAGCGCGTCATCGCACGGCCCGAAGCCCGCCGCATTCTGATGGTGATCTCCGACGGCGCGCCGGTGGATGACAGCACCCTGAGCGTCAATTCGGGTCACTATCTGGAGCGCCACTTGCGCCAGGTCATCGCCGAGATCGAGGGCAAGAGCCCCGTGGAACTGATCGCCATCGGCATCGGCCACGATGTCACGCGCTATTACCGCCGCGCCGTCACCATCGTCGACGTCGAGCAACTGGGCGGGGTCCTGGTCGAGCAGTTGGCCGCCCTGTTCGAGGAAGAGCCCCGCGCCGTGGCTCGCACGCGCGGCCTGCTGGCCCCGCCGCCGGTGGTGACGCCGCAGACGCCCAAGACGGGCAAGGTTTCCGCGTGATCGGTCTGCGGACGGCGCTGGTCCTGGGTCTGATCGGCGGCTTCGGCGGCCTGGCGACGCAGTGTACGCCCAAGAAGCCGGCTCCGGTCGTCATCCCCGCCGCGCCGGTCAAGGCCGGCCCCGAGATCACGGTCACGACCACGCCCGTGCCGCTGGACGCCGGCAACCCGGCCCGGACCACGGTGGACGGTTTCGTCTATGCGGGCGGCCTGGCCCTGAGCAGCAGCGACACCTCGCGCCTGCACGGCCTGTCGGACCTGGCCATCGGCGGCGACAACCAGCTGACTGCCATCAGCGACGACGGCGACCTGTTCGAGGCTCGCCTGCAGCTGGACGCCACGGGCCGCCTGGTTGGCCTGACCCACACCAAGCTGCAGCCCCTGAAAGGCCTGGACGGCCAGCCGCTGCAGGGCAAGACCCTGGGCGACGCCGAGGGCCTGGCGGTGATGCCCAATGGCGATCGCCTGGTCAGCTTCGAGCGCGATCACCGCATCTGGCTTTATCCGGTCGGCGCGGACGGCAGCTGGGGTACGCCCCGCCCCGCCCCCAAGCCCGCCACGGTCTTTCCCGACAACGAGGGCATGGAAGCCCTGGCCGCCTATCCCATCGCCGGTCCCGACGCCTATCTGGTGGGCGGCGAGGAGGGCGAGGTTTGGGTCTGCCGCCTGTCGGCCGCCTGCACCGCCCTGCCGCCGCAATCGGGGCCGGACTTCACCTGGGGCCTGACCGGCTTTGCCGCCTTCCACGGCCCGGCGATCGCCACCCTGCATCGCGGCTTCGATCCGATCCGCGGCTGGCGCGCCGTGGTGCGGTTCATCTCCGATCCGACCAAGCCGCTGGCCCAGCAGCGCACCAGCGCCAGCCTTCGGCTGGAAGGCGCGATCCCGCACGACAATTTCGAAGGCGTGGCGCTATCGCAGTCACCGGCCGGAACAACGCGGATCTACCTGATCTCCGACGACAACAACGCGGCGGGCCAGCGCACCCTGCTGCTGGCTTTCGACTGGACGCCGCCGCCTCCCCCGCCGCCCGCACCCGCCGCACCTGCGAAGAGACCCGCGCGCCGCCGCTGAGCCGGTTTCGTTTCATACGAGACCGTATCATTGCCAACTATATGATTGAATTGAACTTTTTTGCATTCGGAGCGACTTCGCACTTGCGATAGACACCGGTGTCATATATCCAGGTCTTCGACGGACGACGAGGCGAGATCCTGGGGGCCGTCAGAGGAACGCGTCGGGAGGCGGTTGAAATCAACCTCCTTTCCGGAATGAAAACCATGATCCGTCTGCTCGCTATCGCCATCGCCGCCCTGATGACCACCGCCGCCGCCACCTCGGCCAGCGCCGGTGAAATCACCGTCAAGGTCGCCGGCCGCAACGCCCCGATCGTCCACGCCGAAATCGTCGACGCCGCCAAGAAGCTTTGCCAGGAAGACCTGGTCGGCATTCCCGGCGCCGCTGACGTCGCCGTCTACTGCGTCCGCGAAGTGACCCGCGACGCCGTGAACCGCGCCAAGAGCCGCGAACTGGTCGCCTTCGACAAGGCCCAGGCCCGCAGCACCTACTTCATGCGCGTCGCCTCGCGCTAAAAAGCGCTTAGGTTACAAGCAAAATATGGCCCGCGAAGCTTCAGCTTCGCGGGCCTTTTTGCGTGCGCAAACGGTTGCTCGACCCAGACATTTCGTCCGTACCCGATCAGGGTGCAGCGCAACATAATCGTTGATAACTCAAAAGAACGTCGCTATATCCACATCGACGGCGCGACAGGCGCAGACCGAGCAGGGGCCGTCAGAGGAACGCGTCTGGAGGTGGTTGATCCCAACCCCTTCTTTCGGAACATCAAGATGATCCGCTCCATCGTTCTGGCCGCCTCGGCCATCGCTCTGACCATCGCTGCTCCGGCCTCGGCCGCTGAAATGCGCGTCAAGGTTTCCGGCAAGTCGGCCGCCGAAGTCCGCGCCGAAATCGTCAAGGCCGCCTCGACCGTCTGCTGGCAGGACATCCGTGGCGAAGCCCTCGCCGGCTACCTGTACCCGGCCTGCATCCGCGCCTCGGTCAACGACGCCGTGTCGAAGATCAACAACCCGGCCCTGACCGCCTACAACACCGCCAACCCGGCCTCGAGCGCCGTCCTGGCCCGCTAAGCGGTCACTACCAGTACCAAGCGTTCAAAACCCGTCGCGGCCCAGCCGCGGCGGGTTTTGCTTTGAGTCCACGGACGCCAGAGTCGCAGCATATTATCGATTGACAGAAAGTTTTTTAGAATCGAGCTTAGCGCCATGGAGGATGCCATGGCCACGGTTCTGCATCTGAAGCCGCTCTACCGCGCACCGGCCACACCCCCGCCGGAGAGCACGGCCCAGCGTCGCGTACGCCAGGGCAGCCGCGCCGCGGCCTGGCTGTTCGCCAGCCTCTTGGCTCTGTCCGGCCTGATCCTGGCAGCGGCGATCGCGACCATGCTGTTCTACAGGGGCGAACTGGTCCGGATCGGTCCCGACAATTGCTACATCGGCGATGGCCCGCCCAATTCCGTGGCCTTCGGGTCCCTGCCCCTGCCTCACCGCCTGGCCTATGTCGCGGTCGGCATCGTACGCGCCACGCCCATCCTGATGATCTTCTGGAGCCTGCACGCGCTGTTTGGCGGCTATGCGCGGGGCGAGGTGTTCTCGGCGCAAGCCGCCCGCCGGTTCGGGCGCGTCGGGGCCTGGCTGTGCGCCTATGCCGTCTCGCCTTTCCTGTGCCACCTCGCCCTGTCGGCCACCGGCTACGAGATCGACAAGAACTGGGCTCACCTGGCCAGCGTGCAGGCCTTCATCCTGGGCCTGCTGGTCTTCGTGGTCGGCCAGGTCATGCAGGTCGGCAGCGAGATCGAAGCGGATCGGGAGGCCTTCGTCTGATGCCGATCGTCCTGCGCCTCGACGTCATGCTGGCCAAACGCAAGGTGCGCTCGAACGCTCTGGCGCGCGCCATCGGTATCACCGACGCCAACCTCTCCCTGCTGAAATCCGGCAAGGTGAAGGGCGTCAAGCTGGAGACCCTCGAAGCCATCTGCAGCTTCCTGGACTGCCAGCCGGGCGACATCCTCGAATACCAGCCCGAACAGCCGCCTGACGTGGCGGACCAGGACATCAAACGCGCCGGCTGACGCCGCCGCCCTTTCCGGAGAACATCATGAAACTTTCAACGCCCGCTTGGGTGGTCGCGGCCGGCTGCCTGCTGTTCGGGGCCAGCCTGGCGCGGGGCCAGACCTTCGCCGAGGCCGAGGGCGGCAAGATCGCCTTCGAAACCTGCGGCGCCGGCGACAGGGCCATCGCGCTGCTGCACGACGGCATCCTGCACGGAGCGGCCTATGACGACATATGGCCGTCGCTGTGCGAGCGCTTCCGGGTCGTGCGCTACGATCGGCGAGGCTATGGCCAGACGCCCGCCGCGACCGCGCCGTTCGCCGCCGTCGACGACCTCGCTGCTGTGATGAAGGCCGCCGGAATCGAACACGCCACGCTGGTGGGCTCCTCGGCCGGCGGCGGCGTCGCCGTCGACTTCACCCTGGCCCATCCCGAACGCGTCGACGGCCTGGTGCTGGCCGGCCCCTGGATCGGTGGCTTCAAGCCCTCCGCCGGCTTCATCGCCCGAGGCCTCAAGCTGGCCGTCCTGCTCAAGAGCGGCGATCTGGAGGGCGCGGTGAAAGACCCCTACATCCTGACCCAGTCCGCCGACGCCGAACGCGCCCGGGTCGTGACCCTGCTGAAGGCCAATCCGCAGAACCTGAGCGGCGCCGGCCGCGGCCTCGAACGCGCAGCTCCCGCCGCCAAGCCGCGCCTGGGCGAGATCCGCGCCCCCACGCTGGTCCTGGTCGGCGAGGTCGACATTCAGGATGTGTTCGAGCAGGCCAAGGCCGTCGCCCAGGCCATCCCCGGCGCGAAGCTGGAGACCGCGCCGGCGACGGGTCACTTCATGTACCTGGAGAAACCCGGAGACTTCGCCGAGCGCGTCGTCCGCTTTCTGGATCGCCCCGGCGCCGACTAGGGTCGCGCGCGAGAACAGACAACGCGAAAAGCCCGCCGGGCGAACCCGGCGGGCTTTCGATAGATCAGCCTAGACGGGTTAAGCCTTAGGCGGGTTGAGCAGGAGGCTTGGGCTTCGCCTTGACCTGCGTCTTGGTCTTCAGGGGGCGCGGCGAGAGCTGCTCGTCCTTGGCGCCCAGCAGGAACACGTCCAGGCCGCCCTTGAAGTCCAGGGTGCGCAGGGCCGCGTTGCTGATACGCAGCTTGAAGCTCTGGCCCAGCGACTCCGACTGGAGCGTGGCGGGCGACAGGGCCGGCAGGAAGCGGCGCTTGGTCTTGATGTTCGAGTGGCTCACATTGTGGCCGACCATCGGACCGATACCGGTAAGTTCGCAACGGCGCGACATGGTGGTTACCTTGGCTTGGGCGAGACCGCTCGGCTCGGTGAAGAGCCTGGTCACGCTAAGATATGAATTCGGACACACGACCGGGCAGGCCGACCGCGCGAGAGCCGGCGATATAGGCGAAGGGTCGCCCCTGAGTCAAGGCGGGTCCGTCAAGGCGGCGGCGGTAAGCTGGAACCACCGCCTTCAAGCACGGTTCATCAGGCGCTCTATATATAGAGCCGCATGAAGGAGACCTGCCGTATGCGTTCGACCACCCTCGCCGCTTCCGCCCTGGCCCTGTCCGTCGGCGTGGCCGTCGCCGGCTTCGGCCTGGCCCAGGCCGCCCCCAAGGCTGCGGCGAAGGCGACGATTCTCCCCGGATACTGGGAGTACGACTACAAGGTCGGCGTCATCCCGGTCAGCAACGAGACCAAGTGCCTGAAGCCGGCCGACGCCGAGCAGTTCTCGCGTGGCATCTGCACCAAGCGCTATCGCTGCGACTACACCACCAATGTGGTGAAGGACGGCAAGATCGCGCTTAAGGGCACGTGGACCGACAAGAAGGACCGCGTCTCGCCGGTCACCGCCAACGGGACCTATGCGCCCGAGGCCTTCAAGATGGACATCCACATCAAGACCATCAGCGGCATGCCCCTGGCCGGCAGCCTGACCGCCAAGCGCCTGTCGGCCGAATGCCCCGCGCCGGAAGAGAAGAAGGAAGAGACGGCCGCCAAGTAGCGGCCGCTCGGGAAACCGATTTGTGGTTAATCCGTCTTAAGCTACAATAGCTTGTAGGGAACAAAGCCTGAATCGGAGAACGTCGCCGATTCGGTCCTGATTCGTTTCGCGCCTGTTCGGGCAAGCGTTACCAGGCGTTAAGACGGCGGTTCTTCCCTCGCCCTCAAGCGCCCCCTCCGTCACGTCGCGTATCCGCGCCGCGCCACCTCCCCCGTTTCACGGGTGAGGAAAGGACGCTTCTCCTCCCCCCGCCTGCGGGGGAGGTGGATCGACGCGAAGCGGCGAGACGGAGGGGGCGCTAACTCAAAACCCCCGCGGCGGCGCCACCGAGAACTCCAGATCAAACAGCGTGGGCACGTCGCTGGTCTTGGCCTTCTCCAGGGTCAGCAGCCGGGCCTTGGTCTCCGCGCCGCCATTGGCCGAGAAGCCGCCCATCTTGCCCGAGGCCGCCAGCACGCGATGGCACGGCACCACGATCGGCCAGGGATTCTCGCCCAGCGCCTTACCCACCGCACGCGAGGCGCCCGGCTCCCCCATGGCCGTCGCCACCTGGCCATAGGTCGAGGTTTCCCCCGGCCTGATGGCGCGTGCGATCGCATAGACCCGCAGATTGAACGGCGACTGCCCGTCCAGCTCCAGCGGGATATCGGCCAGGGCGTCGCGCTCGCCGCCCAGAAGATCGCGGATCCGGTCGATCACCGCCTCGATCTCCTCCGGCGGCTCGGCCTCGACCGCGTCGGGGAAGCGCTTGCGTAAGCGCGCCCAGGCCGCGCCGGGCGTGGCCTCCGGCAGCTGCACGCCGATCAGGCCGCGCTGCCCCCAGGCGAGGCCGCAGCGCCCGATCACCGTGTCGAAAAGGACAAAGCCCTGGTCGGTCATGGTTAAAAACTAGCAGGCCTGTTGCGGCTGGGGAGGGGGGCGACCTACGATTTCCGAAACTTGTCACACGGGGGACTGCCCATGCGCCGGATTCTGCTCGCCGCCCTGCTGGCTGCGACGTCTATGACCACCGCGCAGGCGGACATCCTGATCCACGGCGGGCCGATCCACACCGGCGTCGACGCCGCGCCGACGGCCCAGGCGGGGCTGATCCGCGACGGCAGGATCCTGTTCGTCGGCGGCCTGTAGGCCGCCCAGGCCAAGGCCGCCAAGGGCGGCCAGGCCAACGGTCTGAGGGGGGCGAGCGCCTATCCCGGCTTCGTCGACGCCCACGCCCACCTGACCGGCATCGGCCTGCGCGAGCTGACCCTGAACCTGGACCAGGTCAAATCCGTCGCCGAGCTGGTCGCCACGGTGAAGGCCTATGCCGTCGCCCATCCGGACGGCGCGATCTATGGCCGGGGCTGGATCGAGACCCACTGGCCCGAAAAGCGCTTCCCCAATCGCGCCGACCTGGACGCCGCCGCGCTGGGCCGGATCATCGTGCTGGGCCGCTCGGACGGCCACGCCAGCGTCGCCTCGACCGCCGCCCTGGCCAAGGCCGGAATCACGGCCGCCACCACCGCCCCGGCCGGCGGCCAGATCCTCAAAGGGACCGACGGCGCGCCCGACGGCATGCTGATCGACCACGCCCAGGACCTGATCGAGGGCGTCATCCCGCCGCCCAGCGAGACTCTGAAGCGCGAGGCGCTGCGCAAGGCTGGCCAGCTCTACGCCTCGCGGGGCTGGACGGGCCTCGACAATATGAGCGTCATGGCCGACGACCTGGCCCTGCTGCGCGACGAGGCCGCCAAGGGCGCGTTCCACATCCGCGTCGACAACTACATGGATCCCAGCGGCGCGGCCGAGGTGCTGGCCAAGGGTCCGCAAACCGACGTCACCGGCCTGATCCGCACGCGGGGGATCAAGCTCTATATGGACGGCGCCCTGGGCTCGCGCGGCGCGGCCTTGCTGGAGCCCTATAGCGACGCCGAGGGCCTGGGCCTGATCCTGACGCCGCGCGACCAGGGTCTGGCCCTGATGAAGC
>CAZRPD010000161.1:0-11989 GCA_964601775.1 uncultured Caulobacter sp. | reverse complement strand
CGGTTGGGGGTCAGGCGGCGGAGCCAGGGGCGGAGTTCCTTGGTGTCGGGGGCCAGGCGGGCCTCGGCGCTGCTGGGGAAGGTGACGTCGTAGTTGAGGGCGTGGGTCGCCGCCCCGCCGGCGGGGCGGGGCGGGGTCCTACACCCGACGGCGACGGCCGTGCCCGCCCCCCAGGACCAGTGCCCGCGGGCCTTGCCGTCGATCAGCCAGGCTGCGCCAAACGGGGTGGCGACGCCGAGTTCGGGGCGGGCGGCCAGGCCCGCCACCGCGACGCCGCCGACCACCGCCGCGGCCGAGGCCCCGATGGCGACCAGCCGGGCGCGCCGGGCGACGCCGGGCGGCACGCTCTTGCCGTCCAGTCCGAACGCGCCGGGCACGACCAGCGCCGGGACCGCCAGGGTCAGAATGAAGGCCCAGAAGGCCAGCGGCGAGGGATCGCGCCAAGAGACCAGCACGTCGGGGATGGTCTTCAGGAACATGTCGTCGCGGCGGGCGAGCCAGGTGTCCAGCACGCCCAGGCCGAACAGGCCGGCCACCATCAGCCCGGCGGTGACCAGCACCCCGGCCAGTTTCTCGACGAGGTCGCGCAGGCTGGGACGCGGGGTGGGCTGGGGTGCGTCGGTCATGGCGGCAGGGTGCGCGAGGCGGGGCGGCGAGGGAAGGGGGAGTTTGGGCTTAAGGGCCCCCTCCGCGCCTTCGGCGCTCCTCCCCCAGAGGGGGAAGACGGTCTCCATCCGCCCGCCTTCGGGGGCGGACGACCTCGCGCATCGAGGTCAGGTGGGGGGAGTCTACTTCCGCTTCTTGCGGAATTCCTCCGCCTTTTCCTGGCGGATCTCCGCGCGGATGCGCTTGGGGGCGGCCTTGTCGACCGTGTCGCCAGTCGCGGTCAGGGCCTCGTTGGCGAATTCCAGGTCCATCAGCTTCATGCGCTTGATCTCGTCGCGCAGACGCGCGGCGGTCTCGAACTCCAGGTTGGCGGCGGCCTCGCGCATGCGGGCCTCCAGGTCCTTGAGCGCGGCCTTGAAGTTGTCGCCGCTGAACGGGCGGTCGTCGGTCTCGGACATGCCCATCGGCACCAGCACGCGGTCGCCGCGCTCGTAGGGGCTGTTGAGGATGTCCTTGATGTCGCGCTTGACGCTCTCGGGCGTGATGCCGTGCTCGAGGTTATAGGCGTGCTGCTTCTCGCGGCGGCGGGCGGTCTCGGCCATGGCCCGCTCCATGCTGCCGGTGATCCGGTCGGCATAGAGGATGACCTTGCCGTCGACGTTCCGCGCCGCGCGGCCGATGGTCTGGATCAGCGAGGTCTCCGAGCGCAGGAAGCCTTCCTTGTCGGCGTCGAGAATGGCCACGAAGCCGCACTCGGGGATGTCGAGGCCCTCGCGCAGCAGGTTGATGCCGACCAGCACGTCGATATTGCCCATCCGCAGCTCGCGGATGATCTCGATGCGCTCCAGGGTGTCGATGTCGGAGTGCATGTAGCGCACCCGAATGCCCTGCTCGTTCAGATATTCCGACAGGTCCTCGGCCATCTTCTTGGTCAGCACGGTGACCAGGGTGCGATAGCCCTTCTTGATGGTCTGGCGGATCTCGTCGACCACGTCGTCGACCTGGGACGCCCCGTCCTTGGACACCGGGCGCACCTCGACGGGCGGATCGATCAGGCCGGTGGGGCGGATGACCTGCTCGGCGAAGACGCCGCCGGCCCGCTCCAGCTCCCAGTCGGCCGGGGTGGCCGAGACGTGCACCGACTGCGGGCGCATGGCGTCCCACTCCTCGAACTTGAGGGGGCGGTTATCCAGCGCCGAGGGCAAGCGGAAGCCGTACTCCGCCAGCGTCCATTTGCGATTGCGGTCGCCCTTGTACATGGCGCCGATCTGCGGAACCGTCTGGTGGCTCTCGTCGGTGAACAGCAGGGCGTTGTCGGGGATGTATTCGAAGAAGGTCGGCGGCGGCTCGCCGGTCTTCCGGCCCGAGAGATAGCGGCTGTAGTTCTCGATGCCGGCGCACGAGCCGGTGGTCTCGATCATCTCCAGGTCGAAGGTCGTGCGCTGCTCCAGGCGCTGGGCCTCCAGCAGCTTGCCGTTGGCGTTCAGCCACTCCAGCCGCTCCTTCAGCTCCTTGCGGATCTCGATGATCGCCTGGCGCAGGGTCGGGCGCGGCGTGACGTGGTGGCTGTTGGCGTAGACCTTGATGGTCTCCAGCTCGGAGGTCTTCTTGCCAGTCAGGGTGTCGAACTCGGCGATCGCCTCGACCTCGTCGCCGAACATGGTCACGCGCCAGGCGCGGTCTTCATAGTGGGCGGGGAAGATCTCGATGGTGTCGCCGCGGCGGCGGAACGTGCCGCGCTCGAAGGCCTGATCGTTGCGCTTGTACTGCTGGGCCACCAGGTCGGCGATCAGCTGCTTCTCGTCGACCTTGTCCCCGACCGTCAGGGTGAAGGTCATGGCGGTATAGGTCTCGACCGAGCCGATGCCGTAGATGCACGACACCGAGGCCACGACGATGACGTCGTCGCGCTCCAGGATCGCCCGGGTGGCCGAGTGGCGCATGCGGTCGATCTGCTCGTTGATCGAGCTGTCCTTCTCGATGAAGGTGTCGGTGCGCGGGACGTAGGCTTCGGGCTGGTAGTAGTCGTAGTAGCTGACGAAATACTCGACCGCGTTCTCCGGAAAGAACGACTTCATCTCGCTGTAGAGCTGGGCGGCCAGGGTCTTGTTCGGGGCCAGGATCAGGGCCGGACGCTGGGTCTCGGCGATGACCTGGGCCATGGTGAAGGTCTTGCCCGAGCCGGTGACGCCCAGCAGCACCTGGTCCTGATCGCGGTTATTGATTCCCTCGACCAGCTCCTTGATCGCCGTCGGCTGGTCGCCGGCCGGCTGGTACTCGCTGACCAGCTTTTCTTTCTTCCCCCCCTGGGTGTGGCGGGGGCGGGGGGGAGGGGGGGGCTCCCCGAGCACGGGCCTGACGCCCCCCCCGGCACCGCCGCGGGCGCCGCCGAGATTGTCCATGACGAAGGGCGTGGAGACGTCGGAGACGCCAGAGTTCGGGCTGCGAGGCATGGGGCGAACTTAGGATCGCCGGTACGCGAAGGCTAGGGGGCCTGCTGACGGGGAGTGGCAGCAGGATGGCGGGAGGTGTCGAAGCTGTGCCTTGTTTCGGACAACTTCAGGTGGAGATTTCGGTCTATAAACGATCGGGGGAGGTGTTCATGACGGCGAAAGCGACACGGCGCGGCGCGGTGATGGGACTTGGCGCGGCGATGCTGACGGGGACCGCCTTCGCGCAGGAGACCCCGCGCGCAGGGATCGGGCGGCTGATGAACGAGGGCCGCTACCTGCCGCTGTGGCGCGAGGTTGCCGGACCGCATCCGCCGGACTTCAACAGCCAATGGGCCAGCTTCGTCGGCGAGGAGGGCGTGGCCCTGGCCGGACGCTATCCGGCCTCGACGGACGCGCTGGCCGCCGACGCGGAAGCCCAGGACGCCGTCGCCGCCATCGTCGCGGCGTCGCGCGGACGGCGGGTGGTGATGCTGAACGAGTCGCACTCGGCCTCGCGCCACCGGTTGTTCCTGGCCAAGGTCATGCGGGCCCTGCGCCCGAAGGGCTGCGACATCGTGGCCGGCGAGACCTTCGCCAACCGCAAGCCCGGCGAGGGGCCGAGCGTGCGGGGCCTGCAGGCTGGCCAGCCGTTCGAACCCAGCAACGGCTACTACACCTACGATCCCGTCTTTGCCGACACGGTGCGCGAGGCGCTGGCGTTGGGCTATCGGCTGGAGGCCCACGAGCACAATTGGGATCAGAGAGACATGAGCCTGAAGGGCGCGGAGGCCATCGCCCGCCGCGAGACCGCCCAGGCCGAGAACCTGGCGGGGATACTGGCCGCCAACCCGTCGTCGCGGGTGTTGCTGCATGTCGGCTTCTCGCACCTGCGCAAGACGCCGGACCACCGCGGCAATCAATGGATGGCCCTGCGCTTTCAGGAGAAGACCGGGATCGAGCCGCTGTCGGTCAGCCAGGCCTATACCGGCTCCTACGGGCCGCATGGCGCCGATCCGGTCCTGACCCAGGCGGTGCTGGCGCGGTTCGCGCCCAAGGCGCCGATCGTCGTGCGGGCCGGCGGGCAGGCGCTGGGGGCCGAGATGGCGGGCGCGGACCTGGCCGTCTTTCATCCCAGCTTGCCGGACGTCGACGGCCGGCCCGGCTGGCTGGCGGCCGATCCTCTGCGCCGACGGCGGGTTGTCGAGACGCCCGCGCGGCTACGGGGCGAGGCGGTGATCGTCCAGGCCGTCCACGCCCACGAGCCCGACCGCGCCGTGCCCGCCGACCAGCATGTCCTGGCCAGGGACGAGACCCGCGCCGTGCTCTTCCTGCGGCCGGGGACCTATCGCCTGCGGATCGAGAGCGACGCCGGCTTTACGGCCCTCAGCACGCTCACGATCTGAGCGATTTGTCGGGTTCCGGACACGGTGACTCAAGGCCGTGACAGCCTCTCGGCGACGCTTTAAGCGTGGGCCATGTCCTCTTCGTCCCGGTCCGAAACCTCGCCTGAAGCGCCTGGCATGAGCCTCGACGACGCCGCGCGGAAGGCGTTCGCGGCGGTCGACTGGTCGGCGTCCAGCCTGGGCGCGCGCAAAGCCTGGCCGCAGTCGCTGAAGACCGCTCTGGACATCATGTTCTCGTCGCGCTTTCCGATGTGCGCGGCCTGGGGCCCGGATCTCGTCTTCTTCTACAACGACGCCTATGCGCCGTTCCTGGGCGCGCGCCACCCGCAGGCCATGGGCCTGCCGATGGTCCGCGTCTGGCCCGAGATCTGGTCCGATCTGCTGCCGCTGATCCGCCAGGCGATGTCGGGCGAGGCGACCTGGTCGGAGGACCAGCACCTGGTCATGACCCGCAACGGCTTCGAGGAGGACACCTGGTGGACCTTCTCCTACAGCCCGCTGCGTGACGAGACGGGCCAGATCGCCGGCTTCCTCGATATCTGCAGCGACTCCACCGGCAAGATGCTGAACGCGCGGACGGTCGAGACCAAGCGGGCTCGCCTGGCCGAAAGCGAGAGCCGCTTCCGCGCCTTGGTCAACGCCAGCTCCGACGTCGTCTACCGGATGAGCGCCGACTGGCAGGAAGTGCAGCAGCTGGACGGTCGCGGCTTCCTGGCTGACATCGACGGCCCGACCGTGGGCTGGATCGAGATCTACACGCCCGAGGAGGAGCAGCCGATCCTGCGCGCGGCGATCGCCAAGGCCGTCGCCGCCAAGGCGCCCTTCGAGCTGGAGCACCGGGTGCGCCAGGCGAATGGCGCGATCGGCTGGACCCTGTCGCGGGCCATTCCGGTGCTGGGGGCGGACGGCGAGATCGTCGAGTGGTTCGGCATGGCCGCCGACGTCACCGAGCGGCGGCGCAAGGACGATCACCTGCGGCTGGTGGTCAATGAGCTGAACCACCGCGTGAAGAACAACCTGGCCATGGTCCAGTCCATCGCCATGCAGACCTTCCGCCGGGCCGACGACATCGACCAGGCCGCCACCCAGTTCTCGGCCCGTCTGGTGGCGCTGGCGCGGGCCAACGATCTGCTGACCGGCGAGCGCTGGACGGGCGTGGATCTGCGCGGCGTGCTGCTGGAGGCGGTCGACTCGCACAGCGACGATCCCGAGCGCCTGGTGCTGGACGGCGCGGATGTCGAGATCTCGGCCAAGTCGGCCCTGGCCCTGACCCTGGCGGCCCACGAGCTGGCCACCAATGCGGTCAAGTACGGCGCCTGGTCGACCCTTGGCGGGACGGTGACGATCCGCTGGACCGCGCAGCCGCACGCCAAGGGCCTGCATCTGGTGCTGGAATGGATCGAGCGCGGCGGGCCGCCGGTGACGCCGCCCACGCGCCGCGGCTTCGGCTCGCGGCTGATCGAGCGCGGCCTGTCGGCGGAATTGAACGGGAATGTCCGGCTCGCGTTCGAGCCCGACGGCCTGGTCTGCCGGATCGAGGCCAATATCGGGGAAGAAGACGGAATCTGACCGTGGCGCTGCGCATCCTCATCGTTGAAGACGAGATGACCATCGCCATGCTCCTGGAGGACATGATCGAGGCGCTGGGGCACACCGTCGCGGGTCTGGCCTCGCGGCTGGGCAAGGCGCTGGAGCTGGCTGCGGCCGGCGATTTCGACCTGGCCATTCTCGACGTCAATCTGGACGGGCGCTCGTCCAGCCCGGTGGCGCAGCTGCTGCGCGAGCAGGGCGCGCCGTTCTTCTTCGCCACCGGCTACGGCCGCTCCGGCGTCGACCCGGCCTTCGCCGACATCCTGGTGCTGAACAAGCCCTTCCTGATCGAGAGCCTGGGCGCGGCGATTGCGGAGACGGCGGGGCCGCTCGCGGGCGCCTGAAGGCGACGCCGCGCCGGGGCGGGCTTAGCCCCGTGTCGCTGAATAGACCGAGGCGAGGGAGCCGAGCGCCTGCTCGAAGGCGGCTCTACCGCTCCCGGCCAGCCAGGCGCGCAGCGAGACGAGCGCCGGGTGGATCGTCCGCATCGCGTCCAGGTCCACGGGGTGGGCCAGCGGTCCGTCTTCCAGGCTGGCGGCCATGTGCGCGAGGTCCGGGCTGGCGGCGAGCCGTTCGTCGGAGAGGCGGGCGTATCCGATCGAGCGACCTGCCGCCTCGGTGAAGGCGCGAGCCAAATCCTGGCCGGTCAGGCTGTCGCCGGCGAGTCGCAGCGTCGCCGAGGCGTAGCGGGAGCGGTCGGCGAAGACGGCGGCTGCGAAGGCGCCGATGTCGTCGACCGCGATGAGCCTCATCGTCTGGTCGGGCCGGACCAGCGAGGTGAAGCAGCCCCGGTCCAGGCCGAAGCCGGGCCGAGTGAGCGCCTCCATGAAGATCGCCGGTCGGAGGATGGTCCAGGCGATCGGCAGGCGACGGACATGGGCCTCAATCCGCGCCTTGGCGTCGAAGCGCGCGACGCCGGTCGGCCGTTCGCCGACGCTTGCACCGGACGAATAGACGAGATGGGCCAGGCCGCTGTCGACGGCGAGGTCGGCGATGGCCGCGCCGAACCGCACCTCGTCCTCGACCGCCAGGCCGCCCGGCAGCATGCTGAAGGCGCCGTACGCCCCCTCCAGCGCCGTCGCGATGCTGGAAGTCTCGTCCAGCGCGCCTTGCGCCAGTTCGGCGCCTGCCGCGTCCAGCGCGCGCGCCGCCGGCGTCGCGGCGTCTCGCACGAAGGCCCGCACCCGCCAGCCGGATTTCAGCAGCGCTCTGGCGGTCGCGCCGCCTTGCCGCCCGGTGGCGCCGAAGATGACGATCGGTTTTTCGCCGTGACCCATGATCCAGTCTCGTTTTCGCTGACGGGACGCCCTTGTATGATCTGCCCCGGCCGGCGGAAGACGGCACATTTTCGAGCCTCAGGCACAAGGATGATACGGATGGAAGCCTCGACGCGTGGCCGGACGTTCGCGCCGTCACCCGAAAATGGCGTCTGCGCGCGGCTGGGCGACAAGTGGACCGTGCAGGTCGTGTGGCGGCTGTCCCTGGCGCCCGGGCGCCGGCTGCGGTTCTCCAGATTGAAGGCGCAGACCGAGGGGGTCACGCAGCGCATGCTGACCTTGACGCTGAGGGGGCTGGAGCGCGACGGGCTGGTGGCGCGCCACTATTTCCCGGAAGTCCCGCCGCGTGTGGAATATGAGCTGACCGACATGGGCTTGGCGCTCATGCGCGCGCTCGAAAGCGTCAACTTTTGGATCGCCGACACCCTCCCCCGAATCGATGAGTCCCGGCTCGCCTCTGACGAAGCGGTCCTGGCGCCCTAGGTCGTCGCCGTCCTACTTCAGACGCTCCAGGGTCAGCGGGTCGCCGGCGCCGTCGAAGTACTTGTCCAGCGCGGTCTCGAACGCCTGCTCTTCCGGCGCGGCGGCCTGGAACAGGGTCAGGCTGGAGCGCAGCTTCAGGTCGTCGGGCGAGCCGAAGACGGCGTGAGCGTCGCGGCCGGGCAGGGCGTTGATCGCCTCGACGGCCTCGACCAGCCGCGGACCCAGCACCGGGTGGTCCAGATAGGCGCGGGCCTCGGCCAGGTCGGCGATGGCGTAGAGCTGGGCGGTCGGGCTGCGCCCGAGGCCCGCGATCTGCGGGAACACGAACCACATCCAGTGACTGGTTTTCTCGCCCCGCTGCAGTTCGGCCAGGGCTCGGCCATAGGCGCCGGCCTGGGCGTCGACGAAACGGGCGAGGGCGTGGCGGTCTGGCATGACGCTCCTAAAGCGCGCAGGGCCGACCAAGGCTCCCATCACAACAATGTAAGTGAATGCTCACTTGCTGTCGTGAGGGCTGCTGCTAGGTTGAGCCCGTAGCTTACGAGGACCCGTTTATGGCGAGGCTCGACGACGTTTTCATAACCGGTTGGGGCGCGACCTTGCCCGGCGCGCCGGTGGCCAATGCGGCGATCGAGGATCATCTGGGCCGCATCGGCGGCCGGCCCAGCGCCGTGGGGCGCAAAGCCCTGCGCTGGAACGGCGTGAAGACTCGCCACTACGCCATCGACACCGAGGGCCGGCCGACCGACAGCAATGCGGGCCTCTGCGCCAAGGCGGTGACGGCGGCCTTGAACGCGGCGGGCCTGGCGCGCCGCGATCTGAGCTTCCTGGCCGCCGCCACGACGCAGGGCGACTATCTCGTGCCCGGCCATGCGGCGAGCGTGCATGGCGAGCTGGGCGGTGGGCCTCTGGAGATCGCCAGCTTCCAGTCGGTGTGCGGCAGCGCCCTGATGGCCGCCAAGTCCGCCTGGCTGGCTGTGGCCAGCGGCGAGCATCCGACCGCGACGGCCTGCGCCGGCGAGGTTTCGTCGCGCTGGTTCCGACCGGCTTTCTACGAGGGCTCGGCCCTGGTCGATGCCAAGGGCCGCCTGGCGCCGCAGGCCGACATCCTGCGCTTCACCCTGTCGGACGGGGCCGGGGCGGTGGTCATGGAGCGCCAGCCCGCGCCGAGCGGTCTTTCGCTGAAGATCGAGTTCATCGACCTGACCTCCCTGGCGGGCGCCTTTACCCCCTGCATGTGGGCCGGGGCTGCGCCGGCTGATCGCGCCGAGCCGATGGCGACCTGGGGCTTTGCCGGTCCGCTGGCCGCGCAGCAGGCTGGCGCCATCGCCCTGATGCAGGATTTCGACCTGCTCAAGCAGGTGATCCGCGCCTGGATCGGAGTCTATCTGGAGAAGGTCGACCGGGACCGCATCGTCCCGGATCAGATCGACTGGCTACTGTGCCACTACTCGGCCGAGTCGCTGCGCCAGGAGATCGTCGGCCTCCTGGAAAGCACCGCCGGCATGATCCCGCGCGAGAAGTGGTTCTCGAACCTGGCGACCGTGGGCAATGTCGGCTCGGCCTCGATCTGGGTGATGCTCGACGAGTTCATGCGCTCGGGGCGCGCCAAGCCGGGCCAGAAGATCCTGTGCGTGGTGCCTGAAAGCGGCCGCGCCTTCGTGGGCTTCATGATGCTGGAGGTAGTGGGATGAACGCCGTGACTGTGGAGGGCCATGACGTCGCCGACGTGCTGCGCCGCCTGGCGGTGGTGTTCGCCCGCTTCGAGCAGCGCCTGGAGGCCACGCCCCTGATCGGCCGGCTGTCGCGCGGACGGCTCACCGTCGAGGACTATCGCGCCTTTCTCGTCGCCTTGCGTCAGCAGGTGAAGGACGGCGCGCTGTGGATGGCCCGTGCGGCCTCCAACATCGGCGAGCCGCACCTGGAGCTGCGCTCGCTGGTCCTGCGCCACGCGGTGACCGAGCACCGCGATTTCCGCCTGCTGGAGGCCGACTATGTCGCGACCGGCGGCGATCTGGCGGTGATCCAGGCGGGCGAAAAGAACATCGGGTCAGAGGCCCTGTCGGCCTGGATGTTCCACGAGGCCTCCAAGCCTGATCCGTTCGGCCTCTTGGGCGCGATGTGGATCATCGAGGGGCTGGGCCAGATGAAGGCGCTGGAATGGGGTCGGCGGATCCAGGCCCAGCTCGATTTGCCCGACGAGGCCGTGCGCTTCCTCGTCTATCACGGCGAGAACGACGTCGAGCACATCGCCGAGTTCGAGCGGATGCTGGCGCTGGTCCTGCCCGACCCGGTGGTGGCGGCGCGGATCGTCAAGGTCGCCGAGGTCACCGCCCGGCTCTACGCCCTGCAGATCGAGGAGGTGCTGGCGTGAAGCTCGCGGAAGGTTTCGACGTCGCCGCCCACGACCCCAACGACCCCGATCCGTGGCTGGCGCTCTATCTCGACCAGAGCCTGCCGATCGCCGACGAGGCCAAGGCGGCCCTGGCGCGCGGCAATCGCAGCTGGTCGCGGCGCTGGCTGTTCCCGGTCATGCGCGCGCCGATCCTGGCGTTCTTCATCCTGGTCAAGGTGCTGCGGGCGATCTCGCCGCGTTACCCCAACTGGAACGGGCCGCTGCACCGGCTGATCCACTGGGGGCTGAAGACCTTCGGCTCGCCGGACTGCAACCAGCTGATCCTGCGCCACTTCCACATCGGCACCGAGATCCTGGCCTTCATCAAGGCCAATGCTGGCCCGGTGACCATCGAGACCGTCCCGCTGCGGCCGATGACCCTGAAAGACCTGGAGGACAACGTCTTCCTGCAGCACGACCTCAACGTCTTCAACTTCGTGATCCAGCTGAACGCCAGCCTGCGCACCCAGGGGCGCGACCTGGCGCCGGTCGAGCGGCCGGACTTCTCGATGATCTCCGACGCGCCGTTCCCGATCCCGGCGACCAAGGCCGGGCCGCTGAACCGGATCGACGTCCAGACGGCGGTCGAGGCCTACACTCCGCTCTACGCGCTCTTCCTGCCGCGCGCCGACTTCGTGCGGGCCGCCGGCTCGCTGCAGCTGGACGAGACCATGGCCATCTACCTGGCCAAGATCCTGGGCAGCGACTACCACCTGTCCTTCGTTAAGAACGGCCACCCGCTGGTGCCGCTGTCGACCCTGCAGGCGGGCTATCGGCTGATGATGCACGGTCTGGACTGCGAGGCGCTGCACGGCTGGCTGCGCCTGCTGAAGGCGCGCCAGGCGGCGGGCCTGCCGCTGGACCCGCGCGATCCGACGGGGCGCTGCTAGTAGTTTCCGAGGCTGAGGATGTTGCCGTCCGGATCCTTGAACCAGACGACGCGCATGTCGCCGGCCACGTGGACGTCGCCCTCGCGGGTCATGCCCGGCAGGTCGTAGTGCTCGAAGGCGACGGCCTTGGACTGCAGCAGCCGCACGGCCTCGTCGAAGCTGTCGCCCAGCGACCAGGTCAGCACGGTCGATCTATTGGTCCCGGCGTGCTCGGTCTCATAGACTAGCACTTGCGCCTGTCCGGCCTGGAAGCCGGCCACGCTGGGCTCGTCGCTGGGGAGCGGCGTCAGGCCCAGGACCTCCTCATAGAACGGCCGCGCCACCTTCAGATCGCGCACCCCGATGGTGGCCTGGGCGTCCTTGTTGCCGAGCATGGGTCGTCTCCTCGCGGGTTCGAGGAGGTAAGGCGCGACGGGGAGGGGCGTTCCGCGGAGGACGCCCGCGCAAAAAACCGCGTTCCGCGTGTTGACGTCAAAACATACTGTGCGTTACACAGTGTGTGTCACACACCATGTGATGCACACTATGTGGCGCACACCTAATGCCGACCGAGACAGACATCTTTGAATCGCTCCGCCAGGAGCTGCGGCGGGGGTCGTTGATCCTGGCTGTCCTCGCCCAGCTGCGAGAGGAGCGCTACGGCTACAGCCTGCGTCAGGCCCTCTCCAGCGTGGGCGTCGAGATCGACGAAGGCGCGCTCTATCCCATGCTGCGGCGGCTGGAGGCCCAGGGCCTGCTGGCCAGCGAGTGGCGTGAGGAAGACAAGCGCAAGAAGCGTTTCTACCAGCTGTCGGACGATGGCCGGGCCGTGCTGGCCCGCCTCGCCGACGAATGGCGCGCGATCAACGCCGCCCTCGAGCCGCTGCTGTGAGCGCGGCCTCTCATTTCCAAGGGGACAAGACCATGAGCGATC
>CAZRPD010000160.1:0-12172 GCA_964601775.1 uncultured Caulobacter sp. | reverse complement strand
CAGCATCTGGCCGGCATGAAGGACTCCAAGGTGATCGTCGCGATCAACAAGGACGCCGACGCGCCGATCTTCCAGGTGGCCGACTTCGGCCTGGTCGCCGACTACAAGACGGCCGTGCCGGAGCTGATGGACGCCCTGACCTGACGACCGCCAAACAAAGGATATCCGGGATGACTGCTCGCGCCGACTATGTCGGACCGATCACCAAGTCGGCCGAAGCCATGTTCGCTCGCGCCGAACGCAAGACGATAGCTCGCAAACTCACTGCCCCGCCGCCGTCGGCGCTGCGTGAGATCATCACGTCTTTCGGCCTCAGTCCGACCATCATCAGGCGTTGGGAAGAGGCCGGCCTTGTCGCGTTCGAGCGGCAAGGTGGGCGCGTCGTTGTCAACGATACGACGCGAGAGCATTTGGCCACGGTCATCGAACTTCGCGCCGCCGGCTTCTCGGTCAAGGAAATCGCCTGGATCTCCGACACCTTACCGCCGACCATCAAGCAGATGCGTGACGCGCTTGCGGCCCGCCAAGCTCAAACCGTGAGCAAGCCGTCGACCCAGCTCGGGTCGGCGTTTCGCGAGACCATCAAGGCCTTTGGCCTCAGCCTGACCGTCGTCAAGCATTGGGAAAATGCCGGTGTCGTCGCCTTCGCACGCCAAGGCGGACGCGTCGTGGTCGACGACGCCATGCGTGAGAGCCTGGCCATGGTGATCGAGCTTCGGCGCGCCGGCTTCTCGGTCAAGGAGATCACTTGGATTTCCGACACCTTGCCGCCGACCGTTTCGCAGATGCGCCAAGCCCTCCAGGCGCGCCTCGCCCAAAGCGAAGCCGCGCGCGCGCGCTCGATAGCGGGAGCGATCGTCGCGGGCTGCTCTCGGGGCTAGCCCCTTCATTTCGCCGGAGTCGACGATGTTCACCGGAACGCCGCACCCCCGCCATGACTGGACGCTCGCCGAGACGGAGGCTCTCTTCGACCTCCCTTTCATGGAGCTGGTGTTCCAGGCCGCGAGTGTTCACCGCGCCTGGTTCGACCCGTCGGAAGTGCAGCTGTCGCAGCTACTGTCGGTGAAGACCGGTGGCTGCGCCGAGAACTGCGGCTATTGCAGCCAGTCGGCCCACTTCAAGACGGGCCTCAAGGCCGAGAAGCTGATGGCCGCCGACGACGTGGTGGCCAAGGCCCGCGCCGCCCGCGACGGCGGCGCCCAGCGCTTCTGCATGGGCGCGGCCTGGCGCGAGCTGAAGGATCGCGACCTGCCCAAGCTGGCCGAGATGATCGGCGAGGTGAAGGCGCTGGGCCTGGAGACCTGCGCGACCCTGGGCATGTTGACCGCCGACCAGGCCAAGGCCCTGAAGGCGGCCGGCCTCGACTATTACAACCACAACCTCGACACCGGTCCGGACTACTACAAGGACGTGGTGACCACGCGCACCTACCAGGAGCGCCTCGACACCCTGGCCCATGTCCGCGACGCCGGCATGAGCACCTGCTGCGGCGGCATCGTCGGCATGGGCGAGCAGCGCCGCGACCGCGCCGGCCTGCTGCATCAGCTGGCCACCCTGCCGGCTCATCCCGACAGCCTGCCGATCAACGGCCTGGTGCCGGTCAGCGGCACGCCGCTGGGCGACAAGGTGCTCAGCGAAGGCAAGGCGATCGACGCCATCGAGTTCATCCGCACCATCGCCGTCGCCCGCATCGTCTGCCCGAAGTCCATGGTCCGCCTGTCGGCCGGTCGCGAGGGCATGAGCCGCGAGCTGCAGGCCCTGTGCTTCATGGCCGGCGCCAATTCGATCTTCGTCGGCGGCAAGCTGCTGACCACCCCGCTGCCGGGCCTGGACGAGGACTCAAAGCTGTTCCAGGACCTGGACCTGAGGCCGATGCACGCGGCGGGTCCGATGGATCAAGGCCTCCTTGACCTGGAGCTGCTGATGGGGATTGCGTGACCGTAGCGTCGAGGGCCTATCGGATCGGAAGGGCCGTCGTCATCTTAACCGGACCCAAGGACATGGTGGAGTTGATCTCCTGAACGGTCGGAAGGGTCAAAAGCCTGCCAAACGCCAGTTCGCGGTAGTCCTCGACATCCCGCGTGACGATCCGCAGCAAGAAGTCGAACGGTCCCATCGTGGGATGGACCTCCATCACTTCGGGGATGCGCGACACCGCCTCGATGAACTCGTTGAGATTGCTCTGGCCGTGGGCGGAGAGCTTTACGTTGGCGAAGATGTTCGTGCGCAGGCCGAGCCTTTCCGCGGAAAGGCGGGTGACCTGATCGACGATATAGCCTTCCTCCTTCAAACGGGTGAGGCGGCGCCAGCAGGGCGATTGCGACATGCCCACATGCTCGGCCAGCTCCGCTGTGGTCATCGGCGGATTGCGCTGGATGGTGTCCAGAATTTTCAGATCGGTTTCATCGAGGTCGTTCAGAAAGGCCATGAGAATCTCGCGGCTAGGCAATCATCGTTCGACGTCATTGATCCAATCTTGTGGCGAGTTTCGCAATACGAAGCGGAAAAAATGCTCGATCGCGCATCCGCCAATGCGTTTGGGTCGACATATCGTTCCAAATAGATAATCCAATTTCTGACATCAGAAGGCAGATTGGGGCACCTCATTCAGTGGCCCGTCATGAAAAATCGCCCCACGCTTCGCCTACACATCCCAGAACCGGCCGCCCGGCCTGGCGATGCGCCCTCGTTCGATCGTGCGCTGATCCCGTCGGCCGGAGCCACGCGACGGCCCGAGACCAACGCTCTCGAAGCGGAGATGCGCGATCTGCCCTTCGGCTTGGTTCGTGTCCTCGACGATGCGGGCGAGGCCACGGGGCCCTGGAATCCCAATCTCTCGACGAGCACGCTACTGGCGGGACTTCGCGCCATGCTGCTGACGCGTGTGTTCGACGAGCGACTGTTTCGCGCGCATCGTCAGGGCAAGACCAGCTTCTACATGAAGTCGACCGGGGAGGAGGCGATCGGTGCGGCGCAGTCCTTGTTCCTGGACCGTGACGACATGTGTTTCCCGACCTATCGCGTGCTCAGCTGGTTGATGGCGCGCAACTACCCGCTGATCGATCTGTGCAATCAGATCTTCTCCAACGAGAAGGATCCGCTGAAGGGGCGCCAGCTTCCGATCCTCTATTCGGCGCGGAAATACGGGTTCTATTCCCTGTCAGGCAATGTCGGCAGCCGCTTTGGTCACGCCGTCGGCTGGGCCATGGCCTCGGCGTTCAAGGGCGGCGATTCCATCGCGCTGGCCTATATCGGCGAAGGCACAACGGCCGAAGGCGACTTCCATGAGGCCCTGACCTTCGCCAGTGTCTACAAGGCGCCGGTCATCCTGTGCGTGACCAACAACCAATGGGCTATCTCCAGTTTTTCGGGCATCGCCGGGGCCAATGAAACCACCTTCGCGGCCAAGGCGCTTGCCTATGGCCTGCCGGGGCTTCGGGTCGACGGCAACGACTTTCTGGCCATCTGGGCGGCCACTGAATGGGCGGCCGAACGGGCGCGCCAGAACCTCGGCGCCACGCTGATCGAGCTCTACACCTATCGCGCGTCTGGCCATTCGACCTCGGACGATCCGACCAAATATCGACCGGCCGACGAAGCCGAGGCCTGGCCTCTGGGAGACCCGCTCGACCGCCTGAAGACGCACCTCATCGCGCTCGGCGCCTGGGACGAGGAGCGCCACGCGGCCCTGGCGGCCGAACTGGACGCCGAGGTGCGCGCAGCGGTCAAGGAGGCAGAGGCGGTCGGCACGCTCGGCAAGTCCAAGCCGAGCGTGAAGGAAATGTTCGAGGGCGTCTTCAAGGACCCCGACTGGCGCGTCACTGAACAGCGCCGCGAGCTGGGGATCTGACGCCATGCCCACCATGAATATGATCCAGGCGCTGAACTCCGCGCTCGACGTCGTCCTGACCGAGGACCCCGACACCCTGATCTTTGGCGAGGACGTCGGCTATTTCGGTGGCGTGTTTCGCGTCACCGACGGGCTTCAGAAGAAGCACGGCCTGACCCGCTGCTTTGACGCCCCGATATCCGAAGGCGGCATCGTCGCCGCGGCGATCGGCATGGGGGCCTATGGCTTGCGCCCAATCCCCGAAATTCAATTCGCCGACTACATTCTACCAGCCTTCGATCAGCTAGTGTCGGAAGCCGCGCGCCTGCGCTATCGTTCGAATGGCGAATTTTGGGCTCCGATCACGGTGCGCTCGCCGTATGGCGGCGGGATCTTTGGCGGCCAGACCCACAGCCAGTCGCCCGAAGCGATCTTCGCCCATATTACCGGCCTGAAGACCGTCATCCCGTCCAATCCCTACGACGCCAAGGGTCTTTTGATCGCATCGATCGAGGACGATGATCCGGTGATCTTCCTGGAGCCGAAGAGGCTCTACAACGGACCATTCGACGGACGTCACGACCAGGCGCTGAAGACCTGGGCCGGCGATCCGAAGGCCGAGGTCCCCGCCGAACGCTACACCGTGCCACTCGGCAAGGCCGCGATCGTGCGCGAGGGACGCGAGGCCACCGTGTTGGCTTATGGCACGATGGTCCACGTCGCCTTGGCCGGGATCGAAGACAGCGGCGTGGACGCCGAACTGATCGACTTGCGCTCCATCGTGCCGCTCGACGTTGAGGCGATCGTGGCCTCGGTCAAGAAGACCGGACGATGTGTCATCCTTCACGAGGCCTCGCGGTTCGGGGGCTTCGGCGGAGAGCTGTCGGCCCTGGTTCAGGAGCGCTGCTTCTACCACCTCAAGAGCGCCGTGCGCCGGGTCGCGGGTTGGGACACGCCTTATCCGCACGCGTTCGAGTGGGACTATTTCCCGGGACCGGCGCGACTGGCCGCGGCGCTCAAAAGCGCGATGGAGGACTAGGCCATGGGGCGCTATCTGTTCCGCTTGCCCGATATCGGCGAAGGCGTCGCCGAGGCCGAGATCGTCGCCTTGCTCGTCAAGATCGGGGACAAGGTCGAGGAAGACCAGAACGTGGCCGAGGTGATGACCGACAAGGCCACGGTCGAACTAAGCTCGCCCGTCGCGGGCGTTGTAACCGCCGTTCATGGCGACATTGGCGGCATGATGCCCGTCGGCGCCGTACTGATCGAATTCGACAGCGAGGCAGGCGAGGCTGAGCCTATCGCCGTTCCAGCGGCCTCTCCCGCCGCGCCGGTTTCCGCCAAGGCGAGCGCGCCGTCCGCCCCCGAACCCACGCGGACCGCGCCGGTTGCGCCGCCGCGTCCGGCCGCTTCGTCCGGCCGCCCGGCTGGAGAGGCGCCGCTTGCCGCGCCCTCGACCCGCCGGCGCGCGCTCGATCTGGGCGTGACGCTCGCCCAAGTGCCTGGCAGCGGCCCTGGCGGCCGGATCACGCCCGACGATCTGGACGCCTTCCTGGCGTCCGATGGAAAGAGCGTCGGCGCCTCGGGTCTGGTTGCCCGCACCGGCGTCCAGGACACGCGTATCATCGGTCTGCGCCGCAAGATCGCTGAGAAGATGCAAGAGGCCAAGCGCCGCATTCCGCACATCAACTATGTCGAGGAATGCGACCTGACGGAGCTGGAGGCGCTGCGGCTCGACCTCAACGAACACCGCGCTGAAGATCAGCCCAAGCTGACGCTGTTGCCGTTCATCATGCGAGCGATGGTCAAGGCATTGCCGGATTTTCCTCAGGTCAACGCGCTCTATGACGACGATAACGGCGTGCTGCGCGCTCACCAGGGCGTGCACATCGGCATCGCCACCCAGACGCCGAACGGCCTGATTGTTCCGGTCGTGCGCCACGCCGAAGCGCGAGACCTTTGGGATTGCGCCCGTGAGGTCGCCCGGTTGGCCAAGGCCGTCCGCGACGGCTCGGCGTCGCGCGACGAGCTCTCTGGATCGACCATCACGCTCACCAGCATGGGACCCCTGGGCGGCATCGTCTCGACGCCGGTCATCAACCATCCCGAGGTCGCCATCCTCAATCCCAACAAGCTGGTGGATCGACCGATGGTTCAAGGCTCGTTCGTCACCATCCGCAAGATGATGAACCTCTCCTCGGCCTTCGATCACCGCATCGTCGACGGCTACGACGCCGCCCTGTTCGTCCAGCGCGTGAAGCGGCTGCTCGAACATCCCGCCCTGATCTTCATGGACTGATGCGATGACCGAGACTCTCAGACCCAAGGTCCTGGTCATCGGCGGCGGCCCGGGCGGCTACGTGGCGGCCATCCGCGCCGGCCAGCTGGGGCTGGACACGGTGCTCGTCGAAAGCGGTCGGTTGGGCGGCACCTGCCTGACGCGGGGCTGCATTCCGTCCAAGGCCCTGATCCATGCGGCCGGTCTCTATGAAGAGGCGGTAATGGCGAGCGCCGAGACGGGGAGGTTCGGCATTCACTTGAATCAGGCGCCGACCTTGCGGTTCGAGGAGACCGTCGGGTGGAAGGACGCGATCGTTGATCGGCTCAGCGTCGGCGTCGGCGGATTGCTGCGCAAGGCCAAGGTGAAGTCCGTGGTCGGTTGGGCGAGTTTCTCCGACGCCAAGACCTGCACCGTCGAAACCCCCGAAGGGCCGGTCACGATCCGGCCGGAGCACGTGATCCTGGCGACCGGTGCGACCGCCGTCGAGCTGCCGTTCCTGCCCTTTGGGGGCCGGGTGATCTCCTCGACCGAGGCGCTGTCGCTGCCCGAGGTCCCAGCGACCCTGGCCGTGGTCGGGGGCGGCTATATCGGCCTGGAACTGGGGATCGCGTTCGCCAAGCTGGGCTCGAAGGTCACGATCATCGAGGCAATGGATCGGCTCCTACCTCTCTACGACGCCCAGTTGACTGCGCCCGTGGCGCGTTGGCTCGAAAAGCATGGCGTCACGGTCTATCTCGGCGCGAAGGCCCTGGGTCAGGACCAGGAGGGCCTGCTGATCCAGACGGCGGGGGGCGAGCGCCAACTGGTCGTGCCGGCCGAGCGCATCCTCGTGACCGTGGGCCGCAAGCCCCAAACCGAGGGCTGGGGGCTCGACCAAATGGCGCTGGCGATGGACGGGCCATTCGTAAGGGTCGATGAGCGCTGTGCGACGTCCACCACCAACGTCTGGGCGATCGGCGATTTGGTCGGGGAGCCCATGTTGGCCCACAAGGCGTCAGCCCAGGGCGAGATGGTCGCCGAGATCATCGCGGGCCGCCGGCGCCGGTTCGAACCGGTCGCCATCGCGGCGGTGTGTTTCACCGAGCCGGAGATCGTCAGCGTTGGGCTGACGCCCGATCAGGCTCCTGAAGGCGTCGAGACCGTCGTGGGTCAATTCCCGTTCCAGGCCAATGGCCGCGCGCTGTCGATGCAGGCTGGGGACGATGGCGGCTTTGTTCGGATCTTGGCGCGCAAGTCCGATCATCGGATCCTCGGCATTCAGGCCGTCGGCCGCCACTGTTCGGAATTGGCCGGGGAGTTCGCCACCCTGATGGAAGTGGGCGGCGTCCTGGAGGACGTCGCCGGCGTCATCCATGTCCATCCCACCCTGGGCGAGGCCATCCACGAGAGCGCCCTTAAGGCGCTCGGTCACGCCATTCACATTTGACGCCCGGAACCTGATCATGAGCATTCCCTTCGCGCCCCAGTCGATGGAGTTCGGCTTGGGCGAAACCGTCGATATGATCCGCGATACGACCGCGCGCTGGGCCGCCGACCGGCTGGCGCCGCGCGCCGCCGAGATCGACGAAACCAACACCTTCGCGCGCGACCTGTGGCCCGAGATGGGCGCGCTGGGCCTGCATGGCGTCACGGTCGAGGAAGAGTTCGGCGGCCTGGGCCTAGGCTATCTCGAGCACGTCGTGGCCATGGAGGAAGTGTCGCGCGCCTCGGCCTCGATCGGACTGAGCTACGGCGCTCACTCCAATCTCTGCGTCAATCAGATTCGGCGCTGGGGCACGCCCGAACAGAAGCGCAGATACCTGCCCAAGCTGATTTCAGGCGAACACCTTGGATCGCTGGCCATGTCGGAGGCCGGTTCGGGATCGGACGTCATGTCCATGCGGACGCGAGCCGAGAAGAGGGGCGACCGCTACGTGCTGAACGGCACGAAATTCTGGATCACCAATTCTCCGACCGCGGACACCCTGGTCGTCTATGTGCGCACGGGGGAGGGGAGCGGTGGCGTCACGACCTTCCTGATCGAGAAGGGGATGAAGGGCTTCAGCGTTTCCAAGAAGCTCGACAAGATGGGCATGCGCGGGTCGGACACCGCCGAGCTGGTGTTTGAGGACTGCGAGGTCCCGGAGGAAAACGTCATGGGTCCCGTCGGCGGCGGGGCGGGGATCTTGATGAGCGGCCTCGACTACGAGCGTACGGTCCTGTCCGGCGGCCCGCTCGGTATCATGCAGGCGGCCCTCGACGTGGTCCTGCCCTACATCCGCGAAAGAAGGCAATTCGGCAAGGCGATCGGTTCATTCCAGCTGATGCAGGCCAAGGTCGCCGACATGTACGTCGCCCTAAACTCGGCCCGAGCCTACGTCTATGCGGTGGCGCGGGCCTGCGACGCGGGCAAGACCACGCGCTTCGACGCGGCGGGGGCGATTTTGCTGGCTTCGGAGAACGCCGTGAAGGTCAGCCTGGAGGCTGTGCAGGCTTTGGGCGGCGCCGGCTACACTAAGGAGTGGCCCGTCGAACGGCTCGTTCGGGACGCGAAGCTCTATGACATCGGCGCCGGCACCAACGAGATTCGCCGTTTCCTGATCGGCCGGGAGCTGCTGGGCTCGTGAGCGCGCCGGTCCTGACATCGTCGCTCTCGCCCCAGAGCGACACGTTCTTGGCCAATGCGCGCCATAACCGCGCTCTGGTCGACGCCCTCCGCGCCGCTGTCGGCAAGGCAAGCCTGGGCGGAGACGCGCGCGCTCGAGAGCGCCATGTCTCTCGCGGCAAGCTGCTGCCGCGCGACCGCGTCGATCGGCTCCTGGACCCCGGGTCGCCTTTCCTGGAGATCGGCCAGTTGGCCGCCAACGGCATGTACGCGACCGCCGCGGACGCCGAAGGCGCGCCAGGCGCTGGGATGATCTGCGGCATTGGCCGAGTGGCGGGGCGCCAGGTGATGATCGTCTGCAATGACCCGACCGTGAAGGGCGGCGCCTATTTTCCGATGACGGTGAAGAAGCACCTGCGCGCCCAGGAGATCGCCGAGCAGAACTATCTGCCCTGCGTCTATCTGGTCGACAGCGGCGGCGCCAACCTGCCCCATCAGGCCGAAGTGTTCCCCGACCGCGAGCACTTTGGCCGCATCTTCTTCAACCAGGCGAACATGTCCGCCAAGGGCATCCCGCAGATCGCCTGTGTCATGGGCTCCTGCACCGCCGGCGGCGCCTATGTCCCAGCGATGAGCGACGAAACGGTCATCGTCCGTAACCAGGGCACCATCTTTCTCGCCGGGCCGCCGCTGGTGAAGGCGGCCACGGGCGAGGTCATCTCGGCCGAGGATTTGGGCGGGGCCGACACCCACGGGCGCAAATCCGGCGTCGTCGATCATGTCGCCGACAATGACGAGCACGCCCTGACCATCGTTCGCGACATCGTCTCGACCCTGCCGCCGCAGGCCACGCCGCCGATCAACCTTTCGGCCGTACAGCCGCCGAAATACGCGGCCGAGGAGCTTTATGGCGTGACGCCGCAGGATGTGCGCGCCCCCTACGATGTGCGCGAGGTGATCGCCCGGATCGTCGACGGCTCGGCGTTCCATGAGTTCAAGGCGCTGTACGGCGCGAGCCTGGTCTGCGGCTTCGCCCACATCTGGGGCCTGCCCGTGGCGATCCTGGCCAACAACGGCGTCCTGTTCTCCGAAAGCGCCCAGAAGGGCGCGCACTTCATCGAGCTGGCCTGTCAGCGCAAAGTCCCGCTGTTGTTCCTGCAGAACATCTCGGGCTTCATGGTCGGCGGCAAGTACGAAGCCGAGGGCATTGCCAAGCATGGCGCCAAGCTGGTCACGGCCGTGGCCACGGCCAGCGTGCCGAAGATCACCGTCCTGATCGGGGGCTCGTTCGGCGCTGGCAATTACGGCATGTGCGGTCGGGCCTACAGTCCGCGTTTCCTGTTCACCTGGCCCAATTCGCGGATTTCGGTGATGGGCGGCGAACAGGCCGCCAGCGTGCTGGCCACCGTCCACCGCGACGCGGCCAAGTGGACGCCCGAGGAGGCCGAGGCCTTCAAGGCGCCGATCCGTCAAAAGTACGAAGACGAGGGCAACCCCTACTACGCGACCGCCCGGCTGTGGGACGACGGCATCATCGACCCGGCTCAAACGCGCGACGTGCTGGGGCTGGCCTTGGCCGCCACGCTGAACGCGCCCCTGCCCGAACGCCCCGCGTTCGGTGTGTTCCGGATGTGACGTCCATGATCGAGTCCCTGCTTATCGCCAATCGCGGCGAGATCGCCTGTCGCATCATCCGGACGGCCCGGGCGTTGGGCGTGCGCACCATCGCGGTCTATTCCGACGCTGACGGCGCGGCCCTGCATGTCCGGCTCGCCGACGAGGCCGTGCATATCGGCCCGTCGCCGGCTCGAGAATCCTATCTGCTTGGCGAGCGCATCATCGCCGCCGCCAAAGCGACCGGGGCCCAGGCCATTCACCCAGGCTATGGCTTCCTGTCTGAGAACGCCGACTTCGCCGATGCGGTGCAGGCCGCTGGCCTGATATGGGTCGGCGCGCCCGCGTCTTCGATCCGGGCCATGGGTCTCAAGGATTCGGCCAAGGCGTTGATGCTCGCCGCTGGCGTGCCCGTGACCCCCGGCTACATGGGCGACAACCAAGATCCCGACCACCTCAGAGCACAGGCCGACGCCATCGGCTATCCGGTCCTGATCAAGGCCGTCGCGGGCGGCGGCGGCAAGGGTATGCGCAAGGTCGAGGCCTCCGCCGAGTTCCTCGATATGCTCGCCTCATGCAAGCGGGAGGCGACCGCGTCGTTCGGTGATGATCGGGTCCTGATCGAGAAGTACATCCTGTCGCCGCGGCACATCGAGGTACAGGTCTTTGGCGACACTCACGGCGACGTCGTGCACCTGTTCGAACGCGACTGCTCCTTGCAGCGACGCCATCAGAAGGTGATCGAGGAAGCGCCTGCGCCGGGCATGACGGCCGATGTACGCCAAGCCGTCTGCGCGGCGGCGGTAAAGGCGGCCAAGGCCGTCGACTACGTTGGGGCCGGCACGATCGAGTTCATCGCCGACGCCTCGGACGGCCTGCGGTCCGACCGCATCTGGTTCATGGAAATGAACACACGGCTGCAAGTCGAGCATCCGGTGACCGAAGCGATCACGGGTCAGGACTTGGTCGAGTGGCAACTGCGGGTCGCCTCGGGCGAGCGCCTTCCCAAGCGCCAGGACGAACTGCAGATCACCGGCTGGTCCATGGAGGCGCGCCTCTACGCCGAGAACCCGACCGCCGGCTTCCTGCCTTCCACGGGGCCGCTGACAAGGCTGCGGCTGCCCGGCGATATCCGCATCGACACGGGGGTTCACGAAGGCGGTGAAGTCACGCCGTTCTACGATCCAATGATCGCCAAGCTGATCGTCCATGCGCCGACGCGCCAGGCGGCGGCCGCCAAGCTCGCCGCCGCCGCCGGTCAGGTTCAAGTCTGGCCCGTCCGTACGAACGCCGCCTTCCTGGCGCGGGCGGCGGCCGATGACGGCTTCGTGGCCGGGAGAGGCGATACGGGCTTCATCGAGCGCGGCCTGTCCTCCCTGGTTCCAGCCGCCGAACCCTCCGCAGCGATCCAGGCGGAAGCCGCCTCGGCGCTCCTTTCGGCGCCCATGGGCCGCCCTTGGATTGACCTGACCGGCTTTCGAGCCAATGGGCCAGCTCAGCGCCGCGTCGCGGTCGACGTGGCGGGCTCTATTCAGCTTGCCCAGCCTGCGCCGGGGGCCCGGGGCCAGGGTACGTCGATCGATGGGCGCGACGTCCTGTTCCTCGACGGCGAAGCCTGGTCCATCGGTCCAGGCCGCGTGGACGGCGTCGGCGACGGCCGCGCGTCAGACGGCGCGATCCTCAGCCCCATGCCTGGGAGGGTGATCGCGGTTGATGTCGAAGCGGGGCAGACGGTGTTGCGTGGCCAGAAGCTTCTGACGCTGGAGGCCATGAAAATGGAACACGGCATGATCGCGCCTTTCGATGGCGTCGTTCGCACGCTGGTGGTCAAGGCCGGCGACCAGCTCGGGGAGGGGGCGCTGCT
>CAZRPD010000159.1:3171-12253 GCA_964601775.1 uncultured Caulobacter sp. | reverse complement strand
GGCCGCCAACATAGGCTTGGCCGTGGTTCTGGATGTGCTCGGCGCGCACGCCGTAGACCACGTTACCCCAGTCGAAACGGGTGGTGCCCATCACGTAACCGGCGGTGATCGTCTCGCCCACGCGCCAGTAGTTGGCGGTCGTGTCGTTCTTGGTCGCGGCGCCGCTGGCGACGAGGCCATCGACGAACGCCGTCGTAGTGTCCTTGTCGGTGTAGCGGAAGGTGTAGTTGAGGTTCTGGCTGCCCAGATACTCGACGTTGCTGGCGAACTGCGCCCAGGTCGGCACGCCCGAACCCGAGTAGTTGCGGGTGAAGCTGCTTTCGCGCGACTTCTTGGTGCGGTCGGTCCACAGGCCGCCGAACTCGAACTTGGTCTCGTGGCCGCCCAGCTCGGCTTCGTAGTCGAAGTCGGCCTTGGCGGTGTAGGCGTTGGTGAAGTCACCGCCCTTGAGGTTGCCGGCGCTGGTCATCGGGAACTGGAAGTCCTCGATGTTCATCACCTGGGCGCCGCGGGTGCGCGCTCCGGTGACGCCGCCGGTCTGGAACAGCTTCACGGTGTTCACGTCGCCGTTGCGGAAATCGTACTCGACGGTCGGACGCAGCAGGAAGCTGGACGGGCTCTGGAAGGCGATCGTCACCGGGGTGTCGCGGCCGTCCTGGGTGAAGGTGTAGTTCAGGCGCCAGGTGGCGCTGAGCTTGTTCCACTTGTGCTCGCCGCCCAGAGTGTTGGTCGTCATCGCTTCCTTGGTGTCGCGATAATCGATCCGGGCGTTGATCCGCGCGCCGTAGGTCGTGCCGAAGGTCGGGTCATTGCCGGTGATGTAGCCGGCGCTGGTGTAGCTGGCGCCGGCCGCGTTCGTGCCTTGGTCCAGGCGGAAGATGAAGTTGTCGCGCAGCTCGTCGTCGTGGAAGTAGGTGTTGACGGTGCTGAAGAAGACCGAGTTGTTTTCATCCAGCTTGTAGTCCAGGCGGACCGTCGCCGACATGTTCTCGCGGGTCAGGCGATAGTGCTTGTTCTCGTGCTCGCGCGCGAACTTCTTGGTCGGGTCGGTCGTGTTGGCGAGATAGGGATCAGTTTCCCAGTTGTCGGTCGCCATTTCGCGCGAATAGTACGAAGCCTGGGCGACGATACCCAGCTTGTCGGCGAACACGTTCGAATAGACTAGGTTGGCGTCGACTTCATCGCCGCCGCCCAGCTTCACGCGGCCCAGACCCAGCTTGCCGTTGATGCGCTGGCCCGGATAGTCGAACGCGCGACGCGTGCGGATGTCGACGTTACCGGCGACGGTGTCGCCCGGCATCGACGGCACGATGGCCTTTTCGACCGTGATCAGGCTGGCGATCGCCGACGGGATGTTGTCGAAGCGGGTCGAGCGGCCTTCCGGGCTGACGACGCTGAGGCCGTCGAACGACAGGGTCGTCCAGTAGACCGGCGCGCCGCGCAGGTTGACGTAGCGAGCCTGGCCCTGGTCGCGCTCGACGGCGACGCCCGGCAGGCGGCCGATGGCGAAGGCGATGTTCTGGTCAGGCAGGGCGCCGACGGCGTCGGCCGACAGGACGCTGACCAGCGAGTCGGAATTCTTCTGGATCTGCAGCGCCACGGCCTGGCTCTCAGCCATCGGGCGGCGGCCGGTGATGACGATGTCGCTGACGGACGTGCTGTCATCCTCGACGTTGGCGACATTGGCGACTTCGGCGCGCGCGGCGCCCACGGCGGTCGCGGCGATGACGAGCGCCAGCGCGCTCACGCGGCGCAGAAGCGCCGCCTGTTGACGAATGATCATGAAATATCCCCTGAAGCCCCTCGCTTTGCGCGATGCAGGTCTCGGGGTGCGCTGTTAACGTCCGGACGCGGCCGGTTCGCGACAGTTCCATAACAGAACCATGACAGCGCTGGGGATTAGGCCGCGCGGCCGCCTTCGTCGGACATGAAACCCATCAGGGCGTCGATCCGCTTGATCAGTTCGGCGCGGCCCAGCGCGCCGGCCGTCTCGGATCCCATGAACGATCCCAGGGCGTCGGCAGCCTGGATCAGGCGGGCGTCCTTGACCGCCTCGCCCACGCGCTTGAGCTCCAGGGCCTGCGCCGCCAGAGCGCGGCGGGCCTGGGCCGGATCGGTGTCCAGCGCCGTGGCGGCCGATTTGACGATACGCAGAGCCTGGGACAGGCGCGCGGCGGGCGAGCCGGCCGCATCGGCCTTGCGCTTGCGCGGCCCCTTGTAGTCGGCCGAGTTGAAGCGGCGGCGATCCGGACCGACATAGGCCACGGCCTCGATCCAGTCGCGCGGCTTCAGCGCCACGGCTTCCAGCCGGCGCTCAAGATCCTTGATCGTGAACGGCTTGCGCATGAACTCGTGCACGCCCGAATCGCGCGCGCCGAAAATCGTCTCGGCGGTGGCCTCGGCGGTGCACATGATGATCGGCGCTTCGCGGCAGCTCAGGTCGCTGCGGCGGATCTTGCGGGTGAAGGCCAGGCCGTCGACGCCCTGCTGGGCGTGCTCGATGAAGATCAGCTGCGGATCCGTCGCCCGGGCCATGGCGTAGCCCTTCTCGGCGCTGGGCGCGGCGAACATCTGCACCGCGCCCAGCGGGCGCAGGTGTTCGGCCAGCAGACGCGCGGTCGCCGGATTGGGATCCACGACCAGAACCCGCTGCACCTTTGAGGCGACACGCTGAAGATTGCGCACGTTCCCGTCGAACACGGACCTGAGGCTCCTCGAATCTAGACCAAGAGCTTTAGACGCAGATCGTAAAAAACGCCTTGATGATTTTCAGGCGTTAACCGGCTCAGGTCCCGACGGGTACGGAAAGACCGGCCTCGAAATCCTGGAAGATGTCGATCGCCTCTTCGACGTCGACCGTCAGCGCTTCCCCAGCCGGGAAGCGATAGCGCCAATAGCTGGAGATGTGGGAGATCACGCCCACCCGCTCGCCCAGCGACAGGAACATCTCGGGGGCGCGCATCAGGAACTCGCGGAAGGCCTGCGGGCGGCCGTTCTCGATCAGGTCCTCGAAGGCGTCGTCATAGACCTTCAGCGTGCGCATGATCGCCGCGCGCTCGACCAGCACCCCGCCCTGAAGGCGGCGGCGGGCGTCATCGACATAACGGCCGGTCTCGGCGTCGCGGTTGCCCGTCACGATCACGCGGCCCAGCTCCTGGCCCACCGCGGTCAGCTGCGGCCACAGCCGCGTCAGCATCCACTTGTAATAGAGGAAGCCCTTCCAGCTGAAGACGCCTTCCTTGAAGCTCTCGCCCTGCATGACCAGGGTCTGGCGCAGCGGCTCCAGGCGCTCGTCGACGTCGGTGGACAGCAGCGCCTCGACCAGGCGCGCGGCATGGGCGCGACCCACGCCCTGCGAGCCGCGATAGGCCAGCTCGATCAGCCGCGAAATTTCCATGGTCACGAAGCCCTGCATGGCCTCGAGGTCGGCCTGGGACAGCGCGAAATAGCAATTGGCCACCAGAACGCCGTGCTGGCGCAGGTGCTCGCGCATCAGGAACGGGTCCAGCGACGGCAGCATGTCGATCAGGCGCAGGGTCGCCAGGTCGCGGCTCATGTCGCTGGAGGCGTTGGTGGCCTCGATGATCAGGTCCGTCCAGCCGCGCTGGCCCACGAACACCGACTGGCCGCCCAGGCCCAGGTCGCTGCGATCGAACGGGATGATGATCTTGGTCGCGGTCGGCCGCGCCTCGTCGAACAGATAGAAGTCGTCGTTGCGCAGACGGTGCTTCAGCACGAGGGCGGTGTTGAGCACGCGATTGCGGAACAGCGGCGCCTGCAGGTACTCGGGCCGCCTACCGCTGTCGTTCTCGACGGCGATCAGGTTCAGCACCCGGCTGGTCGAGGCGGTTCGTTCCAGCGCGCGCAGGCTGCGCATCACGCGGTCCGCCTTGTTCAGCGGCTTCGGCTTGTGACGGCGCGCGAGTGCGGACACGGATCCCCCTTGGTCTGTAAGGGTTCTGGATACGGCCAAGTCGGCTAACAAACGCTAACCAAGCGGCGTTCCGGCGGCCTTGCGCAACCGAAAGTGGGTATCAGGCGATCAGGCGCGCTTCGGCCTGAGCCGGGGCGCGGCGCAGGCTCGCCACCATGGCCAGCAGGCCGGCGGGCTGGATCGGCTTGGGATGGGCGTCATCGAAGCCCTGGGCCAGCAGGCGTTCGGCGTCGCCGACCATGGCGTCGGCCGTCAGGGCCACCACCGGCATGTCGACGCGGCCGCCCTCGCCCGCGCGGATGCGGCGCACGGCCTCGACGCCGTCCATCACCGGCATGTGCACGTCCATCAGCACCACGTCGAAGTCCTCGCCGCGCAGGCGGGCCAGCGCCGTGTGGCCATCGTCGACCGTGGCCACCGAGATGTCGGCCGCCTCCAGGATGGCCCGGGCGACCATCTGGTTCACGCGGTTGTCGTCGACCACCAGAACGCGAGCGCCGGCCAGGTCCAGGCTGGGGGCCGCGGCGGCGTCCGCGCCGGGTCCGGCCGCCGTCGGCAGGGCCAGGCGCACGGTGAAGGTCGAACCTTCGCCCGGCGCGCTCTCGACGCCGATCGATCCGCCCATCATGTCAGCCAGCTGCCGGCAGATGGCCAGGCCCAGGCCCGTGCCGCCGAACCGCCGGGCGGTCGAGCGATCGCCTTGCGAGAACGGCGTAAACAGACGCCCGCACTGTTCGGCGTTCATGCCCACGCCGGTGTCCGACACGGCCAGCATCACGCCGCCGGGTATGGCCACGACGTGAACGGCCACGCGGCCGGTCTCGGTGAATTTCAGGGCGTTGGAGACCAGGTTGCGCAGGATCTGGCGCACGCGGGCGTCGTCGCCGGCCAGCCAGGCCGGGGTGTCGGGATCCACCACCAGGTCCAGGTCCACGCCCTTCAACCGCGCGGTCTCGCTCCAGACCAGCAGGATCTGGGCGACCGACTTGCGGATGTCGAACGGCGCGACCTCCAGCTCCAGCTTGCCCGCCTCGACCTTCGAGAGGTCCAGAATGTCGTTGAGAATGGTCAGCAAGCCGTGACCCGACTGCTCGATCATCTCCAGATAGTCGGCCTGGCGCACGTCCAGCCGCGTGCCGCGCAGGGCGTGGGCCAGACCCAGCACGCCGTTCATCGGCGTGCGCAGCTCGTGGCTCATCATCGCCAGGAAGGCCGACTTGGCGCGGCTGGCCTCCAGGGCGTCGGCCTCGGCCTTCTCCAGCGCCTTTGCCGCGCCGCGCATCAGCCGCACGGCGTCGGCCATGTAGCCGGCCAGGCCGGCGATAGCGACCAGGGCGATGGTCTTATCCCAGGTGTTGAACTTGGTCCCCAGCAGCGGCGCCAGGGTCAGGGCGATGAACGGTCCCGGCAGGATGGCCAGCATCGCCGCCCGGCTGACGGCGGCGTACTTCATCGCCTCGATCATCAAGCCGAACAGGACGATCAGCGCGGCGAACTTCATCGAGGTCGGGCCGTGGATCGCCACCAGACAGGCCATCACCGACCAGACGGTGGTGAACGCCGCCGAAGGCCCAAGGCGCAGGACCGGATGGCGCACCGCCAGGCCCGGCTTGAACGACAGCTGCAGATAGACCAGCCAGCCTTCCAGCAGGAGATTGGCGACGACCCAGGCCAAGGCCTGCGGCGGACCGAAATGGAAGGCCAGAAGGCCAGCCGCCACTAGCATGACGATGACGCGCGCCAGGCGGCTGCGACGGCTCATGATGAGAATCGCCTCATCCGCCCCGTCGTCCAGAACCTCACGCAGACCCACAGGCTGACCTTTCGTCACCTCAGTAGAGGCGGACGCTAGGCGCACAACGTTCATCAAGCTTTACCAAACGGCCGGTCGACGCAGATTTAGGCGCCGACCGGGCCGATCGGCCCTCAGCCCTGGAACGGGTCGCGCATCAGGATGGTGTCGTCGCGCTCGGGGCTGGTCGACAGCAGGGCCACCGGAGCGCCGATCAGTTCCTCGACGCGACGCACGTACTTGATGGCGTTGGCGTTGAGGTCCTTGAACGAACGCGCGCCGGCGGTGCTTTCCGTCCAGCCCTCGATTTCCTCGTAGATCGGCGTGGCGGCGGCCTGGTCGCGCAGGCCGGCCGGCAGGTAGTCGACGACCTTGTCGCCGATCTTGTAGCCGACGCAAATCTTCAGGGTCTTCAGGCCGTCCAGCACGTCCAGCTTGGTCAGGGCCACGCCGTGAATGCCGTTGATGGCCACCGACTGGCGCACCAGCACCGAGTCGAACCAGCCGCAGCGGCGGGCGCGGCCGGTGTTGACCCCGACCTCGCGGCCCACCGTCGACAGGTGCTGGCCAACCTCGTCGAACAGCTCGGCCGGGAACGGGCCTTCGCCGACGCGGGTGGTGTAGGCCTTGACGATGCCCAGCACGAAGCCGGTCGCCGACGGGCCCATGCCCGAGCCGGCCGAGGCCTGGCCCGCGGCGGTGTTGGACGAGGTGACGAACGGATAGGTGCCGTGGTCGACGTCCAGCAGCGAGCCTTGCGCGCCCTCGAACAGAATCTTGCGGCCAGCCTTGTGGGCCTGGTCCAGCACCCGCCACGCCGGCTGGGCGTAAGGCAGGATGCGCGGGGCCAGTTCCATCAAGGCGTCGAACAGCTCCTGAGCATTGGCCTCCGGCAGGTTCAGGCCGCGACGCAGGGCGCCGTGGTGGCTGAGCAGGCGCTCGATCTTCGGCTTCAGGGCTTCGGGATCGGCCAGGTCGGCGACGCGGATGGCGCGACGGCCGACCTTGTCCTCATAGGCCGGGCCGATGCCGCGGCCGGTGGTGCCGATCTTCTGGGTCGAGGCGGCCTCGCGGGCCTGGTCCAGGTCGCGGTGCAGCGGCAGGATCAGGCAGGCGTTGTCGGCCAGGATCAGCAGCTCGGGCGAGATGTTGACGCCCTGGTCGGCGATCTTGTCGATCTCGCCCAGCAGGTGCCACGGGTCGACCACGACGCCGTTGCCGATCACCGACAGCTTGCCCTGGACGACGCCCGACGGCAGCAGGGCCAGCTTGTAGACCTTGCCGTCCACGACCAGCGTGTGGCCGGCGTTGTGGCCGCCCTGGAAACGAACGACGACATCGGCCCGGTTGCTGAGCCAGTCGACGATCTTGCCCTTGCCTTCATCGCCCCACTGGGCGCCGACGACGGTCACGTTGGCCATGATGGAGATACGCCTTATCGCCCGCCGGGTGACGTCACAGGGTCCTTCGACAGGACTCGACCCAGGACGTTTCTCAGATTTTAGGCGGCGTCACGAAGGGCGTCGATGCGTCCCTCGCGAAGTCAGAAGGCGTAAACCAGCCGAACCCCTGCGTCGTCAAGCCCCTGGTTCTTGCCCTGGTGAAAGATCTGGCCGTTCGACAGGTGCGTATAGGAAAGCTCTACCGAGACCCGATCGCTGACCTGATAGCCCAGAGCCAGTTCGGGTTCGAACAGCACCTTCGAGCCGAAATCGATGCGCGTGTAGTAGAGGTGCGTACGGCGGGCGCGCTCTTCGGGCGTCAGGTTCGGGGCGTTGGCGGGCGGCAGGCCGGCCTGGCCGTCGGTATAGGCCAAGCCCATGCCGGGACGCAGATAGAAGCCGCCCGGCTTGCCCAGGTCGATCTTCCAGTTCAGGCCGGCGGCCACGAAGTTCGAGGTGTTCTTGCTGTTGATCGACACCATGGCGTGGGCCTGGGGCCGACCCAGCCAGCGCAGGCTGTCGATCCGCTTCGTACGATAGCCCAGGTGAACATCGACGCCCTCTTCGCGGCCTGCGGCGCCTAGGCCGACGGCTTCGCCGATGAAGGTCACGTCATGCTTGAAGACGCCCACATAGACCTCGCCGGCCCAGGCGGGCGCAGCACAGCCCAGCGCGGCAATCGCCGCGGCGGCGGATATGGCGGTCTTCATCGAGTCGTCCTGAACAGCTGAGCCCCCAGCGCTCTATATGGCGCTAACGGCAGAGGTCGGAAAGGGTTTCGCGACTGCAACAAATCGCGTTGCGTCCGGAGTATTCAAAAACCTGTCGCGCGGCTCTAAACCTGCGCCATGACCATCGCCCTCGCCGACATCCAAGCCGCCGCCGGACGCCTGAAGGGCCTGGCCGTCGAAACGCCGCTGATCGAGAGCCCGGCGCTGAACGCGCGCCTGGGCGGGCGGGTGTTCCTCAAGCCCGAGACGCTGCAACGGGCCGGGGCCTTCAAGTTTCGCGGCGCCTATAACCGTCTGTCGCAGCTGAGCGTCGAGGAAAAGGCGCGCGGCGTGGTGGCGTTCTCGTCCGGCAACCACGCCCAGGGCGTGGCGCTGGCGGCGCAGCTCCTGGACATTCCCGCCCTGATCGTCATGCCCACCGATGCGCCCGGCGTGAAGGTCGAAGCCACCAAGGATTTCGGGGCCGAAATCCGCTTCTACGACCGCTTCACCGAGGACCGGGTCGCCATCGCCGAAGAGATCAGCGCCCAGCGCGGCTGCACGGTCGTGCCGTCCTACGACGATCCGCACATTATCGCCGGCCAGGGCACGCTAGGGCTGGAACTGGTGGCGCAGGCCAGGGCGCTGGACGTCGAGCTGGACCGCGTGCTGTCGCCCGTCGGCGGCGGCGGCCTGATCGCCGGGACCTCGACGGCGGTAAAGGCGCTTTCTCCGTCCACGGAAGTCTGGGGGGCCGAGCCGGCCGGCTTCGATGAGACCCGCCGCTCGCTGGAAAGCGGCCAACGCGAGACCATCGACAAGGACGCCCGCTCGATCTGCGACGCCCTGCTGACCCCGATCCCCGGCGACCTGACCTGGCCGATCAATTCCAAGATGCTGTCAGGCATCGTCGCGGTCACCGACGCCGAAGTCGCCGAGGCCATGCGCTACGCCTTCTCGGTCTTGAAGCTGGTGGTCGAGCCCGGCGGCTGCGTGGCCCTGACGGCGGCCCTGACGGGGAAGATCGACCTGAAGGGCAAGACGGCGGCGATCGTGCTGTCCGGGGGCAATGTGGATCCGGGGTTGTTCGCGCAGGTGCTGCGGGGCGAGATCTAGCCTCCCCCGTCATCCCGCGCTATATGCGCGGGGCGCGAGGGTCAGGGCGGAGATCGGGACGAGCCTGTCCGCGCCCCTGGGGCCGAGC
>CAZRPD010000159.1:0-3161 GCA_964601775.1 uncultured Caulobacter sp. | reverse complement strand
CCGATGGCTCAGCCGGCCGATGGGGGCTCGCCTCCCCCCGCCGTTGCGGGGGACAAAGGGGCCCCGCGCATAAAGGGGGGGATGACGGATGGGATGGGGGACGAATTGAACTTTCCAGGCGCCGAACACCTCCCCCAAACGCCCCTCCTCGTCGTCGACCGCGCCGCGCTGACCCGAAACCTCAGCAAGATGCAGGCCCTCTGCGACGCCGCCGGGGTCCGCCTGCGCGCCCACGGCAAGACCCACAAGTGCAGCACGCTGGGCCGCCTCATCGTCGAGGGCGGGGCCGTGGGCCTGTGCTGCCAGACGGTGGGCGAGGCCGAGGCGTTCGTGGCCGGCGGGATCCAGGACGTGCTCGTCACCGCCCCGCCGCCCGCCTGGGCCGGTCCGCGGCTGGCGGCCCTGGCCAAGACCGGCGCCAAGGTCGGGGTCGTCGCCGATGACGAGGGCCAGATCGATCGGCTGTCCGACGCCGCCGTGGCGGCCGGGACCCGGCTCGACCTCGTCGTCGATCTCGACCTGGGCACCCATCGCACCGGCGTCAACCCACACGAGGCCCTGAGCCTGGCCCGCACCGCCGGCGCCTCGCCAGGCCTGCGCTTCGCTGGCGTCCAGGCCTATCTCGGCCATCTGCAGCATCTGGACGACGACGCCCTGCGCCGGTCCGCCGACGAAGCCGCCTTCGCCGCGCTGAAGGCCCTGGTCGCCGAGCTGACCGCCGCTGGCCTGCCCCCGCCGGTGGTGACCGGTGGCGGCACCGGCACCCACGCCTTCGATCTGGCGTCCGGCGTGTTCACCGAGCTTCAAGCCGGCTCGTACGCGGTCATGGACGTCGAGTACGACGCCTGCGGCGCGCCCGGCGGCGGCGACTGGCCGTTCGAGCCGGCGCTGTTCGTGGCCGCCAGTATCGTCTCGGCCCGTCACAAGAGCCACGTCGTCTGCGACGCCGGCTTCAAGGCCATGTCCATGGACGGCCCGCCGGCCCGCGTCGTCGCCGGCGCTGCAAGCGGGTCGCTGTGGCGGCCGATGGGGGACGAGCAGGGCATGATCGCCCATCCCGCCACGCTCGATGTCCTGTAGGCCGCCGGCCGCGCGCCGCTGGGGTTCGCCGAGGCCGTGGCTGCCGCCGACGCTGATCCGGCCCGCGCCTTTCCGGAGGGCGCGCCCCACGTCGGCGACATCGTCTGGTTGCAGCCGGGCCATTGCGACCCGACCATCAACCTCTACGACGCCCTGCATGTCTGGGACGGTGAGACCCTGGAGCGCTGGCCGGTGGACGGGCGACGGGTCTCCCTCTAGGTTCCGCGCCAAGATTTCCCGCCAGAAGGGCCGCCGATGAAACGCCTGTTGCTCGCCACCGTCCTGATCGCCGCGCCTATGCTTGCGCACGCCGCGGACGCGCCCAAGATCGACCCCGCCAAGCTGTCGAACCACATCAAGATCCTGTCGGCCGACGACTTCGAGGGCCGCGGCCCCGGCACGGCGGGCGAGACCAAGACGGTGGGCTACATCGTCGACCAGATGGCGGCCATCGGCCTCTCCCCCGCCGGCGACGTCCAGAAAAACGGCTCGCGCTCGTGGACCCAGAACGTGCCGCTGGCCAAGTTCGAGATCGCCGGGCCGGTCGTCGCCCACGCCATGGTCGGCAATGACCACGTGATGCTGAACCAGGGCGAGCAGATCGCCATTCGCGCCGCCATGACCAATGTCGACGCCGTCTCGATCAAGGACGCCCCGATCGTCTTCGCCGGCTATGGCGTGAAAGCTCCAGAGAGAAGTTGGGACGACTTCAAGGGCCTGGACGTGAAGGGCAAGATCCTGGTCGTGCTGATCAACGATCCGGACTTCGAGACGGGTTCCGGCGACTTCGGCGGCAAGGCCATGACCTATTACGGCCGCTGGACCTACAAGTTCGAGGAGGCCGCCCGCCTGGGCGCCGCGGGCGTGCTGATCGTCCACGAAACGGCCCCGGCCTCGTACGGCTGGAACACGGTCAAGAACTCCAACACCAACACGATGTTCGACATCGTGCGCGCTGACCCCAGCAAAACCCATCCCAAGCTGGAAGCCTGGATCCAGCGCGACGTCGCCGTGGACCTGTTCAAGAAGGCCGGCCTGGACTTCGACGCCCTGAAGAAACAGGCCCAGACCCGCGACTTCAAGCCGGTGGAACTGAAGGGCGCGACCTTCTCGGCCGACTTCAAGGTCAAGCACGAGACCATCGTCTCCAAGAACATCGCCGGCCGCATCGTCGGCGCGAAATATCCGAACGAGACCATCATCTACAGCGGCCACTGGGACCACCTGGGCGTCGGCGCGCCAGACGCCAAGGGCGACACGATCTACAACGGCGCGGTGGACAACGCCGACGGCATCGCCGGCATCCTGGAGCTGGCCCGCGCCTTCAAGAGCCAGCCCGCGCCGCAGCGCTCGATCCTGTTCCTGGCCGTGACCGCCGAGGAGAAGGGCCTGCTGGGCTCGGAATACTATTCGGCCAACCCGCTGTTCCCGGTCGCCACCACGGTCGGCGACATCAATATCGACGCCCTGTCGGCCGCCGGTCCGGCCAAGGACGTCACCACCTCTGGCGACGGCAAGGTCGATCTGCAGGACATGCTGGCCGCCAAGGCCAAGGCCCACGGCCGCTACTTCACGCCTGACCCCACCCCGCAAGCGGGTCACTTCTACCGCTCGGACCACTTCCCCTTCGCCAAGCGCGGCGTGCCGGCCATCTCGATCGGCTCCGGCAACGACCTCTACAAGGGCGGCAAGGAGGCCGGCGAGAAGGCCGAGGCCGACTATAACGAGAAGCGCTACCACCAGCCGGCCGACGAGTGGTCGGCGGACTGGGATCTCTCGGGCCAGGCCATGGATCTGGGCCTCGTCTACGAGATCGGCGCCGACCTGGCCAACAGCCGCGTCTGGCCGCAGTGGCAGGCCGGTTCCGAGTTCAAGGCCCTGCGCGACCAGACCGCGTCTAAGCGGAAGTAGGCCGTTAAAACTGCCATCCCGGCCAAGCGCGCAGCGCGCCGAGCCGGGACCACCGCATGCGCCGGCGTTTCCGGCGGTCCCGGAAAGCCGCTGCGCGGCTTCCGGGATGACACGCTAGTTTGGGAATTTCCCCATGACCGCCTCCCGCTTCGACCTCTTCCAACCCGGCG
>CAZRPD010000158.1:1033-12501 GCA_964601775.1 uncultured Caulobacter sp. | reverse complement strand
GGCCGGCGATGGCGCGATGCTCCTCGCCGGGCGCGTCGAAGGGCAGGTTGCGGTCGGGCGCGCCGGTCTCGACCACCGCCACGACCTTCGAAGGATCACAGCGGAAATAGGCCTCGCCGATGCGGTCGTTGGGCGACTTCAGCGGGATCGGCACCCGGTTCGGCGGCAGGGCCGTGCCGTAGTAGATGTCGTGCATCCCTTCCAGCGCCGGGTTCTGCCAACGGTTCACCTCCAGGATCACCTTCTCGGCGCGGTCGATCCAGGTCTTGTTGTTGCCCACCGACGAGGACGGGATCAGCGAGCCGTCCGGCCGGATCCCGCTGACCTCGATCACTGCGGTGTCGAGCGGACCCAGGAACCCCTGCCAGGCCATCGGGGCCACTTGGGAGAGGTGCATGTCGAAATAGTCCATCTCGCCGCGATTGATCTTCTCGCGGGCGATGGGGTCGGAATTGTAGGGCAGGCGGAACTCGATGCCGTCGGCCTTGGCCAGGGCGCCGTCGAGCTCCGGGCCGGTCGAGGCGCCGGTCCACACCCGCAGGCGGAACGGATTGCCCGCCGCGTGCTCGGCCTCGATGCGGCTGGCCAGGGCCAGGGGCACCGACTTCGGATAACCCGAGCCGGTGAAACCGCTCATGCCGACGGTGCTGCCGGGGGTGATCAAGGCCGCGGCGTCTTCCGCCGACATCACCTTGGACTTCAAGCTTTCCAGTTCGATCCGAGCGCCAGCCATCTCGATACTCCTTTACGGTCGCGGCAGGCCTTACCCGAAAGGGATCCTCGCCGCGCCTCCGTAAAGTCACGGACGCGGCGATCGGCCGCCTTGAGAACTACCGGCGGATTTAGGGCCTCGGTGGGTGCGTGGCCAGCCAAGCTTTGAGATCTGCAACCGATTGCGCAGGAATCTGCTCCATCGGCACATGGCCGACGCCGGGATAGGTGATCAGCGTGGCGCCTGGTATGGCCTTGTGGAACTTCTCGCCGTCGGCGGCCGGGATCAGCCGGTCGTCCTGGCCAAACAGGATCAGGGTGGGGACATGGATGCGCGACAGCGCCGCCGCCTTGGCCTCGCGGCGCGGACCGGTCTGCAGGGACAGCAGGATGTCGCGATGGCCTGGCGCGCGAGCCAGGTCCGCATAGCGGTCGACCAGGGCCGGCGTGACCAGCTTGGGATCCAGATAGGCCGCCCGCAGGCCCTGGGCGATCAGCGGCCGGGTGTCGATGTCCTTGAGCAAAGCGCGCCCGACCGGCGTGCGCATGACCGAGAAGATCACCGCCCCGCCAGCCTTCTCCGCCGGCCATCCCGCCGCGTCGACCAGCAGCAGACGCTCGACCTTGTCCGGATGGTCGAGCGTGTAGGCCCAGGCGACACCACCGCCCATGGAATTGCCGCCCAGGGTGAAGTGGGTCAGGCCCAGGCCTCGGGTCACGCCATCGACCACCGCCCCGAAGCCGTCGCGGCCGCCGACTAGCGGGCCTTGCGTCAGGCCGTGGCCGGGCAGGTCCAGCACGACCACGCGATAGTCCTTGGCGAGCGCCGCGATCCAGCCGTCCCAGGCGTGGGTCGAGGCCGAGAAACCATGGACCAGCACGATCGCCGGCGCCTCGCGGGGTCCGAGGTCGCGGTAATGCGCCCGCACGCCGCCGGGCAGGTCCATGTAGCGACTGTCGGCGTGGCCATACCGCTGCTCGAGCGTGGCGTAGGGGATGTCGGGCCGCTGCAGCAGGAACCAGCCGCCGACCAGCAACACGACGACCACGCCCAGGCCGATCAACAGTCCGCGCGTCAGTTTGCTCATGCCGCCCTCCCCGCCGAAGTCTTCACCGAACCGCGCCGAAGCGGGGCCGTCAAGAACCGCAGGCGGGACAGGCCGGGTCGGCGCCGATCCGCACCGTGCGGGTCTCGGCGGCCAGAGCGTCGTAGATCAGCAGTCGGCCGGACAGGGGCTGACCAGCCCCGGCGATCAGCTTGACTGCCTCCAGCGCAATCATCGCGCCGATCACGCCGGCCAGCGCCCCGACCACCCCGACCAGCGAACAGGTCTCGGCGTCCGGTGGGACCTCGGGCACCAGGCAGCGATAGCAGGGCTGACCGTGGAACACCCCGACCTGGCCGGTCCAGCGGCCCAGGGCCCCGCTGACCAGCGGCTTGCCATGGGCCAGGCAGGCGTCGCTGACGGCGAAGCGGGTCGCAAAGTCGTCGGTGCCGTCCAGGACGAGGTCATACTGCGAGATGATCTCGCCGGCGTTGGTGTCGTCCAGCCATACCGGATGGGTTTCGACGGTCACATGCGGATTGAGGGCGCTTAAGTGCTCGACCGCCGCCTCAACCTTGGGCCGGCCGACATCGACGGTGGCGTACAGCACCTGGCGCTGCAGGTTCGACAGCGAAACGGTGTCCGGATCCACAAGGCCGATGGTCCCGATCCCCGCCGCGGCCAGGTACAGCGCCGCCGGCGCGCCCAGGCCGCCTGCCCCGACCATCAGCACCCGCGCGGCCTTCAGCTTCTGCTGTCCTGGGCCGCCCACCTCGCGCAGCACCAGGTGGCGGGCGTAGCGCTCGACCTCGTCTTGCGTGAAGCTCATCCTTGACCCTCCGGCCCGGCCTCGCCACATGCGAAGCCATGCAAAACAGCAATTCCTTCCCAGACTGGCACGGCACGACCATCCTCGCGGTGCGCAAGAACGGCCAGACCGTGATCGCCGGTGACGGACAGGTCTCCATGGGGCCAACCGTCGTCAAGGGCAACGCCCGCAAGGTGCGTCGCCTGGCCGGCGGCAAGGTCGTGGCCGGTTTCGCCGGCGCCACCGCCGACGCCTTCACGCTGATCGAGCGCCTCGAGGCCAAGCTGGAACAGTATCCCGACCAGCTGGCTCGCGCCTGCGTCGACCTGGCCAAGGACTGGCGCACCGATCGCTACCTGCGCCGGCTGGAGGCCATGCTGCTCGTCGCGGATAGCACCGCCATCTACACCGTCACCGGCGTCGGCGACGTTCTGGAACCGGGCGAAAGCGCCAACGGCAACGCGGTCGCGGCCATCGGCTCGGGCGGAAATTATGCGCTGGCGGCCGGCAAGGCCCTGCTCGACCAGGATCTCTCGGCCGAGGATCTGGCTCGCAAGGCCATGAGCATCGCCGCCGAGATCTGCGTCTACACCAACGGCAACCTGACCGTCGAAGTCCTGTAAATCATGACCGAATTTTCCCCCCGCGAGATCGTTTCCGAACTCGACCGCTTCATCGTCGGCCACAACGAGGCCAAGAAGGCCGTCGCTGTCGCCCTGCGCAACCGCTGGCGCCGTCGCCGCGCGCCGGCCGACATCCGTGACGAGCTGACCCCGAAGAATATCCTGCTGATCGGCCCGACCGGCGTCGGCAAGACGGAGATCGCCCGCCGCCTGGCGCGCCTGGCCCAGGCCCCGTTCCTCAAGGTCGAGGCCACCAAGTTCACCGAGGTCGGCTATGTCGGCCGCGACGTCGACCAGATCGTCCGCGACCTGGTGGAAAGCGCCCTGGCCATGGTTCGCGACAAGCGCCGCGCGGCCGTGAAGGCCAAGGCGGAAGGCGCGGCCGAGGATCGCATCCTCGACGCCCTGACCGGCCCCGGCGCCACCGCCGCCCGCGAGGCGTTCCGCAAGAAGCTGCGGGCCGGCGAGCTGGACGACAAGGAGATCGAGCTGCAGCTGTCCGATACCGGCGGCGGCCAGACCTTCGAGATCCCCGGCCAACCCGGCGCTCAGATGTTCAACCTGTCGGACATGATGAAGTCGCTGGGCGGCGGCAAGACCAAGACCCACAAGACCACCGTGTCCGGGGCCTGGGCGCCGCTGATCGCTGAGGAGAGCGACAAGCTGCTGGACCAGGAGGCCCTGACCCAGGAAGCCCTGGAGCTGGCCGAGAACCACGGCATCGTCTTCCTGGACGAGATCGACAAGGTCGCCAGTTCGTCTCAGCGCTCGGGGGCGGACGTCTCCCGCGAAGGCGTGCAGCGCGACCTGCTGCCGCTGATCGAGGGCACGACGGTCTCGACCAAGTACGGGCCGGTGAAGACCGACCACATCCTGTTCATCGCCTCGGGCGCCTTCCACGTCGCCAAGCCGTCGGACCTGCTGCCGGAGCTGCAGGGCCGCCTGCCGATCCGCGTCGAGCTGAAGGGCCTGACCCGGGATGACCTGCGCCGCATCCTGACCGAACCGGAAGCCAACCTGATCCGCCAGCACCAGGCGCTGATGGCCACCGAAGGCGTGACCCTGGCCTTCACCGACGACGCGGTCGACGCCCTGGCCGATGCGGCCGTGGCGGTGAACAGCTCGGTCGAAAACATCGGCGCGCGGCGGCTCCAGACCATCCTGGAAAAGGTGGTCGAGGAGATCAGTTTCACCGCGGCCGATCGCAGCGGCGAGACGATCACCATCGACGCGGCCTATGTGCAGGAACGGGTCGGGGCGTTGGCGGCCAACGCGGATTTGAGCCGGTTTATCCTGTAGGGCTTTCAGGAGGCGGCCGAGACCGCCTCCATCCCCAAGATCGCCGCCTTGCGGGCCAGGCCCCAGTGGTAGCCGGTCAGCTTGCCGCTCTTGCCGATCGCCCGATGGCAGGGGATCAGCAGCGAGATCGGGTTGGCCCCGATCGCGCCGCCGGTGGCCTGGAAGGCCTTGGGCTTGCCAGCCCAGTGAGCGACCTGGCCATAGGTGGCGGTCTCACCGGCCGGGATGCGCAACAGCGCCTTCCATACCTGCACGTGATAGGGCGAGCCGATCAGCACCACCGGCAGCGGCCCCTCCCCGCCCGCGAAGGCGTGCAGGGCGGTTTCCTGGGCGGCCATGTCGTCTCGGATCCAGTCGGCGGCCGGGAAGCGGCGGTGCATGTCGGCGAAGCTGGCATCGTCATCGCCATCCGAGAAGGCCAGGCCCGCCAGGCCCCGGTCGGCCATCACGAACAGGCCCTTGCCGAACGGCGTCGGGGCCCAGCCCCAGCGCAGCTTCATGCCCTCGCCCCGACGGCGGACCTCGCCGGGCGTCGCCGCCTCCTGGGCGATGAACAGGTCGTGCAGCCGCGAGGGGCCTGACAGCCCGGCGTCGAAGGCGGCGTCCAGCACCGTGCCGCCGGCCTCCAGCGAACGGCGGGCCTCGGCGTGGGCGATGGCCGCCACGAAGCTCTTGGGGCTGACCCCGGCCCAGCGGGTGAAGATGCGCTGGAAGTGGAACGGCGACAGGCCCACGGCCTGCGCGGCCTCGTCCAGCGAGGGGTGATCGGACCAGCGCGCGGCCAGCCAATCCAGCGCCTTGGCCATGCGGTGATAGTCGACCGAGCGCTCGGCGAGGCGAACGAGCTCGGCGTTTTCTGCGGGGGGTGCGTCGTATGCCATGATCATTACGCTAACCCCCTCGCCGAACGCGGTCCGCCCGGTTCTTGCGGCGATTTTACGGGGCTGCCCGACGCTTGGCGAGCGGGGCGCATCACGGCATGGTCGCCCCCATGGCCGCCCCGAAGAAAAAGCCCCTCAAACGCATCAGCCCCGCCGAGCGCGAACGGGTGGCGATCCTGTTCGAGCGCTTCGCCAGCCTGGAGCTGCATCCCAAGACCGAGCTGAACTATTCCAACCCCTATGAGCTGGTCACCGCCGTCGCGCTGTCGGCCCAGGCCACCGACGTCCAGGTCAACAAGGCCACCGGCCCGCTGTTCCAGGTCGCCGACAGCGCCGAAAAGATGCTGGAACTCGGCGAAGAGGGGCTGATCAAGTACATCGCCTCGATCGGGTTGTTCCGCACCAAGGCCAAGAACGTCATCGCCGCCGCCCACATTCTGATGGACAAGCACGGCGGGCAGGTGCCGCTCAACCGCGTCGATCTGGAATCCCTGCCGGGCGTGGGCCGCAAGACCGCCTCGGTGGTGCTGAACGAGCTGGACATCGAACCGGCCATCGCCGTCGACACCCACGTGTTCCGGGTCTCGCACCGCCTGAAACTGTCGGCCGGCAAGGTCCCGGACGCGGTCGAGCAGGATCTGATGCGGATCGTGCCGGGGCCGTATCAGACCCGGGCGCACCACTGGCTGATCCTGCATGGGCGGTATGTCTGCGTGGCGCGGAAACCGAAGTGCGAGGTCTGCAAGATCAGTGACCTGTGTCCGTCGCGGGAGTTGTTTTTGGGGGCGTAGGCGCCCAAAAGATCCTCCCCCGCGAGGCGGGGGAGGTGGCCCAGAGGGCCGGAGGGGGCGAGCTGGAGCGAGGCCGCGTTAGCCCCCTCAGTCGCTCCGCGACAGCTCCCCCGCATCGCGGGGGAGCATCTATTCGCCGATCGCCCGAACCACCGCCGCCGCGAACCCCGCCCCGCCATCATGCGCGTGCTGCAGGAAGAGATCCGGCTCGATCACCTCCAGCTCCATCAGCTGCGGCGTGTGGTCCAGCCCTCGGATCAGATCCACCCGCGCATAGGTCATGCCGCTCAGCGCGGCCTCCAGCACCAGTTCCGCCGCGCGCAGGGCCTCGCGCTCGGGAGCGATCTGGCTGACCACCCCGCCGAACTGCGGCTGCACCCGGAAATCGCCCGGCACGGCGACCTTGGCCACCGCGTGGCTGAAGCGGCCGTCGAAGTAGAACAGCGACAGCTCGCCCTCCTCGCCCACCGCTGGCAGGAACGGCTGGATCAGGGCCGGACCGGTCGGGCCACCCTCCAGCGAACCGTGACGCTTCACGCGAATGGTGTCCTGCGAACCGGCCGAGACCTGCGGCTTGACCACCACCTCGTCGACCCCGAAGGCGTCGAAGGCGGCGTGGACGATGTCGTCGGTCAGGCGATCGTGCGCCTGCGTCGGCACGACCGGCGCGCCCTTCGCCTCAAGCTCTACCAAGTAGGTCTTGGTCGAGTTCCAGCGCATGATCGCCGGCGGATTGGCGACGCGGACACCCTGGGATTCGAACCGGTCCAGCAGGCCAAACCACTCCGGCTGACGGTGGTGGTAACCCCAGGCCAGGGACGGCATGACCAGTCGGGCCTGGTCCTTTTCGATCGGATCGGTCCACGGCTGGGGTGCGACCGTCAGGCCCTTGTCGCGCAACGGCGCGGCCAGGCGTTCGAACAGCGGGCTCCAGCTGTCGGCGAAGCGCGGCTCGTCGCGGGCGGGGACCAGGATCAGGACGTCGACCATCGGTTTACTTCCAGCTGCTAGGGCTTCGCAGCTAGGCCTTGGCGGGCCGCCCGGCAAGCCTCGCGTTGCCTTGCACCGCCACTTCCTTTAATCGCCGTCCCGGATGGGCCTTTCAGCCCTGTTCTTTCAAAGGTTTGCCCCGCCCCATGACCGCGCTCTACGACGTCGCCGCCATCGGTAACGCCATCGTCGACGTCATCGCCCAGTGCGACGACGCCTTCCTGGAACGCGAAGCCATGGTGAAGGGCTCGATGGCCCTGATCGACGTCGCCCGCGCCGCCAGCCTATACGACGTCATGGCCTCGGGCATCGAAGCCTCGGGCGGCAGCGCCGGCAACACCGTGGCGGGCGTGGCCAGCTTCGGCGGCAAGGCCGCCTTCATCGGCAAGGTCGCCGACGACCAACTGGGCCGGGTCTTCACCCACGACATGCGGGCCATCGGCGCGACCTTCAACACCCCGCCCCTGGCCGACGGTCCCGCGACCGCGCAGAGCCTGATCAATGTCACGCCTGACGCCCAGCGCACCATGTCGACCTATCTGGGCGCCTGCGTCGAGCTGACCTCGGCCGACGTCGACCCGGCGATCATCGAAGCCGCCCAGTTCTCTTATCTGGAAGGCTATCTGTTCGATCCGCCGGAAGCCCGTAAGGCCTTCGCCAAGGCCGCCGGCTTAAGCCACGGCGCCGGGCGCAAGATCGCCATCACCCTGAGCGACAGCTTCGTCGTCGAGCGTCACCGCGACGCCCTGCTGGGCTTCATCGAGACGCAGTGCGACATCGTCTTCGCCAACGCCGCCGAAGTCTGCTCGCTGTTCCGCACCACCAATTTCGACGCCGCCGTGAAGGCGCTCGCCGACAAGGTCGACATCGCCGCGGTCACCCGCAGCGAAAAGGGCTCGGTCGTCGTACAGGGCGGGCAGGTTCACGAAATCTCGGCCTACCCCGTGGAAAAAGTCGTGGACACGACCGGCGCGGGCGACCAATACGCGGCGGGTTTCCTCTACGGCCTGTCGCAAGGCCGCTCGCTGCCGGTCTGCGGCCAGCTGGGCTCGCTCGCGGCCGCCGAGGTCATCGACCACTACGGTCCGCGCCCGCAGGTCAGCCTGCGCGAGCTGGCTGCGAAGAACGGACTGTAAGGACGACCATGGCCCGCACCGCTGAAGTGGTCCGCGAGACGAAGGAGACCCAGATCCGGGTCTGGATCGATCTCGACGGGACCGGCGCCTCGACGATCTCCACCGGCATCGGGTTCTACGACCATATGCTGGAGAGCTTCGCGCGCCACGGCGGCTTCGACCTGAAGGTCGAGACCAAGGGCGACCTGCATATCGACATGCACCACACGGTCGAGGACACCGGCATCGTGCTGGGCCTGGCGATCAAGGAAGCATTGGATGGCTTCAAGGGCATCCGCCGCTTCGGCTCGGCCTATATCCCGATGGACGAGACCCTGACGCGCTGCGCCATCGACCTGTCCAACCGGCCCTATCTGATCTGGAAGGTCGACTTCAAGCGGCCCAAGGTCGGCGAGATGGACACCGAACTGTTCAAGGAATTCCACCACGCGTTCGCCATGAATGTCGGCGCCTGCGTCCACCTGGAAACCCTGTACGGCGACAACACCCACCATGTGGCCGAAAGTGGCTTCAAGGCCCTGGCCCGGGCGCTGCGCGCGGCGGTCGAGATCGACCCCAAGACCGGCGGCCTGGCCCCGTCCACCAAGGGCGTGCTGTAGGAACCCATGCAGACCGTCGCCCTGATCGACTACGGGTCGGGCAACCTGCGTTCGGCTCAAAAGGCCTTGCGTGAGGCGGCCCGGCGCCGCGACATCGCCGCCGACATCGTGCTGACCGCCGACCCCGACCTTGTCGCCAAGGCCGATCGCGTCTTCCTGCCCGGCGTCGGGGCCTTCGCCTCATGCCGCGCCGGCCTGGACGCCACCGGCGTCTATGAGGCGATGAACGAGGCGGTGCACGGGCGCGGTCAGCCGTTCATGGGCATCTGCGTCGGCCACCAGCTCCTGGCCACCGAGGGCCTGGAGTTCGGCGTCACCCCCGGCCTCGACTGGATCGGCGGCCAGGTGAAGAAGCTCGAGCCCAGCGATCCGGCCCTGACCATCCCGCACATGGGCTGGAACGCCATCAGCCTCGTTCGCGAGCACCCGCTGTTCGCGGGCGTGCCCGACGGCGCGCACATGTACTACGCCAACTCTTTCGCCTTGACCGCCGCCGATCCGGCCGACGTCGTCGCTGTCACGGACCACGGCGGCCCGTTCACGGCCGCGGTGGCCAAGGGCAATGTCGCGGGCGTACAGTTTCACCCCGAAAAGTCACAAGCCTCAGGGCTCGCCCTGCTCGCCAACTTCCTGGAATGGCGCCCATGATCCTCTATCCCGCCATCGACTTGAAGGACGGCCAGTGCGTGCGCCTGCTGCACGGCGACATGGAGAAGGCCACGGTCTTCAACAACTCGCCCGCCGACCAGGCCCAGCGCTTCGTCAAGGACGGCTTCTCGTGGCTGCACGTGGTCGATCTGAACGGCGCCATCGAGGGCAAGTCGGTCAACACCAAGGCCGTCGAGTCGATCCTGGAATCGATCTCGATCCCGGTGCAGCTGGGCGGCGGCATCCGCACCCTGGAAGGCGTCGAGGCCTGGATCGAGGCGGGCGTGTCCCGCGTGATCCTGGGCACCATCGCCGTCCACGACCCGGACCTGGTCCGCAAGGCCGCCCGCCTGTGGCCCGAGCAGATCGCCGTCGCCGTCGACGTGCGTGACGGCAAGGTCGCCATCGACGGCTGGACCGGCCTGTCGGACCTGGACGCCATCACCCTGGGCAAGCGCTTCGAGGACGTGGGCGTGGCCGCCCTGATCGTCACCGACATCAGCCGCGACGGCGCCCTGACCGGCGTGAACGTCGAGGGCGTGGGCGAACTGGCTGACGCCGTCTCGATCCCGGTCATCGCCTCGGGCGGCGTGGCGGCGGTCGCCGACATCGAGCGCCTGAAGGCCCGCCCCGGCGTCGAGATCGCCGGCGCCATCCTGGGCCGCTCGCTTTATGCCGGCACCATCAAGCCGTCCGAAGCCCTGATCGCGGCCGCCCTCTGATGCTGAAGACCCGGATCATTCCCTGCCTCGACGTGAAGGACGGGCGGGTGGTCAAGGGCGTCAATTTCGTGGCCCTGCGCGACGCCGGCGACCCGGTGGAGCAGGCGACGGCGTATGACGCGGCCGGCGCCGACGAGCTGATGTTCCTGGACATCACCGCGTCGAGCGAGAACCGCGGCCTGCTGCTGGACGTCATCGCGCGCACCGCCGAGGTCTGCTTCATGCCCGTTTCGGTGGGCGGCGGCGTGCGGCAGGTGTCGGACATGCGCCGGCTGCTGCTGGCCGGGGCCGACAAGGTCTCGACCAACACCGCCGCCGTCGAGAACCCCGACCTGATCGCCGCCGGCGCCGACGCCTTTGGGGCTCAGTGCGTGGTGGTGGCCATCGACGCCAAGCTGCGCGAGGACGGCTCGGGCTGGAACGTCTGGACCTATGGCGGCCGCAAGGACACCGGCCTGGACGTCGTCGACTGGGCCGCCAAGGTCGTGGAGCGCGGCGCGGGCGAGATCCTGCTGACCTCGATGGACCGCGACGGCGCCAAGATCGGCTACGACATCCCGCTGCTGAAGGCCGTGACGGGCGCGGTGAGCGTGCCGGTGATCGCCTCAGGCGGCGCGGGCAAGACCAAGCACCTGGTGGAAGCCGCCCGCGAGGGTCACGCGGCCGCCGTGCTGGCCGCCTCGATCTTCCACTTCGGCGAGATCAGCATCGGCGAGGCTAAGCAGGCCATGGCCGACGCCGGCATCCCCGTGCGCCTGGACCGGAGCGCCGCATGAGCCGCCTAAGCGACGTCCTGGACCGTCTTGCCGCCACGATCGAAAGCCGCAAGGGCTGCGATCCGACAGCGTCCTACACCGCCAAGCTGCTGAATGATCCCGCCCTGGCCGCCAAGAAGCTGGGCGAAGAAGCGGTGGAAACGGTGATCGCGGCGGTGGCCCAGGGGCCCGACGCCCTGGCGGCCGAGAGCGCCGACCTGCTGTACCACTGGCTGGCGCTGATGGCGGCGTCGGGCGTGTCGCTGGACGCCGTGGCTGAAAAGCTGGAGGCCCGCGAGGGGACTTCGGGCATCGCCGAGAAGGCGTCGCGGAAAGTCTGAGGGGCCGAAACCTCGCCCCTCGCCCAGCTCAGGGGAAGGTTTTTTGTGCAGCTCAGTAGGTCCCACCCTCTGCCCGTCGGAGGGCGGGGGGTCTAGACCTTGCGCCTCCACGCCCCAC
>CAZRPD010000158.1:0-1023 GCA_964601775.1 uncultured Caulobacter sp. | reverse complement strand
TGCCCCTGAAACTCCAGCTGATACTGTTTTAACTCCATTCCCTTCCCCCCCCCGTCCGCCCAGAGCAGAGGCGAAGGACTCTAGACTTTGCGCTTCAACGCCACATACAGCGCGCCCTCGCCGCCGTGCCGCTGATCGGCCGTGGACACCCCGGCGATCATCTCGCGCACGCCAGCCCCCGCCAGCCATTCCGGCGTGCGCTGTTTCAACACCCCATGGCCGACCTTGCCCTTGCCGGTGATGACCAGCACCGCGCGGTGGCCGTCGTCGTAAGCGCGGCGGATGAAGCCCTCGAGCGTCGCGCGCGCCTGGTCCTGATCCAGGCCGTGCATGTCCAGGCGCGCGCCGATCGGGTCGTGCTCCTTGGCGATGCGGCGCTTGCGGTTGGGCTCGATGCGGTCGGGCGCATATTTCAGGGTCTTGGCTGGCGCGGGCTTCAGCTCTTCGGGCGACACCCGTAGCGGCGCGATCGAGGCCAAGTGGGTTGGCGTCTCCACGGGGATGGCCGTAGCGGTCTTCACTGGCCGGATGCGGGCCTTGCTGCGCATCTTCTCGGGCTTTTCCGGCGCGCGCGGGATCACCGTCGAGGCGACGAGCTTCCAGAGGCGGCGGTCGTCGTCGGGAGAGGGCGGCGGCTTCTTGGCCACGTCAGGGGTTCGGGACGAGGCGGTAGAGGCGCAGCGTATGGCGCACCCGGCCGGCCTCGACGCCCGCGGCGGCGCCGGAGCCCATATAGAGGTCGGCGCGAACCTCGCCCTTGATCGCCCCGCCGGTGTCCAGGGCTACGGCCAGGCGGGGATAGGCCGGGAAGGCCCCCGCCAGCTTGGGCGCGGCGGCGTCCAGCCAGAACAGGCCACCCATGCTGTGGCGGCTCAGATCGACGGCGATGGCCCGGCCGGCCGGCAGGGGGATGCCCGCCGCGCCGAGCGCCTCCTTGCCGTCGTCGGCGGGCATCTTGGAGAACACATAGCGCGGGGTCAGCTGCATGATCGCATCGGCCTGCGGGCCGCGGTGAGCGGCCAA
>CAZRPD010000157.1:0-12662 GCA_964601775.1 uncultured Caulobacter sp. | reverse complement strand
GCCGCCCCGGCCACGTGGGCGTGGCCCTCGTGCGCTGGGTTGAAGCTGCCGCCGAACAGCCCGCCGCCCATCCCCGGCTCCAGGTGGAAGCCGAGGCGCTGGGCGCTTGGCCGGCCGGCCTCAGGGACGAGTCTGGCCGGTCCCGCGAACCACATACTTGAACGTCGTCAGTTGCTCGGCCCCAACCGGGCCGCGGGCGTGAAGCTTGTCGGTGGCGATGCCGATCTCGGCGCCGAAGCCGAATTCGCCGCCATCGGCGAACTGGGTCGAGGCGTTGACCAGCACGATGGCGCTGTCGACGGCGGTCACGAAGGCGTCGGCGACCGCCGCGTCCTCAGTAACGATCGCGTCGGTGTGGCCCGAGCCATAGGTTGCGATGTGCTTGGCCGCGCCGTCGACGCCGTCGACGATGGCGACGGCCAGGATCGCGGCCAGGTACTCGGTGGTCCAGTCCTCGACCGTCGCGGCCTTCATCGACGGCTCGACCGCGCGGGCGGCGGCGTCGCCGCGCAGCTCGCAGCCTGCCCGGATCAGGGCGTCGGCGATCGGCGGCAGCAAGCGGTCGGCGGCGGCCTTGTCGATCAGCAGGGTCTCGGCCGAGCCGCAGACCGACACCCGGCGCAGCTTGGCGTTGACGACGATGTCGACCGCCTTCTTCACGTCGGCGCCCGCGTGGACGAAGACGTGGTTCAGGCCTTCCAGATGGCCTAGCACCGGGGCGCGGGCCTCGGCCTGGACGCGGGCCACCAGGCTCTTGCCGCCGCGCGGGATGATCAGGTCGATGGATTTATCGAGGCCGGCCAGAATGAAGCCGACGGCGGCGCGGTCGGCGGTCTTCACCGCCTGGACGGCGGCGGCGGGAAGGCCCGCGCTCTTGAGGCCGCGTTCAATCGCAGCGTGGATCGCCAGGTTGGAGTGGATGCACTCCGACCCGCCGCGCAGGATCACCGCATTGCCCGAGCGCACGCACAGCGCCGCGGCGTCGGCGGTCACGTTCGGCCGGCTCTCATAGATCATGGCGATCACGCCGATCGGCGTGCGCACGCGGCTGATGTCCAGGCCGTTGGGGCGGGTCCATTGCGAGGTGGCGACGCCGATCGGATCGGCGATGGCCGCAACGGCCTCGACCCCGGCGGCGACGTCTTCCAGGCGCTTTTCGTCCAGGGCCAGGCGGTCCAGCATCGGGCCGGAGACGCCATTGGACGTCGCCTTGGCCAGGTCCTTGGCGTTGGCGGCCAGGATGGCGGGGGCGTCGGCGCGGATGGCGGCGGCCATGGCCTGGATGGCGGCGGTGCGCTGCTCTGGCGTGGCGAGGCGAAGCGCGCGCGCGCCTTCGCGGGCCGTCCGGCCCATCCCCGTCATCGTCGCCTGCAAGCTGATGCCCGCGTCGTCCATTATCCCAGTCCTAATCCCGGTGGCCCTGGTAAGTTATGCTCAGGTTGAGGCTTACCTAGGCGCTTTTGGGTGTGGATGGAACGGCTTTCGTCTGGAAGCGGAGGGAGTTTGTCTAGGGCGCAAGCTCGGGCGCCGTGGGCGAGGTTCGCGCATAGCGACCCGGCGACAGGCCGGCGTGGCGCGAGAAGGCCATGCTGAAGGCGCTGGCCGAGCGGTAGCCTACGCGTTCGGCGATCTGGGCCAGGGGAAGCGCTTCGCGGCGCAGCAGGTCCTTGGCCAGCGCCATGCGCCAGGTCAGCAGATAGTCCATCGGCGTGACGCCCACCGCGCGCTTGAACCGCTCGAAGAACACCGAGCGCGACAGGGCGGTGCGCTTGGCCAGCTCGGCGACCGACCACGGCTTGCCCGGGGCCTCGTGCATCAGCCGCAGGGCGATGGCCAGCCGCTCGTCGGCGAGGCCTCGCACCAGGCCCGCGGTCGCCGAGGACGCGCCGCTGGCGCGCAGGGCCTCGATCAGCAGCACTTCCAGCAGGCGCTCCACCACCAGCTCGCGCGCCGGGCGCCGCGCCCGGGCCTCGTCGCCGACCAGATGCACCAGCATGGCCAGTCGCGCCTCGCCGCGAACGATCACCAGCCTGGGCAGCAGCGAGACCAGCAAGGCCGCGTCGGGCGAACCGAAGTCGCAATAGCCGACCAGCATCCGCACCTCGGGCGGGCCCGCGCCGATCCTGAACGTCCCGTCCGGCTGGATCTCGGGCCAGGAGTCCGGCGACGAGAGCGGCGGCGGCTCCAGGCTGGTGGTCGTGTGGTGGTAAGTGGCGGGGATCAGCACGAAGTCGCCGGGGTGCAAGGTGATCGGCGCCTCGCCGTCCAGGGTCAGCAGGCAACTGCCCTCCAGCACCACCCGGTAGGAGGGGCGGCCGGTGTCCTCGCGCCGCACCCGCCAGCGGCCGGCGGCGCCGACCACCTTGGCGAACGGCGCGCCCGGCTTGAGCAGGGTGACCACCTCGGCCAGCGGATCGATGACGAGCGTGTCGGTCACATCCGGACTTTCGCTGATCTTATAGGGACGAACGATCGTAGAAGATCCGGATGCGGCCGCCTAGCTAACCTGTCATCGCAAACGACAGGCAGGAGCCTTCCCATGCAAACCGTCCTCATCACCGGCTGCTCGTCCGGCTTCGGCCTGGAGATCGCCCGCGACTTCCTGGAGCGCGGCTGGAACGTCGTGGCCACCATGCGCACGCCGCGCGCGGACCTGCTGCCGGCGTCCGATCGCCTGAAGGTGCTGGCGCTGGACGTCACCGATCCGGAGAGCATCCGCCAGGCGATCGACGCCGCCGGCCCGATCGACGTGCTGGTCAACAATGCCGGCATCGGCCTGCTGAACGCGCTGGAAGGCGTGCGGATGGAGGACGCCCGCGCGGTGTTCGAGACCAATGTCCTGGGCGTGATCGCCATGACCCAGGCGGTGCTGCCGCAGTTTCGCGCCCGTCGCGCCGGCGTGATCGTCAATGTCTCGTCCAGCGTCACCCAGAAGCCGCTGCACCTGCTGTCGGTCTATACGGGCAGCAAGGCGGCGGTGAACGCCTTCTCGACCTCGCTGGCCCTGGAGCTGGAGCCGTTCGGCGTGCGGGTCCGGGTGGTGCTGCCGGGCCGCGCGCCCGAGACGGCCTTCGGCGAGAACGCCCGGGCGCGCCTGCCCGACGGCTTCCACCTCGCTTATGCCGATCTGGCCCAGAGCGTGTTCGCCGCCTGGGCGGGATCGACCGAGGTCACCCATTCGCGCGACGTGGCGCAGGCGGTGTGGCGGGCGGCGACGGATCCGGCCTGTCCGATGATCACCCCGGCCGGCGCGGACGCCGTCGCCCTCGCCAGCCAGGGATAGAAGCGCGCTATTCCGCGTCCCAGCTGTAGGCCTTGTCCAGCCAGTCGCCCAAGCGGCCGTCTGGACGGGCCAGGGCGTGGATGCGGGTCATCTCGTCTTCGGACAGGCTGAAGTCCAGCACGTCGAAGTTCTCGGCGATGCGGGCCGGGTTGCTGGTGCGGGGGATGGCGATGACGCCCTGCTGGATCAGCCAGCGCAGGGTGACCTGGCCGGGGGTCTTGCCGTGGGCGGCGCCGATATCGACCAGCACCGGGTCCTGGGCGACCTTGCCCTGGGCCAGCGGCGACCAGGCGGTGATCGAGGTCCCCAGCGCATCGGCCTTGGCCTTCAGGGTCTTCAGCGACAGGTAGGGGTGGTACTCGACCTGGTCGGTGGCGATCGGCGCCTCGGACAGTTTCGAGGCCTCTTCCAGCAGGACCGACGGAAAGTTCGACAGGCCGATGGCGCGGGTCAGGCCGCGCGATTGCACCTCGTTCAGCGCCTTCAGGGTCTCGGCCAGCGGCACGTCGGGCTTGGGCCAATGGAGCAGCAGCAGGTCGACATGGTCGACGCCCAGCTTCTCCAGGCTGATCTCGGCCGAGCGCTGCAGGTCGCCGTCGTGGAACTGGTCGATCCAGACCTTGGTGGTCAGGAAGATGTCGTCGCGCTTGATCCCGCTGGCCTTGATCGCCTGACCGACGTCGGCCTCGTTGCCATAGATCTGGGCGGTGTCGATGTGGCGGTAGCCGACTTCCAGCGCCTTCTCGACTAGCAGGACGGCCGTGCCGTTCTCCAGCTGCCAGGTCCCGAAGCCGAGGGCGGGGATGAGGACGTCGCCCGAGCGGACGGCGGGAACGAGCTTGGACATGGGAGGCTCCGAAAAAGCGGTCAGGCCGATATAGGCGCGCGGTGGGTCTCATCCCAGGCGTTGAGCACCGTCTTCGGCGCGGTAGCGCGCCATTGGCGGGCGACCAGGTTGCGGACCACGGCCGGATCGGCGTGGGGCAGGCGGACCAGGACGTAGGGGTAGTTCCTGAAGTGAGCGGTGAAATGGAAGACGTCCGGCTCGGCTTCGACCAGCATCTCGCGCTCGTCGAACGGCACGGCCGGGCAGACCAGGCTGACCCCGTCCTCGAACAGGCGGGTCAGGAACTTGCCGTGCGCCTTCAGGCAGGGGCGGCCATAGGCCGTGCCGTCCTCGACGCCGGGCAGGCCAAGGGCGAAGGCGCGGACCTCTTCGTAAGTCATGGGAACCTCCGTCGCGGCGGACTATAGGAGCGGAATGACGCCCGCGAATAGCTTGAAGACTCCCGTGCTCGTGTTGGGCGCCACCAGCCTGATCGGCCGCTGGCTGATGGCCGCCCTGGCCCAGGCCGGCCTGGACGCCGTCGCTTTGAGCCGGACGCAGTCAACGGGTGGGGCGGTCGGTGGCGCGCGGTGGATCGCCGGCGACCTGAAGGATCCCCAGTTGATCTTGCCGCAGATCGTCACGGTGTTCTCGCTGTCGCCGATCTGGCTGCTGCCCGACGCCCTGTTGGCCCTCAAGGCGGCGGGGATGACGCGGCTGGTGGCGTTTTCCTCGACCAGCCGGTTCACCAAGCAGGCCTCGCCCGACGCCGGCGAGCGGGCGGTGGCCAAGGCCCTGGCCGATGCGGAGACCGCGGTCGAGGCCTGGTGCGCGGCGCACGGCGTGGCCTGGACCATCCTGCGGCCGACCCTGATCTATGACGAAGGTCGTGATGCAAACGTCAGCCGCATCGCCAGGCTGGTGAAGCGCTTCGGCGTCATGCCGCTGCTGGGCGGCGGGCAGGGGCAGCGCCAGCCGGTCCATGCGGCGGATCTGGCGAGCGGCGCCCTGGCGGCGGCGGGATCGGCGGCGGCGCAGAACCGGGCCTATGACCTGGTCGGCGGCGAGACGGTCACCTACCGCGTGATGGTCGAGCGGATCTTCGAAGGGCTGGACAAGCCGCCGCGGGTGCTGCCGCTGCCGACCTGGCTGTTTGCTTTGGTCATGACGCTGGCCAAGCCGTTCTATCCCGGCGCCACCACGGCCATGGGCGCGCGGATGGGGCAGGACCTAGTGTTCGACTCCGATGACGCCGCGCGCGACTTCGGGTGGACGCCCAGGGCGTTCCACCCGCGCTTCTGAGGCCTATTCGATCCCGGTGTCGCTCCACACGCCCAGCTCGTTGCCGGACGGGTCGGTGAAGTGAAAGCGGCGGCCGCCTGGGAAGCTGAAGATCGGGGCGGTGATCACGCCGCCGGCCTGGGTCACCTTGTCCAGCATGGCCTCCAGGTCAGTGGCGTAGAGGATCACCAGCGGACGATCCGAGGAGCCTTCCTGCGGCTTGGCGAAACCGCCATCGGTCCCCTGGCCCTCGAAGGCGACATAGTCGGGACCATAGTCGACGAAGCTCCAGCCGAAGGCGGCGGAATAGAAGCTCTTGGTGGCCGGAAGATCGCCGCCGGGCCACTCGATATAGTCGATCTTGCCGTCCTCGCGCATGGCGTTTCCCTCAAAAGATGTTCTTCAAATGTTCTAGTTCGGCGTCAGGGCAGAGTCCAGACGCTGGTGCGCTTGACGGCGAAGTCCTCGAGCTCGCGGGTGGTCTCGACCTGGTACTCGGCCAGCTTCACCAGGTCGTCCTTGCGGAAATAGGTCCGGCCCGGATCGCCGATCAGCACGCTGGCGCCCTTGGCCCGGCCTTGCCGCAGCCAGTCCATCACCGCCTCGGCCATGGGCTTCTCGTAGCAGATGTCGCCGGCCAGTAAGACGTCGGTCTCCGGTGGCGGAGCGTCCAGCAGGTTGGCGTCGGTGAAGGCGACCGCGACGCCGTTGGCTTCCGCGTTCAAACCGACGGCGGCCTCGCAGAACACGTCGATATCGGCCGCCAGCACGCTCGCCGCGCCGGCCTTCATCGCCGCGATCGCGACGATGCCCGAGCCGGTGGCGAAGTCGACCACCCGCTTGCCGGCGACGATCTTGGGATGGTCCAGGATGTAGCGCGCCAGGGCCTGGCCCCCGGCCCACGCAAACGCCCAGAACGGCGGCGGCAGGCCGATCTCCTGCAGCGCCTCCTCGGTCAGCTTCCAGATCGGGGTGATCTCGTCGGCCAGATGCAGCGACAGCTCCGGGGTATGCGGCGGGGCCTGCAAGCGCGTGTTGTCGCGAATGAAGGCGCGGCGGCCTTCCAGGGTCTGGACGATCATGCCGCGCTTAGAGCATGGCGCTCGTCAGGCGGCGACCGGTTTGCTCGACGCCGCTTTCAGCACCGTCAGATAGCCCGGCGCGGTCAGCATGCCCTGGGTCAGGCCCTTCTCTTCCAGCAGACGGTGGGCCAGGGGCAGGTTCCAGCACGGGGTATGCATGAACAGGTGGTGCTCGGCGTGGAAGTTGACGTGGTAGGGCGCGATCAGGGCGCGCTCGAGCCAGTTGGCGCGGGTGGTGCGGGCGTGGCGGAACGGGTCGGGCTCGTCCTTGGCCACCAAGGCGTGCTCGGCGATGTTGCGCAGGCGGGTGACCAACGGGAACCAGGTCGCCATCGGCACGATCCATAGCGCCAGCCAAGCCCACCACAGGCCAAAGGCGCTCAGCAAGACGAGGATGCCCAGGTTCCACAGCAGGAAAGGCTTCTGCCGGGCGATCTCGCCGGCGAAGATCGCGCCCTTGGGCTGGTCCCCCTTCATCTTGCCGAGCAGAGGGCCGAACCGCTGCTTGAAGAAGGTCTGGCCGGTCAGGTCGCGGACGATCTTGCGGCGCAGGGACTGGCGGGTGGTCGGGAACGGCGCCGACAGGATCAGGTCGGGGTCCTCGGCCTGCTGGGCGAACTTGTGGTGGGTCAGGTGATAGGGGCGATAGCTGGCCAGGGACGCGCCGGTCGGGGCCGCGCACAGCCATTCGCCCAGCCAGTCATTGACCTTGAGGTTGGGGTGCAGGCCGCCATGGGCGGCTTCGTGCATCAGGATCGCCAGGCCCAGCTGCCGCGCGCCGATCAGCATCACGGCGATGACGTAGGTCAGCGGATTGGGGAAGGCGACGAACAGCGCGCCGGCGGCGAGGATCACCGCCCAGGCATGGGCGACCATCATGAGGCCTCGCCAGGACGAGCGTGCGGACACTCGCGTCCATTCGGCGGGCGTGAAAAGATCCTGCGGTTTGACACGCGGCGCGACAGCCATGGAACGGATCATCCCACATTCAGCTTGAGGCAGACAGCATGACCCGACGTCACACTCCGGAGCCCGATATGCGCCGCCTGATTTCTGCTCTTCTCTTGACCGCTGTCTGCGCCGGCATTTTCGTTTCGGGCGCAGCGCCCGCGGCGGCGGCCAGCTTCGACTGCCGCAAGGCTCGCACCGCCGACGAAAAGGCGATCTGCGCCAACCGCGACCTCAACGACCAGGACGTGCGGCTGGACCAGCTGTACGGCATCACCCGCCATCTCGTGCCGATGGGCGGCCGCGGCGCGATCATGGACGACCAGCGCGACTGGCTGCAGGCGCGCAAGCACTGCGGCGGCAACCAGAGCTGCCTGGCCAAGAGCTATGACGGTCGCATCCGCCAGCTGAACACGGTCATGGACCGCGTCTACAGCCAGGGGCCGTTCTAGTTAGAAGCTGACGCCCGGTTTCCAGAGGCCCGCGACCAAGCCGGCGACCACCAGGAGGCCGGCGATGGCGTTGGACTTGAACAGCTTCAGCGCGCCGGGGCCGTCATTGACATTGATGGCGGCGGCCTGGCGCGACAGGTGCAAGGCAAAGAGGCCGGCGAAGGGCAGGAACAGCGGCCCCAGGTTTCCGACCCAGGCGGCCGTGACGACCAGCACGAAGGCGGCGGCGTAGAATCCGGCCACGCCCAGCTGGACATGGGCGCCCAGGCGGCGGGTCGAGGACTTGATGCCGGCCAGGGCGTCGTCCTCGATGTCCTGGATGGCGTAGATCGTGTCGTAGCCCAGGGTCCAGAAGATCCCCGCCGCATAGAGCAGGGCCGCCGACCACGACAGATGGCCGGTGGCGGCGGCGTAGCCCAGCAGGGCGCCCCAATTGAAGGTCAGGCCCAGCCACGCCTGCGGCCACCAGGTAATGCGCTTCATGAACGGATAGCCGGCGACCAGGGCCAGCGAGGCCACGCCCAGGCCGATCGCCACCCAACCCAGGGTCAGCAGGATCAGCAAGCTGACCAGGCTGCAGCCGACCAGGAACAGCCAGGCCTGCTTGACGGTGATCAGACCGGCCGGGATCGGGCGCATGGCGGTGCGGGCGACCTGGGCGTCGAAGTCGCGGTCGACGATGTCGTTGAAGGCGCAGCCGGCCGCCCGCATCAGCGCCGCGCCGATGAACACCGCCAGCAGCAGCCAGACGCTGGGCCAGCGGCCCTGCTCGGCGGCGGCCAGGGCGATGCCTTGCCAGCCGGGCAGCATCAGCAGCCAGATCCCCGCCGGTCGATCGAACCGGCCCAGCTTCAGCCAGGGGCGCAGGGCCGGCGGCGCATGGCGGTCGACCCAGTTGGTGGCGGCGGCGTCGGGCAGGATGGCAGTGTCGCTCATGCGGCGAGGCTTAACCCGCCACGCGCGCGGTGGGCGATAGATAATTCCGATCCTGTCGCCAGAAACGATCAATTGGCTTTATCGCATTGGAGCGGTGAAAGTCTCCCCCACGAACTCGGCCGAGAGGGACGCCACCATGACCAAGACCACCCTGACGACGACGGCCGGCGCGCCGATCGCCGACAACCAGAATTCGATCAGCGCCGGCCCGCGCGGTCCGCTGCTGATGCAGGACTACCAGCTGCTGGAAAAGCTGGCCCACCAGAACCGCGAGCGCGTCCCCGAGCGCGTCGTCCACGCCAAGGGTTCGGCGGCCTATGGTGTGCTGAAGATCACCCACGACATCAGCGCCTACACCAAGGCCAAGGCCCTGCAGCCGGGCGCCGAAAGCGAGATCCTGCTGCGCTTCTCGACCGTGGCCGGCGAGCGCGGCGCGGCCGACGCCGAGCGCGACGTGCGCGGCTTCGCCCTGAAGGTCTATACCGAGGAGGGCAACTGGGACCTGGTGGGCAACAACACCCCAGTGTTCTTCGTCCGCGACCCGCTGAAGTTCCCCGACTTCATCCGCACCCAAAAGCGCCACCCGGTGTCGAACCTGCGCTCGCCGACGGCAATGTGGGACTTCTGGAGCCTGTCGCCGGAAAGCCTGCACCAGGTGACGACGCTGTTCTCGGATCGCGGTCTGCCGCAGGGCTTCCGCCACATCCACGGCTTTGGCAGCCACACCTACAGCTTCCTGAACGCCGCCCATGAGCGTGTGTGGGTCAAGTTCCACTTCAAGACCCAGCAGGGCATCAAGAACTGGACCAACGCCGAGGGCAACGCCGTCATCGCCGAGGATCGCGAGAGCGCCCAGCGCGACCTGTTCGAGGCTATCGAGGGCGGCGATTTCCCGCGCTGGACCTTCTACGTGCAGATCATGACGGAGGCCCAGGCGCAGACGTTCCGCTGGAACCCGTTCGATCTGACCAAGGTCTGGCCGCACGGTGAATTCCCGCTGATCGAGGTCGGCGTGCTGGAGCTGAACCGCAACCCGGACAACTATCACGCCGAGGTCGAGCAGAGCTCGTTCTCGCCGTCGAACATCGTCCCGGGCATCGGCTTCTCGCCGGACAAGATGCTGCAGGCGCGGATCTTCGCCTATGCCGACGCCCACCGCTATCGGATCGGCACGCACTACGAGGCGCTGCCCGTCAATCGTCCGCGCAGCCCGGTGAACCACTACCACGCCGACGGCGCGATGCGGTTCGACAGCCCGCCGCGCACCAACGCCTGGTATGAGCCGAACAGCTTCGGCGGGCCGGTCGAGGACCCGTCGGTGGCCGAGCCGCCGCTGCCGATCCACGGCGACGCCGACCGGTTCAATCACCGCGACGGCAATGACGACTACACCCAGCCCGGCGACCTGTTCCGCCTGATGAGCCCCGACCAGCAGCGCCAGCTGTTCGACAACCTGGCCGCCGCCATGCAGGGCGTGCCGGTCGAGATCATCAAGCGCCAGCTGGTCCACTTCCACCGCGCCGACCCGGCCTATGCCGCGGGCGTCGCGCAGCGGGTGGGCGTCTCGATCGCCGACATCGCCTGACGACTGGGGCCGCCGGAACCGCGTGGTTCGGCGGCCCTTACGGTTTCTTCCCTACGTCGGACGGCTTTCGGCCGTCGCTCGGGCGCGCTAACTCTTGCAAATGAGTCTCAAGCCACGCCGCAAGCCGCGTCGCCGCCTGACCCGCGCCGAACGCTGGGCGCTGGACGGGCTGGGCGGCGCCTTGGTGGCGACCGGGGCGGTGGGCGTCGTCGTGCCAGGCATGCCGACCACCGTGTTCTGGATCGGGGCGGTGGTCTGTTTCCTCAAGACCCGTCCGCACACGGTGCGTCCGCTGCTGCGCACGCCGATCGTCGGGCCGGCGATCATCTGGTTCCTGCGCTGGCGGCCGTTCGGCGGTGGTCGCAAGCCGCGCGCTTCTGCTGACAGCTGACGGCTCGCGCGGCCGGGCGAAAACGCCTATCTACCCCGCGCCATGACCGACATTCTCGACGACGAAGACGAAACCGCCCCCCGCAAGCGCGCGCTGTCCAACCGCCAGGTGCTGAGCTTCGTCGCCCAGTTCTGGAAGCGGCGGCCGGTGCTGTTCGGCTTCGGCGTGGGTTTGACCCTGGTGGCGGTGGCCTTCGACCTGGCCCTGCCCTACGCCTCCGGCCACCTCGTCGACACCGTCGCCAGCAAGCCGCGCGGCGATGCGCAGGCCTGGTCGGCGCTGGGCCTCTTCGTCGGCGTCTATTTCGCCTTCGCGATCATCCGCAACATCGCCCACCGGTTCTGGATTCCGCTGGCGGCCCGGAACATGGAGGAGATGACCAACGAGGGCTTCGCGAAAGTGCAGGCCTTCTCGTCGGACTGGCACGCCGACAGTTTCGCCGGCGCGACCGTACGCAAGCTGACCCGCGCCATGTGGGGCTATGACAGCGTCACCGACGCGGTCACGATCTGGCTGGGGCCGGGCATCATCGTGCTGGTCGGCCTGTCGTTCGCCATGCTGCTGCGCCAGCCCCTGGCCGGCGTCATCTCGCTGGTCGTGGTGGTCGCCTATCTGGGCGTCAATCTGTGGATCACCGAGCGCTATGTTCGGCCCAGCAACCTGCGCTCCAACGCCCTGGACTCCCAGATCGGCGGGGCCCTGGCCGACGCGGTGACCTCCAACCCGACCGTCAAGAGCTTCGGCGCCGAGCAGCGTGAGGGCGAGCGCCTGGCTGAAGTCACGGCCGCCTGGCGCGAGGCGATCCAGGTCACCTGGGTGCGCTTCACCAATGTGTGGCTGGGCCAGAATCTCTTGCTGGTGGTGCTGCAGGCCGGCCTGACCGGAGCCATGGTCTGGGGCTGGGCGCAGGGGACCGCCACGCCCGGCGACGTCGCCTTCGCCATCACCGCCTTCATGCTGATGAGCGGCTATCTGCGGAACCTGGGCGAGAACATCCGCATGCTGCAGAAGGGCCTGGACGACGCCGAGGACGTGGCGGCCTGGACCAATCTGTCGCCGCAGATCGCCGACGCGCCGGGCGCTCCCGACTTCAAGCCCGCCCTTGGCAAGGACGGAGGGGGCAGCATCGAGTTCCGCGACGTGACCTTCCGCTACAAGGCGGCCGGCGCGCCGCTGTACGACCATTTCAGCCTGAAGATCGCGCCCGGCGAACGGGTGGCCCTGGTCGGCCCGACCGGCTCGGGCAAGTCGACCTTCGTCAAGCTGGTCCAGCGCCTGCACGACCTGCAGGACGGGACGATCCTGATCGACGGCCAGGATGTCTCGAAGGTGACGCAAGGCAGCCTGCGCCGCGCCATCGCGGTGGTGCCGCAGGATCCGGCCCTGTTCCACCGCACGCTCTGGGAAAACATCGCCTACGCCAAGCCGGACGCCACCCGCGAGGAGATCGAGGCGGCGGCCAAGAAGGCCCGCGCCCACGAGTTCATCCTGCGCCTGCCCAAGGGTTACGAGACCCTGGTCGGCGAGCGCGGCGTCAAGCTGTCCGGCGGCGAGCGCCAGCGGGTGGCCATCGCTCGCGCCTTCCTGGCCGACGCGCCAATCCTGGTCATGGACGAGGCGACCTCGTCGCTGGACGTCGAGACCGAAGGCTTGGTCCAGGCCGCCGCCGAGGCGCTGATGGACGGGCGGACCACGATCGTCATCGCCCACCGCCTGTCGACGGTGCGCGGCGCCGACCGCATCCTGGTCTTCCAGAACGGCCAGGTCGTCGAGGAAGGCCGCCACGACCAGCTGGCCCGCCAGGGCGGGGTCTATGCGCGGCTGAACGCGATCAGCGCGGGGGTGGCGGAGGCGTCTTCACCTCGCACCCTTTCCCCG
>CAZRPD010000156.1:10166-12682 GCA_964601775.1 uncultured Caulobacter sp. | reverse complement strand
GTCGGGATAAACCCCCGCCTTCATTCCCGCCAGCCACGCCGCCCCGAGGGCCGTGCGCCGCGCACCTCCGTGCGGCCCACCCGGGCGGAGGGCACGTCCCCCACGTCTGCGTTGCCCCGGACAGGCGGCCGCCCCCGCGGGGCCCCGTCCGTTTTTCTTTAGGCGCCAGCTTTTTCTTTAAAGACAGCGCGCGACAGCGATGTCTCCACCGTTTCTCCCCACGGACTGCCCCGCTTCACGGCCTCGTGAACGGTAAGTCCCGGCGTTCTTGGCTTAAGTGACCCGCAATGCGTAAGGCCGCCCTTTCCCCATTCCGTTTGGCCCTGTTCTGCCTGGCCCTGTCTTGTGCGGGCCTGTCCGGCGTGATGGCTCCCGCTGCCGAGGCGGCCCCGAAGGCGCGCGTCAAGCCGCCGGTGGTGGTCGAGCTGTTCACCGCCCAGGGCTGTTCGTCCTGCGGCAAGGCCAACCAAATCGCGGCTGATCTCTCCAAGCGCGACGGCGTCCTGGCCCTGACCTATGCGGTCGACTACTGGGACTATCTCGGCTGGAAGGACACCTTCGCCAAGCCGGTCTTCGCCGAGCGCCAGCGCGCCTACGCCAAGAAATTCGCCCTGCGCGACGTGCCCACCCCGCAGATGGTGGTCGGCGGCCGCGTCCAGGCCTCGGGCGCCAAGGCCGGGACCGTCGAGGATCTGGTCAAGACGGCGGCCAAGGCCCCCTCCAATCCGCCGGACATGGAATTTGTCGGCAACACCCGCGTCGCCGTCGGCTCGGGTCCTGCGGTTCGCGGCGGGGCCGAGGTGTGGATGGTCCGCTACGATCCGCGCGAGCAGGACATCGCCGTCAAGCGCGGCGACAACAAGGGCCAGACCCTGGTCCACCGCAATGTCGTGCGCGAGCTGGTCAAGCTGGGCCCCTGGGCCGGCCGGCCCAAGCTCTATCGTCTGCCGACCGCGATCGGCGCGGACGATGATCTGGTGACGGTGATCCTGGTGCAGGGCGCCAAGGCCGGCCGCATCCTGGGCGTTCTGGAAACCCCGACGCCCGAACGCTGAGCCTTCGGCTCTTCAAGCGCCAGACAAAGAAAAACCCGTGTGGCAGGAGGGGAGCGCCACACGGGTTTCTTTTTGGCTCGTCGACGAAGGCCGTAGCGACCGGGCGGGCTGGGGGGGCTGGTCAGGAACCCGATCCGGTCTTCGTCGACAATCTGTTTATCGCGCCTCAAACAGGCGAGGGCTGGACCAAACCAAGGTCGTTTCGCGGCCGGTCGTGGCCGAGATAAGGCGGCTCGTTCTCCAGACAGCGGACAGCAAAAGGCCCGCGCGGGGGGGGGAAATCCGCGCGGGCCTCTTGGGGGAGGGGATATAGAGTTTGTCGGCTGACCGGCCCGCAATCTGGGGGGCTGGGGGGGCTGTTCAGGATCCTGGACCGCAGGGTCTCCGATCAGCCGACGATGTTGTTATCGACCCGCAAACAGGCGGCCGAAGGACCGAAATAAGGTCATATCAAGGCGCAGCGTGGCTGGGTTGTGTCATTTGCAACCGGGCGTGTCCGCCAAGACACGGCCCAGCTCGCCGACAGGCCTCTATGGCAATCGTCCGATTTGGGATTAGATTCAGCCGATGGCCCTGGACAGCACCCAGCCCGCGCCGGTCGGCGGCGTCGTCTTTTTCGAGCGGCGAGAGCTCGATCTTCTCATGCGCCTGTATGGCCGCAGGGTCGCCGCCGGCGAATGGCGCGACTACGGCATAGCCGGCCTCTCCGACCGGGCGGTGTTCTCGATCTTCCGCCATGCCGCCGAGGCCCCGCTCTATCGGGTCGAGAAGCATCCGGCCCTGGCCCGCAAGCAGGGCGCCTGGGCGGTGTTCGGCCAGGGCGGCCAGATCCTCAAGCGCGGCCACGAGCTGGCCCAGGTGCTGAAGGTCTTCGAGAAGGGCAAGTTCTCGGTCGTCGACTGAAGCGCATCAGGCGAAAGTGTGGGCGGTTTTCGCCGCCCGATGCGCGCCAACAAAAGAAGCCTAGAACGAGAAGGCCAGCTTCGCGCCGACGAAGCGCCCATCGCTGTCATAGCCGCGCGCCGTGCCGATCGTGCTGCTGTCGGCATTGGGCTTGAGACCGCACAGTACGCCCGCCGAGCCAGTAACGCCGCCTTCCGACCGCTCCACCGAGGTCTTGGCGATCCCGCGCGGCAGCATGACCGGGGCCCGCTCATAGGCGACCGCGAAGGACATTGGCGGTGTGGTCGTGGGGCGTTCCAGCGACAGAACAGGGTGTTTGGCGGCCGACGGAGGCTCGGCATGGGCGGCTGCGGCCACGATCAGAGGCAGGGCGAACGCAAGGATCCTGATCATCGTCATCTCCATCATGCCCCGTCCGCAATGTGGTCCGCGCAAGGCTCCTCGTCGAGGGCGACGGAAGATCGCAGACCAAGAAAAAGCCCAGGGGGGGTGCCCCCCCGGGGGTGGTGTTTTCTTCCCCTTCCCCCCCCCTTAGGGCGGGGGGCCCCCGTGTGTGGA
>CAZRPD010000156.1:0-10156 GCA_964601775.1 uncultured Caulobacter sp. | reverse complement strand
CGGTTCCCCGCCGGGGCTTCGTCGTTTCAGTCCGTTCTCAAGCCTTAGCGGCGGCTGCCCATGATGCTGAGCAGGAATTGGAACAGGTTGATGAAGTTCAGATACAGGCTCAGCGCGCCGTAGTTGGTGGCCACGGCCATCGACTGCTGGTCGCCGCCCATCTCGTAGTACGACGTCTTCAGGCGCTGGGTGTCGTAGGCGATCAGGCCCGCGAAGATCAGGACGCCCAGGATGCTGATGATGAAGCCCAGGCCCGGCAGTTGCAGGAACATCTGGAACAGCGAGGCGACCACCAGGCCGATCAGGCCCATGATCAGGAAGCTGCCGAAGCCCGTCAGATCCTTCTTGGTCGTGTAACCGAACAGGCTCAGGCCGCCGAAAGCGATGGCCGTGACCAGGAAGGTCGCGGCGACCGAAGCGCCGGTATAGGCCAGCAGCCACACGCCCAGGCCCGCACCGATCGTGGCGACCAGCGCCCAGTAGAAGATGCCGGACGAGCGGGCCGTCGGGTTCTTCATGGCGAACATGGCGACCAGCATCATCGCCAGCGGGGCGAAGCGGATGATCGTGCCCGCCAGGGTGAAGCCGGCCAGGCGGCCGTCCGGGGTCAGCACGTACAGCAGGCTGGCGACCGGCTGGTAGGCGCTGGTCAGGAAGGCCAGGCCCGCCGACAGCAGAAGACCCAGCGCCACCTTGTTGTAGACGCCGAGCATGAAACTACGCAGGCCGGCGTCAACCGACATGTCGGCGCGATCCGCCGGGATCGAGCGCGCGTAGCCGCGGTTGAAGTCGTTCATCGAATTAAAGCCCTTGAGCTAAAAAGCGTCCACGACGGACGCCTGACGAATATCGGGTGTGAAAGGCGGCCGCGCAATCCCCTCACGAAAGTGTTCATGGTATGCCGCCGCGTTGTTTGCAGACAACGGCTTGCCGCCTTGCCTGGCCCCGCCGGCAACTCTTACAAAGTGTGTCTGAACTTCGGAGAAGGAACGCCGATGGACTATGCCAAGCTTGGCCGCACGGACGTGTCGGTGTCACGCTGCTGCCTGGGCACCATGACCTGGGGCTCGCAGAATACCGAGGCCGAAGCTCACGCGCAGATGGACTACGCCCTGGGGCGCGGCGTCAATTTCTGGGACACGGCCGAGATGTACGCCAGCCCGCCCAGCCCCGAGACCCAGGGACGGACGGAAGAATACATCGGCTCGTGGCTCGAAAAGACCGGCAAGCGCCATGAGATCGTGCTGGCCTCGAAGGTCGCCGGGCAAGGCGCGGCGTTCGGCGGTCTGTCATGGATGCGCAAGGACGGCGCGGTCACCCGTCAGACCAAGGCCCAGATCGACGAGGCCGTCGAGGGTTCGCTGCGCCGGCTCAAGACCGACTATCTGGATCTCTATCAGCTGCACTGGCCCGACCGCCGGGTGCGGGTGTTCGGCGGCCAGAGCTATCGCGACTACGACCAGGACTTCGAAAGCTTCGGCGACATCCTCGAGGCGCTGGACGTCCACGTGAAGAAGGGGACGATCCGCCATATCGGGGTCTCGAACGAGTTTCCCTGGGGCGTGATGAAGTTCTTGAGCGAGAGCGAGAGCAAGGGTTTGCCGCGCATCGCCTCGATCCAGAACGCCTACCACCTGGCCAACCGCACCTATGAATACGGCCTGGCCGAGATCGCCATGCGCGAACAGGTGGGCCTGCTGGCCTATTCCCCGCTCGCCCAGGGCCAGCTGACCGGCAAGTATCTGAACGGCGCCCTGCCGGCCGGTTCGCGCAAGGCGCTTTACAACCGCATGCAGCGCTATGAGGGGCCTGGTTCGCAGGAAGCCTTCCAGGCCTATGTCAATCTGGCCCAGGCCCACGGGATCGACCCGGCCCAACTGGCCCTGAAGTTCTGCGATACGCGTCCGTTCGTCACCGCCACGATCATCGGCGCGACCTCGATGGACCAGCTGAAGACCAATATCGACGCCTTCGACCTGGCCTGGACCGACGACCTGGAAGACGCCGTCAACGCCATCCACGCCCGCCAGCCCAATCCCTGCCCGTAGATGATCCGTCTCTTTACCGCCATCGCCATCCCGCCGGAGATCGGCCAGGGCCTGCTGTCGCGCCAGCATGGGATCGAGGGCGCGCGCTGGCGGCCGCTGGAGGCGTTCCACATCACCCTGCGCTTCATCGGCGACGTGCAGGAGCCGGTCGCGGCCGAGCTGGACGAAGCGCTGGCTGAGATCGCCGCGCCGGCCTTCGACCTGGAGCTGGCTGGCGCCGGCCATTTTGGGGAAGGCGCCGACATCCACGCCGTCTGGGCGGGGGTCGAGGGCAGCGCGCCGCTGCGCCAGCTGCAGAAGGCCAATGAGCGCGCCGCCCGCGCGGCCGAACTCAAGCCCGAGAGCCGGCTCTACACGCCGCATGTGACCCTGGCCTATCTGAAGCGCGCGGCGGTCGCCGAGGTCGGGGCCTGGATCCAGGCCAACAACCTGCTGCGCGCCCCGGCCTTCGCCGTCGATCGCTTCGGCCTCTATTCCAGTTGGCGGACCAGCGAAGGCTCGGCCTATCGGCTGGAGCGGGAATACCCCCTGGCTTAAGCCGCCGACAGCGCGCGCGACACCAGCTTGCGGACCGGATGCGCCTGACGGCCCAGCCGCAGCAGGGCGTGGCGGGCCAGCTTGGCCGGACCGGTCTCGGTCGCGTACAGCCGGGCGATGGCGTTGGTCGCGGTATAGAGCGGCAGGCTGGCGCGGCGGTGCTCGCTCTCATAGGCCGACAGGGCGTTGGCGGCGGCGATGTCGCGGCCGGCGGCGTGATTGGCCTTGATGATCTTCGCCAGGCTGGCTGCGCTGCGCAGGCCCAGATTGAAGCCGTGGGCGGTGACCGGATGCATGCCGACCGCCGCGTCGCCGATCAGGGCGAAACCGGGTCCAGCGAAACGGTGCGACCAGGTGGTGACCAGCGGATAGGCGTGGCGGGTGCTGACCAGCTTCAGCGCGCCCAGACCGCCATTTTGCCGGCCCTTGTGGCGGCGGGTCATCTCGGACTCGAAGGCGGCCTCGTCTATCGCCATCAGCGCTTCGATCTCCGGCGCGGCCAGGGTGACGACGATCGACGAACAGCCCGGGCCCAGGGGCAGCACCGCCAGGGTCTGGCCGTGGTCGAACCACTCGGTGGCGACGTGGCCGTGGTCGGCGTCGTGGGTCATGCGGCAGACTAGCATCGAGCGGCCCAGCCGGTTCATGTCGGCCCCGACGCCCAGCTGATCGCGGAAGGTCGAAAAGCGCGAATCGGCGACGACCAGCAGCCGAGTCTCGATGGCGTCATCGCCGCCCAAGTCGATCCGGAAACCTTGATCGCTGCGATGGGCCGATGCGCTTGCTACCTCGGTCAGCAGGGTGACGTCCGGATCGCTCTCGACTTCCTGGAACAGCGCCCGGCGGATGTGGTGGTTGGAGACCAGGGCGCCCAGCTCGCCGCCTTCGGGCTCGAAGGTCAACGCCAGCGGTGAAGCGCCGTTCAGCACCTTGGCGGCGCGCAGCGGCCAGACGTCGTCCTGCGGGAAGCGGTCCCAGGCGCCCAGGGTCTTCAAGGTGGCGATCGAGCGCTGGGTCAGGGCGATCTCGCGGCCGTCGAAGGCCGGATCGGCCAGGGCGTCGCGCGGCTGGCGCTCGACCAGGGCGACCTTCAGGCCCGAGCCCTTCATGGCCCGGGCGAAGGCCAGGCCGGCGGGGCCGGCGCCGATGACGACGATGTCCTGCTGGTTCATCGAGAAGCTCCCAAAACGACGTGGGAAACTAGCGCCGCTCGGCTCCGGCGCGATTGATCAAGCTCAGGTCGCGGCGTAGTCCTTCAGGACGCCCAGCGGCGCCACGGCCAGCATTTCTTCGTGGGTGGCTTCCAGGACGACCTGAGGGGCCATGCCGGCTTGCAGGGCTTCGGTCCAGCGGCCGGCGCACAGGCACCAGCGATCACCGGCCTTCAGGCCCGGAAAGGCCAGCTCCGGCCGCGGAGTCGACAGGTCGTTGCCCTGGGCCTTGGAGAAGGCCAGGAATTCGTCGGTCATGATCGCGCAGACCGTGTGCAGGCCCAGATCGTGCGGCCCGGTCTCGCAGCAGCCGTTGCGATAGAAACCGGTCACCGGATCCAGCGAACAGGACGCCAGCTCGCCGCCCAACACGTTTCGGGCGCTCTTGTCGTACCGCGTGGTGCTCATGGATCGATCCTACCCCCTGGATTTGCGCATGGGGAAGGCTTTTGCGGCGCCGCAGCGCTGCTAAGGTGAGGTCATGACCGACGCTTTCACGCATCGCCCGCGCCGCAGCGCCCTCTACATGCCGGCTTCCAACGCCAAGGCCGTGGAGAAAGCCCGCACCCTGCCCGCCGACGTCATCATCCTGGACCTGGAGGACGCCGTCCTGCCCGAGCTGAAGCCGGCGGCGCGCGAGGCGGCCGTGGCGGCGGTCAAGGCTGGCGGTTTCGGCGCCCGCGAAGTGGTGATCCGGGTCAACGGCATCGATACGCCCTGGGGGCTGGAGGATCTGGCCGCGGTGTCCGAGGCCGGTCCCGACGCGGTGCTGGTCCCCAAGGTCAATGATGCGGCCGACGTGCGGCTCTATGACCAGCACCTGAAGTCGGCGCCGCCCGCGACGCGGCTGTGGACCATGATCGAGACCGCCAAGGCCGCCTTCCACCTGTGGCAGATCGCCGAAGCGCGCCATGGCACGCGGCTGTCGACCTGGGTGATGGGCGTCAACGACTTCGCCAAGGAGATGCGGGCCCGCCAGACCCCGGATCGCGCGCCGTTCCTGCCGCTGCTGACCCTGTCGGTCGCCGCCGCCCGCGCTCACGGCCTGGACATTCTGGACGGGGTGCACAACGACATCGAGGATCTGGCGGCGCTGGAGGCCGTCTGCGTCCAGGGCGTCGACTTCGGCTTCGACGGCAAGACCTTGATCCATCCCAAGCATCTGGAGATCTGCAACCGGGTCTTCTCGCCCTCGCCCGCGGACATCGCCTGGAGCCAGGCGGTGATCGCCGCCTTCAACGCGCCCGAAAATGCAGGCAAAGGCGCCTTGCGGGTGGACGGCAAGATGGCCGAACGCTTGCATCTGGCGCAGGCAGAGCGTCTTGTCGCGGTGGCGGCTGCGATCTCGGCGAGGGATGCGGCGGCCTAAAGGGGGCGCTGAGCAGGTTTCGTATGCGGGCTATCGTTGTTTCCGTCGTTTCGGCGCTCCTGGCCGTTGGGCCGGCGCTGGCCCAGCAGGTTCCGGGCCCCGATGCTCCGGTCAGTACGGCCGTGCCCGACTCCGCCCAGATTCCCCAGGCCCTCGACCCCTTGGCCGACCTGATCGCCCAGCAGAACGGTCTGGATGAAGACCAGGCCGAGGCCGCCAGCGCGCCCGCGCCGCGCCACAAGGCGACCATCCTGCCGATCCCGCCGCCCGAACCCACAGGCCCGGCCATTCCGCAGGGCGGCTACGTGCCGGCCGAGAAGGTCTACGAGATGCGGGTGAAGGGCTCGATCGCCGCCGCCCAGAACCTGCAAGGCCCGCTCGACGGCGGTTGGCGGATCGTCGGCCAGGACGGCGGCCAGCTCTACGCCCTGCAACTGGTCGACAAGGCCGGCGGCTACGGCGAGCTGGAAGGCGCCTGGCGCGATGTGCGGCGCTCGGGCGCGGTCGGCTCGACCGGCCTGATCGAGGACCTGCGCCGCGAGGGCTCGGACGTCGTCGTGCGCTTCAGCCCCCGGGGCGGTCAGTCCAGCATCCTGACCCTGCGGCCGGCCGGCTACGCGCGTTGGGCCGGTGAACTGGTCGAGGATGGCCAGACCCGCGCAGTCGTCGCCGAGCAGCTTCGCCCCGAGGCCCCTCCCGGCTACGAGACCGAACGCCGCGGCCCCTATGTCTGGCCCAGCGCCCAGCGCGCCGCGGTCAGCCGCCCCGCGCCAGCGCCCGCCAAGGCGGCGACGTGCTCGACCCGGGGCAAGACCGGCAAGGCCCTGAAGGCCGCCAAGGCCAAGTGCGCGGCGGCCGCGAAGAAGGGCAAGGGAACTGCGGTTAAGAAGGGCGGCAAGGCGAAAGCCAAGACCGCGCCGGCCCGCAAGAAGCCTGGGGCGAAGAAGAAGCGGTAGCTCTGCGGGTTCGTCCTCGCCCTTCGACAGGCTCAGGGTGAGGACTATTGCTGGCGTTTGAGTAGAAACCTCATCCTGAGCTCGTCGAAGGACGAGGTTTCGGCTCCTCAGGCCTTCAGCGCCTCGCGCGCCGCGGCGATGGGCCCGGCAAGAGCCTCAGCCGGATAGGTCGCCGCCGGGCTATGCCCCCACACCGGACCCGGCCAAGCCGGATCGTCCGCCCGCCGCCCGACAACATGCACATGCAGCTGGGCGGTCACATTGCCTAGCGCCCCGACGTTCAGCTTGTCGACCGCCAGGCCCAGCGCAGCCCCGACCGCGCGGACCGCGACGCCCGCCAGGACGATCTCCTCCATCAGCTGGATACGGTGGGCGACATCGAGTTCCTCGATCTCCCGCAGGCCACCCTGGCGCGGGATCAGCACCAGCCAGGGATAACGGGCGTCGTCCTGCAGGCGCACCTCGCACAGCGGCAGGTCGGCGACCTTGTGCGAGGTGGCGACGAAGGCCGGGTCGAGAGCAAAATCAGCCACGTTTCGGCACCGCCGCCCAATAGTCGAAGTCGAGAATGACCGCCGGGTCATAGACCCCTTCGCCGTCCTTGTCCGGGAAGGCGTTGCAGGGCTGGTCCTTCGTGGCGACCAGCCGCAGCCTCAGCGCCCCGACCGCGCCGAGATCGGCCTTGTCCAGCACTTCGCTCCAGGCGAACATCGTGCCGCCGGCGAAGAACGGGGCCACGTGGCGGCCGCCGTTGATGGCCAGGATCAGGCCGGCGTTCTGCAGGCCGTTGAACGACAGCGCCTTGGCCGTCGAGATCACCACCCCGCCATAGACCAGGCGCTTGCCGGACGGGTCCTTGCTGCGCTCGAACTGGTTGAAGTGAACCTTGGCGGTGTTCTGCCACAGGCGGGTGGCCATCTGGTGCTCGGCCTCTTCCACCGCCATGCCGTCGACATGGTCGATCTTCTCGCCGACCGCGTAGTCCTCGAAAGCGTGCGGCGCGCCGGCCAGGGCCCAGTCGTAGCCGGAGAAATCGAGGCCCGCCGGCGACGTCAGATCGGCCGGGGCCACGACGCTCGACAGGGTCGGCACGACCTGCTCGGCAATCGCCGCGTCGGGATCGCGCTTCCTCACCATCACCCAGCGCACATAGCTCAGCACCGCCTCTCCGCGCTGGTTGGTCCCCGTGGTGCGGACATAGACGACGCCGGTCTTGCGGTTGGAGTTCTCCTTCAGCCCGATCACGTCAGACACCGCGCTCAGGGTGTCGCCGGGATAGACCGGGGCCAGGAACCGGCCCTCGGCATAACCCAGATTGGCCACCGCGTTCAGGCTGATGTCCGGCACGGTCTTGCCGAACACCACGTGGAAGGCGATCAGAGGATCGACTGGGGCTGTGGGCAGGCCGCAGCCCCTGGCGAATTCGTCAGACGAAAACAGCGCGAACCGGGCACCGTAAAGCGCCGTGTACAGCGCGACGTCGCCCGCCGTGACCGTCCGCGGCGTGGCGTGGACCAGCCTTTGGCTTAAGCGGAAGTCTTCGAAGAAATGACCCGGATCGGTCTTGCTCATCCCCGGCGTCCCTTATCGTTGTTCAGGCAACTTTGCCGCAGCGCAGCGAAACGGGAAAGAGGACTTGAGGCCGGGACGCTACAGGTCTAGACCGCGCCCGACATTTCACTGTCCACAGCCTTGATGGAGACCCCATGGCTCGCGCGAAGATCGCCCTTATCGGCGCCGGCATGATCGGCGGCACCCTGGCCCACATCGCCGCTCGTGAAGAGCTGGGCGACGTGATCCTGTTCGACATCGCCGAAGGCACCCCGCAGGGCAAGGCCCTCGACATCGCCGAAGCCTCGGCCGTGTTCGGCAAGGACGTGGCCCTGAAGGGCGCCAACGATTACGCCGACATCGCCGGCGCCGACGTCTGCATCGTCACGGCCGGCGTGCCGCGCAAGCCGGGCATGAGCCGCGACGACCTGCTGGGCATCAACCTGAAGGTCATGAAGGCCGTCGGCGACGGCATCAAGGCCCACGCCCCCAACGCCTTCGTCATCTGCATTACCAACCCGCTGGACGCCATGGTCTGGGCGCTGCAGCAGTTCTCGGGCCTGCCCAAGGAAAAGGTCATCGGCATGGCCGGCGTCCTGGACTCGGCCCGTTTCGCCTACTTCCTGGCTGAAGCCACCGGCGTGTCGGTCGAAGACATCCACGCCTGGACCCTGGGCGGTCACGGTGACGACATGGTCCCGATGGTCCGTCACTCGACAGTCGGCGGCCTGCCGCTGCCGGAACTGGTCAAGCAAGGCTGGCTGACCCAAGAGAAGCTGGACGCCATCGTCGAGCGCACCCGCAAGGGCGGCGGCGAGATCGTCGCCCTGCTGAAGACCGGCTCGGCCTTCTACGCCCCGGCGGAATCGGCGATCGCCATGGCGACGTCGTACCTGAAGGACAAGAAGCGCGTCCTGCCGTGCGCCACCTTCCTGACCGGCCAGTACGGCCTGAACGGCCTGTACGTCGGCGTGCCGGTCGTCATCGGCGCTGCGGGCGCCGAGAAGATCGTCGAGTTCGAAACCAACGAAGCCGAAAAGGCGATGTTCGCCGCCTCGGTGGCGTCGGTCCAGGGCCTGATGGAAGCCTGCAAGGCCATCGACCCGTCGCTGGTCTAGGCCTCCAGGTTCATCGAATACGAGAAGGGCGGCTCCTCGCGGGGCCGCCCTTTTTGTTTTTTGGCTCACTTGCCCCCTCCGCGCTTCGCGCTCCTCCCCCGGAGGGGGAAGACGGATCGCGGATCGCCGTCTGCCCCTTCCGGGGGCGGACGACCGCGAAGCGGTCAGGTGGGGGCAAGTCACCGTTTAGTGCGCCGCGTCGGCCGGTTCCTGGGAGATTTCTTCCAGGGTCTTGCCGACCTGCTTGGCGCCGTAGTCCTTGGCCACGTCGCCCAGGGACAGGATGCCGGTCAGATTGCCGGCCTCGTTGAGCACGATCAGGCGGCGGACCTGGTTGTTGGCCATCTTGGCGGTGGCGTCGGCCAGGATGTCGTCTTCCTTGACGCTCAGCACTTCACCGTCGGACATCGCTTCCGAGATGGGGCTGTCGAAGCTGCGGCCTTCGGCGACCACGCGCAGGACGATGTCGCGGTCGGTGACCACGCCCACCACCTTGCCGTCGTCGACCACGGGCACGACACCGCTTTCGATCTTGGCCATGGTCTCGGCGACCTTGCGGATGCTGTCGGTAGGACGGGCGACCGAGACCTGGCTGGTCATGGCGTCGCTGACTTTCATGGGAAGCCTCATGGGTTGGGAATTCGAAGGCTCTAAAACCCACAGCCCTCGCCAACCGTTCCGCTTCCGGTCGTCACGGAGCACGTCTATCTAGGCGCAATCTTCTTCCGGAGCTTCCCATGTCGATCTCGATCCACCAGGCCAGCGTGCCCGTCTTCATCCAGGGCCTGAAGGGTCTGAAGGGCGTTCTGGCCAAGGCCGCCGCCCTCGTCGAGGCCAAGACATGGGACCCCGACGCGCTGCTGAAGGCCCGGCTCTATCCCGACATGTTCCCGCTGATCCGCCAGGTGCAGATCGCCACCGACTTCGCCAAGGGCGGCGCCGCGCGCCTGGCCGCGCAGGAGGTTCCGGCCTGGGACGACAATGAGACCTCGTTCGAGGACCTGATCGCCCGCGTCGACCGCGCCGTCGCCTATCTGGAAGGCCTGGACGCAGGCGCCTTCGAAGGCGGCCATGACCGTGACGTCCATCTGGTTCGCCGCGGCGAGACCAAGACCTTCAAGGGCCTGGACTATCTGCAGGGCCAGGCGATGCCGAACTTCTTCTTCCACATCACCACCGCCTACGCGATCCTGCGCCACAACGGCGTCGAGGTCGGCAAGCGCGACTTCCTGGGTACGGTGTAAGGTCACCCCACATCCGATTTCCCCGGCGAAGGCCGGGGCCCAGATGGAGGGGCGCTGGGGCGGGCTCCTCGGACTCAGCGTCCTTCCGGTCAGCCCAAGCGCCCCAAGATCTGGGGGCCGGG
>CAZRPD010000155.1:0-12704 GCA_964601775.1 uncultured Caulobacter sp. | reverse complement strand
CCCCCCCGGCGGGCGGAGGCATGTCCGTTTGTGTGTCTACCCGAAGATCAGAGCTTAGCGCGGCGCCAGGATCATGATCATCTGGCGGCCTTCCATGCGGGGCTCGTACTCGACCTTGGCGACCTCGTCGAAGTCGGCCTTGACCTTGAGCAGCAGCTTCATGCCCAGCTCCGGGTGCGCCATTTCACGACCGCGGAAGCGCAGGGTGACCTTGACCTTGTCGCCTTCCTCGAAGAAGCGGGTCATGGCTTTCGCCTTAACCTCGTAGTCGTGGATGTCGATGTTCGGGCGGAGCTTGATCTCCTTGAGCTCGACCACCTTCTGCCGCTTGCGCGCCTCGTTCTTCTTCTTCTGCTCCTGGAACTTGAACTTGCCGTAGTCCAGGATCTTGCAGACGGGAGGATTGGCGTTCGGAACGATTTCAACCAGGTCCAGGCCGGCTTCCTCGGCCGCTTCCATAGCGGACGCGGTCGGCATCTCGCCTTGCTTCTCGCCGTGTTGGTCGATCAGCAGGACGCGCGGGACGCGGATGTCTTCGTTGATACGCGGCCCGTCCTTGACGGGCGGCGTTTGCATAGGACGGCGAATAGGGGCGGCTCCGGGGCTGTTGATAGGAAAAGGGTCGTGAAAGGGAATAGCTAAACGCGTGCGCGCCGCGCTGGGCGCGCCGCGAGAAAGTGATATATGACGCGCCGATGGCGCTCTATCAAGCGAGCGTGGTCAAAGAGATGTCCAGCGGGTCCAGTTTTTTGATCCAAGCCGGCGAAGGGGTGGAAACGACGGGATAGGGACCAGTTCTCTTGATCCGGACATCTGCCTCGCCCCTATGACTGCCAATACCCATCGCCATACCGCCATAGAAGACATCCACGCCCTGCTGATCGGCTCCAGTTTCTGCGCCGTGGGCCTGACCCTGCTGAAGGCCGCGGGCCTGGTCACCGGCGGGATCGCCGGCATCGCCCTGATCATCTCGTACCTGGGCGACTGGCCGGTAGGCACGGTGTTCTTCGTCCTGAACCTGCCCTTCTACATCCTGGCCCAGCGCACTCTGGGCTGGCTGTTCACCGCCAAGACCCTGGTCACCAACCTGCTGCTGGCAGGGCTGACCTGGGGCATGCCCTACTGGCTCAAGGTCGAACGCGTGAATCCGATCTTCGCGGCCGTGTTCGGCGGCACGATCATCGGCATGGGCATCCTGGCCCTCGCGCGGCACCGCTCCAGCGTCGGCGGGGTGGGGGTGTTGGCGCTCTATCTGCAGGAACGTCGCGGGATCAGCGCCGGCAAGGTGCAACTGGCCACCGATTTCCTGATCGTCGGCGCGGCGTTCTTCACGATCAGCTTCGACAAGTTGCTGCTCTCGGTCGCCAGCGCCGTCGCGCTCAGCGCAGTGCTGATCGCCAACCACAAGCCGGGCCGGTACGCGGGGTACTAACGCGGCAGCAGGGCCATGGCCGCGCTGGCGACGGTGCTGACCGGCAGGGCCTTGAGGTCGGGCGAGCGGATCACCGCCACGTGGCCGCGCGGGCCGCACAGCTCGGGGTCCGAAGCGTCGGAGAACAGCGCGATGGTCGGGGCGCCGGCGGCGGCCAGCAGGTGTGTCGGGCCGGTGTCGTTGCCGACCGCCAGCGCCGCCTTGGCGCCCAGCACGGCCAATTGCGCGAAGTCGGTGCGGCCGGTCAGGTCGCGCGCGCCGCCGACGGCCTTCTGGATGTGGCGGGCCATGGCGCTTTCCTGCGGGCCGCCGATGATGACGATGTCGAGGCCGCGGGCCTTCAGCAGTGTGCCCAGCTGCGCGTAGTACTCGACTGGCCAGCGTTTCTCGGGCCGGTGGGCCGAGCCGCCGGGCACGAACAGCACATAGGGCTTTGGCGCGGCGGCGCCGGCGACGGGGCGCGGCTCCTTGTGCTTGCGCAGGATCCAGGTCAGGTCCGGCGGCGGAGCGCTGCCGTGTTCGGTCGGGGCGTCGGGCCAGATCCCAGCCGCGCGCAGTTGGTCGGCCTGGCGCTCCAGCGTGTGCATGTGCAGGCGGGCCTTGCCCTTCTGCGGCAGGGAGGCGCCGAAGGCGATCCCGCTCCATTGCGGCGCGAACGGGCGCAGCAGCTGGAAGTACCAGTTGGTCCGGCTGTTGGTCTGCAGGTCATAGACCCGGTCGTAGCGCGCCTTGCGGATCCGGCCGATCATCGACAGCGTCTCGCCGAAGTCGGCGGTGCGGCCGTCAGTCTCGACGCTGTTGAAATAGGGGCTGAGCTTGGCCAGCGCCTCGAAGGGCGGCGTGGTCAGCAGGGTGATCTTGGCCTTGGGGTGGGCTTCGCGGATCTTCTTCATCGCGGCCAGCGCCAGGACGAAATCGCCCAGGGCGCCCAGCTTGATCACCAGGACCTTCTTGATCTCCTTGCTCAAGACGAACGCTCCGAACCCAATACGCGTGCTCCGGGGATATGGGTCCCCAAGATCTGAGCATAGACCTTGAGGGTCGCTTCGCACATCGCGTCCACCGAATACAACCGTCGGGCTCGCAAACGGGCCGCCATCCCCATGATATGACGGCGATGGGCCCCGGCTTCGCAGGCGTCCGACAGGGCGTCCGCCCAGGCCTTGGCGTCGCCGGCCTTGACCAGCCAACCGGTTTCGCCGGGCACGACGGTCTCGCAGGTGGCGCCATGGTCTGAGGCCAGGACGGGACGGCCCATGACTTGGGGCTCGACCGCCGTGCGCCCGAAGGCCCCGGGCCCCAGGGCCGGCGCGATCCCCAGCCCCGCCAGCAGATAGGCGGCCGGCATGGCGCCGCAGTGGCCCCCCAGCTTGCCGCTGGCCCCCAGGCCGGCGGCGGCGATCGCCGCTTCCAGTTCGGCGCGATAGCTCTTGCGGCCCTGGTCGTCGCCGACCAGCAGCAGCAGGATCTTGTCGTCGCCACGCGCCTTCAGCAGGGTCATGGCCTCGACCAGCAGGCCCTGGCCCTTCCAGCGGGTCAGGCGACCAGCCAGCACCACCTTCAGGCGACGCTCGCCAGGCTCGACGCCCCAGGCCTTGCGCAGGGCCTCGATGCGCTCAGCCCCGACGACGCCAGGCTCGAAGCGCGCCAGATCGACGCCGCGCGGGATGGCCACCACCTTCTCGGGGGCGATGCCATGTTCCCGGATGACGTGCTCGCGCGTGTACTCGGAATTGGCGATGACCAGGTCGCCCTTGGTCATGACCGCGTTGTACCAGCGCTTGAGATTGGACTTGGCGTTGTAGACGCCGTGATAGGTCGCCACGAACGGGGTCTTGGTGGCGTGGGCGGCCCACAAAGCGCTGAAGGCCGGGGCGCGCGAGCGGGCGTGAACGATGCTGACCTTTTCGCGCCGGATCAGGTCGATCAGTCGCGCGGCGTTGCCCAGCATGACCAGCGGGTTCTTCGACTGGGCCGGCATGTGGGCCAGTCGCCCGCCGTCGGCCTCCAGCCGCGAGGCCATGCGACCGCCCTTGGTGGCGACCAGGGCCTTGCCGCCTTGCGCGACCACGGCGTGGGCGACATCAATCGTCGTCTGCTCGGCGCCGCCCGTTTCCAGCTCGGGGGTCACTTGCAGCAGGGTGAAGTCGGCGGGTAGGTCGGGCACGCGACTCTCGGCGGAAACAACGCGGGTTTTAGTTAGCGAAAGGATCGAGGCGACGCCATGACCGAATCCCGAGGGGCTCTTGTGAGCAAAGACGGCTCGAAACTGGCCTGGCGGCGCGTCCAGGGCGAGGGAGCAACGGTCGTGTGGCTGGGTGGTTTCCATTCCGACATGACCGGGACCAAGGCGCAGGTGCTGTCGGAACAGGCCCAGGCGACCGGCGGCAACTACATCCGCTTCGACTATTTCGGCCATGGCGAGTCGGATGGTCAGTTCCAGGACGGGACCATCAGCCGTTGGCGCGAGGACGCCCTGGCGGTGATCGACGAACTGACGGACGGACCGCTGGTGCTGGTCGGCTCGTCCATGGGCGGCTGGCTGGCGTGCCTGGCCGCGATCGCGCGGCCCGAGCGGGTCAAGGCCATGGTGCTGATCGCGCCCGCGCCGGACTTCACCGAGAAGCTGATGGAGCCTGAACTCTCCAACGAGGCCAGGGCCGCCATCGCCCGCGACGGCTTCTGGATCCGCCCTTCCGACTATGACGACGGCGGCTACGCCATCACTCGGGAACTGTTGGAAGACGGCGCGCGGTGGTCGATCCTGCCGGGGCCCGTGCCGATCGACGTTCCGGTGCGCGTGCTGCAAGGCGGCGCCGATCCCGACGTGCCCTGGAACCACGCGCTGGAGCTGGCCAACGCCCTCAAGTCCAACGACGTGGTCTTCACGCTGATCAAGGACGGCGATCACCGGCTGTCGCGCCCGCAGGACCTTGAGCGCCTAGTCGCCGCGGTCAACGAGGCCAAGGCCCTGGCCGAGCCCGAAGAAGGTGATCTGGTGAGCCGCCGCCTGGCCCGCGCCGCGCGATTGCGCAATGCGGCGGGTCTGGAGGCGGTGGGGATCACGCCCCGCGCGCCGGCGATCGACGACGAGTAGCCTCTAACCGCCTGCCGCCAAGATCGCCGCCAACCCCTCGCGGTACGTCGCGTACCGTGGCCGCCAGCCCAGTTCCGCCTTGGCCAGGGCGTTCGAGACGCGCTTGTTCTCGGCGTAGAAGCGGCGGGTGGCGGGGGAGAGGCCCAGTTCGTTGAAGGGCAGGTCGGGCGGGACGGGGACCCCCAGCAGGCGGGCGGCGTGTTCCATGACGTCCTGCGGCGGGGCCGGTTCGTCGTCGACCAGATTGTAGACCCCGCCGGCGCGCGGTCGGTCCAGCGAAGCCAGCAGGCCGGTGACGATGTCCTCGACATGGATGCGGCTGAACACCTGGCCGGTCTTGACGATGCGGCGGCCCTCGCCGGCGCACAGGCGGTCCAGGGCGCTGCGGCCGGGGCCGTAGATACCGGGCAGGCGGAAGGCGGCCAGGGTCAGGCCCATGCCGCGAGCGACCTCCTGCCAGTCGCGCTCGGCCCCGACCCGGCGGGCGCCTTCGACCGATTGAGCCTTGAGCGGGCTGGTCTCGAACACCCAGCGGCCGTCGAAATCGCCATAGACCCCGGTCGTCGACAGATAGCCGATCCAGTCGGGGAAGCCTTCAGCCTGGGCGAGGGCGGGGATGATGGCTTCCAGCGCGGGGCAGCCGTCGGGCCCGGGCGGGGCGGTGACCAGGATCGCGTTCACGCCGGTCAGGGCGGCGGCCATGGCGTCGCGGTCGGCCGGATCGGCGGGGATGATTCCCTGAGCGCGCAGTTTTTCCGCCGAAGCCGCGTCCCGCGCCGTGGCGGCGACTTCCCAACCCCGAGCCCGTAAGGCGCTGGCGAAAGCATCGCCGACATAGCCCAGGCCGAACACGAACAGACGCAACACTGGAACTCCGCCCCCGGAAAACCTCCATCAATCAAGCCGCTGAAAATTCCCGCTTCGCAACCCCTCAACGGCGCTTGCAAAGCGTCAAACGCTCTGCCATAAGCCGCCTCCTCGTCGCGGGGCGCTCTTCTGAGCCTCGCCGATGCGGGCGTAGCTCAGTGGTAGAGCACAACCTTGCCAAGGTTGGGGTCGAGAGTTCGAATCTCTTCGCCCGCTCCATTCTTCCGGAATTTCCGGGCGAATTGGGCGATTTACATATCTCGCGAATGGGCGGGCGTAGCTCAGTGGTAGAGCACAACCTTGCCAAGGTTGGGGTCGAGAGTTCGAATCTCTTCGCCCGCTCCATTCTCGAATTTCTCCTGAAAATTTGACGCATTTGCCGGTCGCCAGCGGCCGTGCGATTCGCGTGTCGCGAGACCCGCGGTGTTCGCCTAAGCTTGCGGCCATGACTCGCATCGCTTCCTGCCTCGCTGCGGTTTCGCTGGCGGTGTTCACGGCCTCTGCCGCATGGGCCAGCCCGTCCACGACCCTGACCAGCCTGGTCCTGCGCTATGAGTCGTTGGGCGATCCGGGCGAAGATCCCGATTCCGGCGGATCAGCCGACCTGCGCTGGCGACTGCCGGACGTCTCGCCCGCCGCCGACGCCGATCGCGCCGCCAAGCTGAAGACCATCCAGGCCGAACTGAAGGCCATGGGCGCCAAGGGCCTGTCGGAGCAGGAGCGTCTGACCCGCGACTTGCTGTTGTTCAGCCTGGCCGACCGCATCGAAGCCGCCGGTTTTGACGAGGCCCGCATGCCGTTCAGCAGCGACGGCGGCTTCGACGTCATGATGCTTTATCGCGCCAGCGGCATGACCTTGCGCAACGAGGACGAGGCCCGTCGCTGGATCGCCCTGCTGAATGGCATGCCCGGCTGGTACGCGATCAATACCGACAACGCCCGACGCGGCGTCGCCAGCGGTTTCGTCCAGGCTGTTCCCACGGCCCAGACGGTGCTGGAACGCGCCCGGCGTACGGCCGCCACGCCGCTGGCGAAAGACCCGCTGCTGGGCCCGCTGCGCGCCTTGCCGGCTGGCCTCTCGAATCGCGCCGCCCTGATCGCCGAGGGCGAGAAGGCCGTCACCGACAAGGTCGCGCCGGCCCGCGCCAGCTTCGTGACCTTCATGGAGACCGAGTACGTCCCGCACGCGGCCAAGAGCCTGGCGGCCTCCGATCTGCCCGACGGCAAGCGCTACTACGCCTTCCTGGCCCGTCGGCACACGACCACCGACCTGACGCCCGACCAGATCCACGACATCGGCCAGGCCGAGGTCGCCCGCATCCGCGCCCGGATGGAGCAGGCGATGAAGGCCGCCGGCTTCCAGGGCGACCTGACCGCCTTCATCGCCATGCTGCGCCAGGATCCGCGCTTCTACGCCACCAGCCGCCAGCAACTGCTGGAGAAGTCCAGCGAGATCGCCAAGCGCGCCGACGACCAGCTGCCGGCCCATTTCGGGGTCCTGCCACGCCTGACCTATGGCGTACGGCCGGTGCCGGCCAGCATCGAGCAGGGCTACACCACCGGCCGCTACTTCGGTGGCGACCCCAAGGTCGGTCGCGCCGGCGGTCTGATGATCAACACCTCGCAGCTAGACCAGCGGCCGCTGTACGAACTGCCGGCCCTAGTGCTGCACGAGGGCGCGCCGGGCCACCACATCCAGACCTCCCTGGCCCAGGAGCAGGCCGACGTCCCGGAGTTCCGCCGCAACCTCTACTTCACCGCTTATGGCGAGGGCTGGGGGCTCTATTCGGAGTGGCTGGGCGAGGAGATGGGGATCTATCGCGATCCCTACGAGCTGTTTGGCCGGCTGTCCTACGAGATGTGGCGCGCCTGCCGCCTGGTGGCCGACACCGGCATGCACTGGAAGGGCTGGAGCCTGGATCAGGCCCGCGCCTGCTTCACCGACAACACCGCGCTGTCGCCCGTCAATATCGAGGTCGAGCTCAAGCGCTACGTCTCCTGGCCGGGCCAGGCCCTGGCCTACAAGATGGGCGAGCTGAAGCTCTTGGAACTGCGCAAGCGCGCGGAGCGGAAGCTCGACGGCAAGTTCGACGAGCGCGCCTTCCACGACGCGGTGCTGCTGCAAGGCTCGCTGCCGCTTTCGGTGCTGGAGACCCGCATCGACGCCTGGATCGACCAGCAAGACAAGAAGAAGGGCTGACCATGGCCAAGATCACCGTCCTCGGCGAATGCATGGTCGAGCTGTCGCCCGAGGCCTCTGATGGCGGCGCGCCGCTGTACCGGATGGGCTATGCGGGGGACACCTTCAACACCGCCATCTACATGGCCCGCCTGAATGACGAGGTCGCCTACTGCACGGCGCTGGGGCAGGGGGACCCGTTCAGCGAAGGCGTGTTGGCGACCATGCGCCGCGAGGCCATGGACACCCGCCTGGTCCGCCAGGTCGAGAACCGCCTGCCGGGCCTTTACGCCATCGTGCTGGACGACGCTGGCGAGCGGAAGTTCCACTACTGGCGCGAGCGGGCGCCGATCCGCGACCTGTTCTCGGCCCACACCGCCGATCAGCTGATCGAGGCCGCCAAGGCCAGCGACCTCGTCTATCTGTCGGGCGTCACCCTGGCGGTGATCGGCGACATCGGTCGCGCCCGCCTGAAGGACATACTGGCCTATGTCCACTCGCTGGGCATCGCCGTGGCGCTGGACTTCAACTACCGCCCGGCCCTGTGGCCCAGCCCCGAAGCCGCCCGCGCAGCGCTGGACGGCGTCGTGCCCTCGTGCCGCTACGTCTCGCTCAGCAGCGAGGACAGCCGACCGCTCTATGGCCGCGAGGCCGAGGACCTGGCCGGCGAGTGGGCCGCGGCCGGCGCCGAGGTGGTGGCCCGCGACGAGAGCCACGCCGTCAACGTTCATCGCCCCGAAGGCCGCACGGCCACCCCGCCGCCCGGACGGGTCAAGGCGGTCGACACCACGGGGGCGGGGGACAGCTTCAACGCCGCCTATCTGTCGGCGCGGCTGGCCGGCCTGTTGATCGAGGAGTCGGTCGCGCGCGCTCACGCCCTGGCGGCCCTGGTGGTCTCGCACCGCGGCGCGATCCTGCCGCACGGTGTGGCCCTGGCCAGCTGATGCTTCTGCCGCCGGATACGCTCGAGGTCGATGCGGCGCAGGAAGCCCTGACCCAGCGGTTCCTGCTGCCCGCCCTGCCGGCGATCCAGGCGGCCTTGCTGGCGCTGCGCATCGACACCGACCGTGCACTGGCGGGGAAGGTCCCGAGCTACAAGGGCAAGGCCTATCCTTACGGCTGCTGCCACGAGATCACGCTGGATGTCATGGGGCGGATCGCCGCCTTCGCGGCGCAGCGTCGCTCGCCGGGCCAGCAGGCCCTGGACGACTTCTTCCGGCATGGCGGCGGCGGCAAGCTGGTCTGGGGCGTGCTGCGCGACAGCTATTTCCAGAACGCCATCCACCTGGGCAGCCTCTATGCGGACGTCTCCAACGACACGGTCGATGTCACCAAGTCCCCGGCCGAGATCTTGCCGATGGCGCAGTCTGGCCTGGTGCTGATCCAGGACGCCGCCCACTTCGCCCGCGTCGCCGAGCGCTACTGGGACGCGCGCGCCTACGCCAACACCCTGCTGCCGTCCCTGGCGCCGCTGTTTCCCGTGGTGCTGGTCGACGCCGAGGGGCGGATCGCGATGCAGTCGGATACCGGCTACATGAAGCGCCTGCTGGCCACCGACGGCTTCGCGCGTTCCGAACACTGGCTGCGCACGGGGCCGCGCCTGCCGGATGCTCTGGCGCAAGCGTTCCGCAACGCCTGTCCGCCGGATCTCCAGGCGGCCAACCCGCAGGTGGGCGTCGAGGCCGCCGTCGCGGCTTGCAAAGCGCTGCGCGACGTCGTCGTCGATGCGACCTGGGTTCATGAGATGAGCCAGGCCTTCGGACGGCTTCCCACCGTGACGATCTTGCGCGGACCCACGGCGAACGCCCGTCCCGCAACGAGCGTTCAGCAGGATGGCGTCTAGGGAATCCAACGGCTTGGCGGTTTCAAGCTTGAGCGAAATAGGAATATCTTCCTCTCATTGGGAAAATAAACCTATAGTGGTGTTCGCCGGTCGTGCTCGCGGCCGGGGAGGAGGACGCCAATGCTGGTTCAAGCCCTTGAGGAGATCTGGGCGATCACGCCCGATCCGCGCCGTGACCGTCTGACGGTCGGCTTTGTCACCCATCTCGTTTCCCTGGCCACCAACATCTCGGCAGCCGAGATCAGCGCGCCCAAACGCGCCACCCAGGCCACCGTCCGCGCACGTCAGCTGTGCATCTATCTGACCCACATCACCTTTCACTGGCCGCTACATCGAGTGGCCTATGCCTTTGGGCGTGATCGCACGACCTGCGGCCATGCCTGTCGCAGGATCGAGGACATGCGCGAGGACGCCGCCTTCGATCGCCGGCTGTCGGATCTGGAAGCGTGCCTGCGCCAGGCCCCGGCCCATGCCGAGGAGATCCCGCAATGAGCGCGGTCTTCGCTGCCGAGCTGGAGGCTGTCCGCCTGGCCGAACGCGCCATGCGCCTGCTGGCGCGACCGGGGGCGGTGGTCGAGGCCGAAGGCGCCGGCTACGGCGTGCGCCTGGGCGCCAATCGCCGGCGGGCGATCATGCTGCGGCTGGACGAGGCGGCGTTCCAGGCCCTGGCGCGGGCGGCGACCCTGCGGCCCCGCACCCAGGGCGGCTGGACGATGGCTGAGCGCCTGGCGACAATCTCGCCGCCGGTGGGCCGTCCGGGCGTCATCGAAGCCGAGATCACCCTGCCGGACGTCTCCGGACCTGTCCGCCGCAATCTCGGCGAGTCGCCGATCGCCTGGCTGGCCAAGCGCCGCGGTCCGGACGGCCAGCCGTGGCTGAGCCTGGTCGAGGCCGCCGCCGGCGAGCGTTTGCGCGAGGAATTCGAAGGCCTGGGAACCCAGGGCCGCCTGACCATGACCTGGGGCGCCCGTGTCGATGGCGGCCAGCCCGGGCTGACGGCCGCGGAGCGTGATCACGTCGCCCGGACGCGGATCGCCAAGGCCCTGGCCGCGGTGGGGCCGGGCCTGCGCGAGATCCTGGAGCGGGTGTGCCTGATGGGCTCGGCCCTGGACGAGGCCGAGAAGACGCTGAAACTGCCGCGCCGGGCGGGCAAGACGGTCTTGAAACTCGCCCTGCAGCGCCTGGCGCAGCATTATCGGATGGGGTGAGCGCGTCAGGCGAAGTGTATGCGGTTCGCCGCCCGGACGCGCTCCCGACAAAATCAGCGGTTGCCGCCGGCCACGGCGATGATCTCGCCGGTGATCCAGTAGCTTTCGGGCGAGGCCAGGAAGGTCGCCACCGGCGCGATGTCCGACGGCTGGCCGATGCGGCCCAGCGGGGTGATGGCCACCAGCTGGTTCTCGAAGTCGCTGCCGGCGATGCCCGCCGCATGGGTGCCTTCGGTCTCGACGCCGCCGGGCGAGATGGCGTTGACCCGGATCTTGCGCGGCCCCAGCTCCTTGGCCAGCACGCGGGTGATCGAGTCCACGGCGGCCTTGCTGGCCGTGTAGACCGACGCCGTCGGCAGGTCGGCGGTCACCGCGGCCGAGCTGATGTTGATGATGCTGCCGCCGTCCGGGCCGAAGCGCTTGGCCGCTTCTCGGCTGGCCAGCAGCACGCCCAGGACGTTGGTGTCGAACTGACGGCGGTACTCGGCCTCGGCGAAGTCCTCGATCGCCGAGAAGGCGTAGACGCCGGCGTTGTTGACCACGATATCCACGCCGCCGAACGCGCTGACGGTCTCATCGAACAGGCGGACGAGGTCGCTCTCCTGGGCCACCGAGGCCTGAACGGCGATGGCCTTGCCGCCCGCGGCGACGATCTCGGCCACCACCTTGTCGGCGCCCTCGCGGCTGGAGGCGTAGTTGACGGCCACCGCCGCGCCTTCGGCGGCCAGGGCCTTGGCGATCGCCGCCCCGATGCCCTTCGACGCGCCGGTCACGACGGCGGTCTTGCCTGCAAGCTTGCTCATAATCTGTCTCCGGTCGCCCTAAGTGGCGAACGTTTCGACATTTAGATAATCATCGAAATGATTCAATGAGCGGGCCTGAGAGAATTTTTGGGGGCGACCCCGTCATCGCTTCATGTCGAGCAGCTCCACCAGCATCTCGTCGGCGACCTTGATGATCCGCGAGCAAGCCGAGTAGGCGCGCTGGGTCTGGACCAGATTGACGAATTCGACCGCCAGATCGACCGTCGAGGCCTCCAGGGTCGAGGGCGCGATGTCGCCTGCGCCGCCTTCGCCGGCGGCCTTGAGGCTGTAGCCGCCGCTCTCAGCCGTCGCCAGGAAGGCGTTGCCGTCGGTCGCTCGCAGGCCGTCGGGATTGGCGAAGGTGGCGATGGGAACCTGGGCGATGCGGCGGGTGACGCCGTTGTCGTAGGTGGCGATCACATAGCCCTGGGCGTCGACCACGACATTGGTCAGGTTGCCGAGCGCCGCGCCGTTGGCGTCGATCGTCTCGGCCTGCGAGGCGCCGTTCAGCTGCGTGAGTTTCAGGTCGATCCCGATGGTCTGGGCGCCGATCCCCAGGGCGTCGGCCCAACGCGGTCCGCCGCCTGTCGCCGCCGGATCCGAGGCGCCGATCGCGACCGAGGGCGGGGCGCCGGTCAGCAGGCCGCCGGTGTCCTGCAGCTTGCCGTCGTTGGTGAAGGTGACCTTGCCCGAGCCGATCAGGCCGTTGGCGTTGTCGTCCAGGTCTCCCGCCTTGGCGCGCAGTTCGGCGAACCATTCGTTGGGGCCTGGGCCCTTGAGGAAGGACATCGTCAGGGTCCGTGCGCCGCCCTTGGAGTCCGACACCGGGATCTGCATCTCGAAGTCCGGCTTGACGCCCGTGGACGGGTCCTTGGCGTAGTCGGCCATCGAGCGCGAGGCCGGATCATAGGCGCCGGCGGCAACGGCGTCGGTCTTGTCGCCCAGACCCAGGTCCGCAAGCGCCACGGTCTGGCCACCCTTGGTCACGGTCGTGACCGCCGTCGTCGTCCCGGTGGGGACATAGCCCGTCAAGGCGCCCGTGGCGGGATCATAGGCGGCGACGCCGGACGACACCGAGACGCCGTTGCGCCGGATCTCGACGGCGTACTGGTCGCCTTCTCCCGTCGGGCTGTAGGTGACGGCGTAGTCCGCCGCGCCCGACGGGCTTTCCGGCGCGCCGGGCTTGTCCACGGTCGCCCGCGCCGCCGGGGCGGTCGCCTGGGCCCCCTTCAGGTTGGCGCTGTCCACATCGGCTGCCGTGGTCCCGTCATCGAG
>CAZRPD010000154.1:0-12764 GCA_964601775.1 uncultured Caulobacter sp. | reverse complement strand
CGGGGCTTGCCTTGACCAGCCACCGCTGCCTCCCCCCCCCCTCCCCTCCTTCCCTCCCGCCCCCGCTCCCCCTCCGGGGAGACGGGTGGGGAATGGGGCGCGCCCCCTTACGTAACAATCGAAAGCCAAGTTTGACCGGCGCGGGGTTCAGTCTCGCGCCGGGAAGGCCCATCTTCCGGCCATGGCTGTTCCCCCTCCCCTCTTCACCGACGACGAGATCGACCGGCTGGTCGAGACCTTCTACGCCCGCGTTCGTCGCCATCACCGGCTGGGACCGATCTTCGAAGAGGCGATCGGCGAGGACGGCTGGCCCAAGCACCTGGCGACGCTGAAGGACTTCTGGTCGTCGGTGCTGAACACCACCGGCCGCTACAAGGGCCAGCCGATGGCCGTGCACCAGAACATCCCGCAGCTGACCGAGGGCCTGTTCATGCCCTGGCTGAACCTGTTCCATCAGACCTGCACCGAGCTGTTCGACGCCCCGCGCGCCGCGATTGTCGGCCAGAAGGCCGAGCGCATTGCTCGCAGCCTGAAACTCGGCCTGTTCTTCAAGCCGGACGCGGTCGCTTGAGCCGCCTGCCTAAAAGCTTTTTGAAGGACCAGGGCTTCGTCCGTTTCGAGGCCGACGACACGCTCGACATGCTGGGACCGGGCGCCAAGGCCGCCTGGGCCAGCTTCGCCGACAGCTGGAACGACCTGCCGCTGGACGGCTTCATGGCGGACGGCGGCCGCTATCGGCGGCGGCGGTTCGCGGCCTTTTCCGCCTCGGCTGACGGCGTCGAACGCAAAGCTCACCAGCCGCACTGGCAGAGCCGTGACTACAATCCGCTGAACGGCGGCGTGCAGCGCTGGTTCGAGCCGGTCACCGACACCATCGCCGACCACCCGGTGACGCAGGGCGTGATCCGCGCGGGTCTCGACCTGTTCGGGACCGCCGACTGGCATGTCGAGCTGCACCAGTTTCGCATCGAGGCCCGCGAGGGCGAAGCCGGCCAGCCGACGCCCGAGGGCATGCACCGCGACGGCGTCGATTGGGTGATCGTCATGCTGGTCGATCGCACCAATGTCGATCGCGGCGTCACCGACATCTACGCCCCAGACGGGACCAGCCTGGGCGCGTTCACCCTGACGCGGCCCGGCGACGCGGTGTTTCTGGACGACCACCGCGTGCTGCACGGCGTGACGCCGATCCAGCCGGTCGATCCAGGGCAGCCGGCGCTGCGCGACGTGCTGGTGGTGACGTTCCGGGATGAAAACGGCGCATAACGCTTGAAACTGCAATTCGTTCTCAAGTAAGGACGGGGCCTTCGCCGCCAAGGTTCTCCCGTTGAAGTCCGCCGCCGACCAGCACCGCCGTTCCTTCTGGCTGAAGCAGCTGCATCAGTGGCACTGGATCAGCGCGGCCGTGTCCCTGGTCGGCATGATGTTGTTCGCCATCACCGGCATCACCCTGAACCACGCCGGCCAGATCGAGGCCGAGCCCAAGGTGGTCAGCCGTAAGGCGCAGCTGCCCGCCGACCTGCTGGCCCTGCTGGCCAAGGGTCCGGAAGAGGGTAAGCGCCCCCTGCCCGTGCAGATCGAGCCGTTCCTGGACAAGGCCGTCGGCGCCGACGTCGCGGGCCGCGAGGGCGAGTGGTCGTCCAGCGAGGTCTATGTCGCCCTGGCCCGTCCGGGCGGCGACGCCTGGCTGTCGATCGACCGCGAGACGGGCTCCGTCGAGCACGAGAAGACCACGCGCGGCGCGGTGTCCCTGCTCAACGACCTGCACAAGGGCCGCAATTCGGGCAAGGCCTGGGCCTGGTTCATCGATGTCTTCGCCGTCGCCTGCGTGATCTTCACGGTCACCGGCCTGATCCTGCTGCAATTCCACGCGCGCGCCCGGCCGATGACCTGGCCCCTGGTCGCGCTGGGCCTGGCCGGCCCCGTCGTTCTCATCATCCTTTTCGTTCACCTCTGAGGCACACCCCGTGAAGCGTTCGATCTCCCTGCTGACCTTTGCCGGCGCCGCCGTCGGCGCCGCTGCTCCCGCTGTCGCCGCCGACCTCAACGTCACCGTCGAGATCCCGCGCATGACCGTGGCCGAGTATCACAAGCCCTATGTCGCGATCTGGATCGAGAACGCCGACGCCAGCGCCGCCGGCACCCTGGCCGTCTGGTACGACGCCGACAACCGCGAGGACAAAGGCGCCAAGTGGCTGAAGGACATGCGCCAGTGGTGGCGTAAGGCCGGCCGCGAGATGAGCTTCCCCGCCGACGGCGTCTCGGGCGCCACCCGCGCGCCGGGTCCGCAGAAGCTGGTGTTCGCCGGCTCCAAGGGCGCCCTGAAGGCGCTGAAGCCCGGCCAGTACAACCTGGTGGTCGAAGCCGCCCGCGAAGTCGGCGGCCACGAGGCCGTCCGCGTGCCCTTCACCTGGGGCAAGGCTGGCAAGCCGGCCTCGGCCAAGGGTGCGACCGAGCTGGGCGCCGTCACCGTCGCCGTCAAATAATCAACGAGGAAACGCAGTCATGACGTTCAAGAAAAGCCTGCTCGCCGTCGCCGCACTCGGCGCTGTCCTCGCCATGCCGCTGTCGGCCCAGGCCCACCGCGGCTGGATGGTCCCGTCGTTCACCAACCTGTCGGGCGAAGCCGCCTGGGCGACGATCGATGCGGCCATCTCCAACGAGCTGTTCCACCCCGACCACCGCCCGATGCGCCTGGACGGCGTCCAGGTGCTGGCGCCCGATGGGACCGCCGACAAGATCCAGAACACCGTCACCGGCCAGCTGCGCTCGGTGTTCGACGTCCAGCTGAGCAAGCCGGGCACCTACAAGATCTTCACCGCCTCCAACGCGGTGATGGCCAGCTACACCGAAGGCGGCGCCGTGAAGCGCTTCCGCGGTACGGCCGAAGAGTTCGCCAAGCAGGTTCCGGCCGGCGCCGCCGACCTGAAGGTCATCACCATGGCCAGCCGCAACGAGACCTTCGTCACCCGCGACAAGCCGACCACCGAGAACCTGAAGCCGACCGGCAAGGGCCTCGAGTTGGTTCCGGTCACCCACCCGACCGACGTGGTGGCGACGGAAGCGGCGACCTTCAAGTTCGTGCTGGACGGCAAGCCGGCCGCCGACGTGGAAGTCACCTTCGCGCCGGGCGGTCACCGCTGGCGCGCCTCGCCCGGCGAGATCAAGCTGAAGACCGCCGCCGACGGCTCGGTGAAGTTCACCCTGCCGGAGCCCGGCATGTACTGGATCAACGCCAATGTCCGCTCGGGCGCCAACGCCCGCGGCGGTCCTCCCGGCGCCCAGCCGCAAGGCCAGCCCGAGGCCCTGCCCGGCAACGGCCAGAGCGCCAGCTACACCGCCGTCATCGAAGCCCAGCGCCCGTAAGGTCGCGACCGTCCTCCCCCGCTCGCGCGGGGGAGGATGAGATTGCCCCATGTCCCGCGTCCTAATCCCCGCCATCGCCACGCCGCCCGCCCGCCCTGTCGGCGGGACCGTCCGCGCGTTCGGGGGATCGACGATGGGTACGACCTGGTCGGTCAAGGCGGTGCTGCCGGCCACGACCGACCTTGCCGCACTCGAGGCCATGGTCCAGCGCGCGCTCGACGCCGTCGTGGCCGAGATGAGCCCGTGGGAGCCCCTGTCGGCCCTCTCGCGCTACAACCGCGCCGCTGCAGGGAGCTGGGCCACCCTGCCCGCCGCGACCGCCACCGTCCTGCGCCGCGCGATCGCGATCGCCGAGGCTAGCAACGGCGCGTTCGACCCGACCCTGGGCGCGCTCACGGATCTGTGGGGCTTTGGCCCTCGCGCCTTCGCCGGCGCCCCGCCCGCCCCGTCCGACATCATCGCTCTGCACGAGGCCAGCGGCTGGAGCCGCCTCACGCTGGACGGCGACGCGCTGTTCCAGCCGGGCGGCCTGAAGCTGGATCTCAACGGCATCGCCAAGGGCTTCGGCGTCGACCAGGCCACCGCCGCGCTCGATCGGGCCGGCGTGAGGAGCTACCTCGTCGAGGTCGGCGGCGAGCTGCGCGGCACGGGCGCCAAGCCCGACAGCCAGCCCTGGTGGGTCGAGCTGGAGCGACCGCCAACCGCTAACGACGCCGAGCATACGGTCGTCGCCCTGCACGATCTGGCGGTGGCGACCTCCGGCGACTACCGCCGGTTCTTCGACCATGACGGCCGCCGCTACGCCCACACGCTCGATCCCGCCACCGGCGCGCCGGTCGGCCACGCGACCGTCAGCGTCACGGTGCTGGCCCAGGACTGCATGAGCGCCGACGCCTGGGCCACGGCCCTGACGGTGATGGCGCCCGAGGCGGCCCTGGCCTTCGCCGCCGCCCACGACCTGGCCGCCCTGATCGTCAGCCGCAGCGGGACGGCCCTCGAAGAGCGCCTGTCGCCCGCGTTGCAGGCCATGCTGGACGACTGATGTTCGACCTCGAAGTCTTTCCGCCCGAGACCCGCCGCCTGATCGCGGCCGGCGCCGTGACCGGGGCCTACGCCCTGTTCTGCGCCGCCATCGCCGCGCGCGAGGCCCTGCGCCGCCACGCCACGCGCAAGGCGGCCAAGGCGCTGTCGCAAGGTTCGGGCGAGCCGGTGCTGGTCGCCTATGCCAGCCAGACGGGCTTTGCCGAAGAACTGGCCAACGCCACGGCCAAGGCCCTGTCGGAAGGCGGCGCGCCGGTGACCCTGCGCGAGCTGTCGGCCGTCACCGCCGCCGACCTGACGGGCCGCGCCCTGTTCGTGGTCAGCACCACCGGCGAGGGCGACGCCCCCGACACCGCCCGCGCCTTCATCCGCGACGTGATGAAGGACGGCCATGATCTCAGGAGCCTGCGCTATGGCGTGCTGGCCTTGGGGGACGCGACCTACGCCCAGTATTGCGCTTTCGGCCGGACACTGGACGCCTGGCTGGCCCATGCGGGCGCGGAGCCGCTGTTCGACCGGGTCGAGGTCGACGACAGCGACCCGGCCGCCCTGCGCCACTGGCAGGGGCAGTTGGCGCTGATCACCGGCGTCACCGACGCGCCCGACTGGAGCCGCCCGGCCTATGGCCGCTGGACCCTGACCGAGCGCCGCCTGCTCAACCCCGGCAGCCCCGGCGGCGAGGCCTGGCACGGGCGCCTGGAGCCCGTCGACGCCCCGACGTGGGGAGCCGGCGACATCCTGGAGATCGGGCCGCGCAACAATCCCGCCGAGGTCGCGGCGCTGGACCTGCCTGCCGAACTGGCCGAAGCGCTGTCGGGCCTGCGCCTGCCGCACGGCCCGATCGGCGACATCGCCGACCTGACGCCGCTGCCGCACCGCGAATATTCGATCGCCTCTCTGCCCAGCGACGGCGCGGTCGAACTCCTGGTCCGCTTGATGCCCCGCGTCGACGGCGCCCCCGGCCTGGGCTCGGGCTGGCTGTGCCGGTTCGCGCCCGTCGGTGGGACCATCGAAGGCCGGGTGCGGACCAACCGCAGCTTCCACGCGCCGGACAACGACCGCCCGCTGATCCTGATCGGTTCGGGCACCGGTCTGGCCGGCCTGCGCGCCCACCTGAAGGCTCGCGCCGCCCTGGGCGTGCGGTGGAACTGGCTGATCTTCGGCGAGCGCACGTCGGCCCACGACTATTTCCACCGCGCCGAGATCGAGGCCTGGCAGGCTTCGGGCCTGCTGGACCGCGTGGACCTGGCCTTCTCCCGCGACCAGGCCGATCGCCTCTATGTCCAGCACCGCCTTCGCGCGGCGGCGGACGTGCTTCGGCGCTGGGTGGCGAACGGCGCGGCGATCTATGTCTGCGGATCGCTGGAAGGCATGTCGCGCGACGTCCATGCCGTGCTGGTCGAGGTGCTGGGGGCCGAGATGCTGGAGCGCCTGACGGACGAGGGACGGTATCGGCGGGACGTATACTGAGACGCCGCTGAGCGCCCCCTCCGTCTCGTCGCTTCGCGCCGATCCACCTCCCCCGTTTCACGGGTGAGGAAAGCCATCTCTCCTCCCCTGCGAAGCGGGGGAGGTGGCCCGAAGGGCCGGAGGGGGCGCTCAACGGCGCAACAAACCCGCGCGCTCCTCGGGCGTATTCGCGCCGCGCAGCCGCGCCAGCGCGCCTTCCGGAACCGGCAGCGCCGCCAGCCCCGCCCGTTCGACCAGCCGCCGCAACGGCCATCCAGCTTCAGCATCCGCCGGCAAGGCGCTCACCTCGACCACCATCGGAACCGGGAGCCCCTCGTAATAGCCGCCGGCCGCCAGCAGCGGCGCCAGGTCCTCGATCGTCACGGTCGGAGCGTCCACGGCCAGGACCAGCAGCCGCTCAGCGGCCAGAAACCGCGCTCCAGCCAGCACGCCGCCGACCGGTCCGGCCAGTGCTTGGTCATCGGCGACCCAGGGCAGTCCCAGATCCGCGCCGGCCGTCACCAGCGCCTGCGCGCCAGCCGCCCGCGCCAGCGCCGCCACGCGATCCACCGCCCGCGCGCCATCCCAGTCAAGCACGGCCTTGTCGCGCCCCATTCGCCGGGACGCGCCGCCGCACAGGATGATGGCGCCGAGTGAGATCATGCTCCGCTCATAACAGGCGCCCGTCTTCCAAGCTCTACCCAAAGCGGTCTAGTGTCCCCGCGCAAAGGGACGGAAATACAAGAATGAGCCAACCGACCGAGCGCCAGCGTCGTCGCACGACCCAGAGCGCCACGATCCGCGACGTCGCCGCGCGGGCGGGCGTCTCGCCGATGACCGTCTCGCGGGTCATCAATCGCGAGAGCACCGTCAAGGAAGAGACCCGCGCCCTGGTCGAGAAGGCCATCGCCGACCTCAACTACGCCCCCAACCCCGCCGCCCGCAGCCTGGCCGGCAGCGCGCCGTTCCGCATCGGTCTGCTGTACGACAACCCCTCGATGGGCTTTCTGTCGGAGTTCCTGGTCGGCGCCCTGGACGAAAGCAGCCGCACCGGCGCCCAGATCGTCATCGAGAAATGCCCCGAGCCGGAGCTGGCCGGCGCCACCCTGGCCCGCTTGCTGAAGACCGGCGTCGATGGCCTGATCCTGCCGCCGCCGCTGTGCGAAAACCCGCAGGTGCTGGCCGAGATCAAGGCCGCCGGCGCGGCCGCCGTGGCCGTGGCGCCGGGCCTGGCCAGCACCGACATGGCCACTATCCGCATCGACAACGAGGCCGCCGCCCACGAGCTGACCCAGCACCTGATCGGCCTGGGCCACACGCGCTTCGGCTTCATCAAGGGCCACCCGAACCAGACGGTCAGCCAGCAGCGCCTGGACGGCTTCATGAGCGCCCTGAGGGCCGCCGCCATTCCCATGGAAAACATCCGCGTCGAGCAGGGCTACTTCACCTATCGCTCGGGCCTGGACGCGGCCGAGCGGCTGCTGTCGGGCGACCAGCGCCCCACGGCGATCTTCGCGGGCAATGACGACATGGCCGCCGCCGCCGCGGGCCTGGCCCATCGCCTGGGCCTGGACGTGCCGGGCGATCTCTCCATCGTCGGCTTCGACGACACCTCGATCGCCGACAACATCTGGCCGCCGCTGACCACGGTGCGCCAGCCGATCGCCGCCATGGCCCGCGCGGCCGTCGACCTGGTGCTGGAGGAAATCCGCCGCCATCGCGACGGCGGCGGCGAGCCTCGCCAACTGATGCATCCGCACACGCTGATCGTGCGGGATTCCACGGGTCCGGCGAGCGCCTAGCGCCCCAGAACGCGAACGCGGGTTCGAGCCCCCAGACAAGCCGCTTGCCGTCCCCGCATGTTAGCGCTACCAAGTGCGCGAACAACGAACACAATCGGGGAGACGACGCCGTGGGCGTGAGCGAATTCCTTCCGGAAGACTGGAAAACCGCGACTCTGCTGGGCCGCATCGACTTCGGCGACGGTCCGACGCCGGTGATCGTGCGCGGCGGCCGGGTCGAGGATCTGTCCAAGATCGCCCCCACGCTCGCCGACCTGATGAACGCCTTTGGTCCTGACGCGCAGATCCCGCGCGGCGAGGACAAGGGTCCGCTGGAAGAGCTGGACATTCGCCCGGTCTGGGAAGACCGCGACGGCGCGGCGCCCGTCAAGCTGCTGGCCCCCGTCGACCTGCAGGTGCTGAAGGCCGCCGGCGTCACCTTCGCCGTCTCGACCCTGGAGCGGGTGATCGAAGAGCGCGCCCGCGGCGACGCCGCCGCCGCCCTGAAGATCCGCGAGCAGCTGTCCGAGAGCATGGGCGGCGACCTGCGCAGCGTGAACCCGGGTTCGGAAGGCGCCGAGCGCCTGAAGCAGACCCTGATCAAGGACGGCCTCTGGTCGCAGTACCTGGAAGTCGCCATCGGCCCCGACGCCGAGATCTTCACCAAGGGCCCGACGCTGTCGTCGATGGGCTGGGGCGACCAGGTCGGCGTCCGCAGTGACAGCCACTGGAACAATCCCGAGCCGGAAGTCGTGCTGCTGTGCGACGGCGAAGGCCGCATCCGCGGCGCGTCGCTGGGCAATGACGTCAACCTGCGCGACTTCGAAGGCCGTTCGGCCCTGCTGCTCAGCAAGGCCAAGGACAACAACGCCTCGGCCGCGATCGGTCCGTTCTTCCGCCTGTTCGACGGCACGTTCGCGCTGGACGACGTACGTTCGGCCGAGGTCGAGCTGAAGATCACCGGCCGCGACAACTTCGTGCTCGACGGCAAGTCGAACATGAGCCTGATCAGCCGCGACCCCGCCGTGCTGGCCGGACAGGCCTATGGCAAGCAGCACCAGTATCCGGACGGCTTCGTGCTGTTCCTGGGCACCATGTTCGCGCCGATCCAGGACCGCGACACGCCCGGCCAGGGCTTCACCCACAAGGTCGGCGACCGCGTCCGCGTCTCGACCGCCAAGCTGGGCGTGCTCGAGAACGAAGTCACCACCTGCGACCAGGCCAAGCCGTGGACCTTCGGCCTGACGGCCCTGATCCGCAACCTGGCCGGCCGCGGCCTGCTGTAATCCGTAAGGACATCGCGATGACCGACACCCTGCGCCACTATATCGGCGGGGGACGCGTCGCCCCCCGCGCCCCCCCCGAAAGCCTGAACCCGTCCAACACCAACGACGTCGTCGCCAAGGTGCCGATGGGCGGCCAGGCGGAAGTCGACGCCGCCGTCGACGCGGCCAAGACGGCCTTCCCGTCGTGGTCGGAAGCCTCGCCGGAAGTCCGCTCGGACCTGCTGGACAAGGTCGGCTCGACCATCATCGCCCGCAGCGCCGACATCGGCCGCCTGCTGGCCCGTGAAGAAGGCAAGACGGTCGCGGAAGGGATCGGCGAGACCGTCCGCGCCGGCCGCATCTTCAAGTACTTCGCCGGCGAGGCCTTGCGCCGCCATGGCCAGAACCTGGAAAGCACCCGTCCGGGCGTCGAAGTGCAGACGTATCGTCAAGCAGTTGGCGTCTTCGCCCTGGTGACGCCCTGGAACTTCCCGATCGCCATCCCGGCCTGGAAGGCTGCGCCCGCGCTGGCCTTCGGCAACACCGTGGTCATCAAGCCGGCTGGCCCGACCCCGGCCACCGCCAACGTCCTGGCTGACATCTTCCAGGAAAGCGGCGCCCCGGCCGGCGTGTTCAACATGCTGTTCGGCCGCGGCGCGATGGGCGACGCGCTGATCAAGCACAAGGACGTCGACGGCGTCTCGTTCACCGGCTCGCAGGGCGTCGGCGCGCAGGTCGCGGCCGCCGCCGTGGCCCGCCAGGCCCGCGTGCAGCTGGAGATGGGCGGCAAGAACCCGCTGATCATCCTGGACGACGCCGACCTGGAACGCGCCGTCGCCATCGCCCTGGACGGTTCGTTCTTCGCCACCGGCCAGCGCTGCACCGCCAGCTCGCGCCTGATCGTCCAGGACGGCATTCACGATCGGTTCGTGGCCCTGCTGGCCGAGAAGGTCGCCGCCCTGCGCGTCGGCGATGCGCTGGACCCCAACACCCAGATCGGCCCGGCGGTCTCCGAAGACCAGATGGAAACGAGCTACAAGTACATCGACATCGCCAAGAGCGAAGGCGGCCGTCTGGTCACCGGCGGCGATCGCCTGAAGCTGGACAATCCCGGCTGGTACGTCCAACCGACCCTGATCGCCGACACGCAAGCCGGCATGCGGATCAACAACGAGGAGGTCTTCGGCCCCGTCGCCTCGACCATCCGCGTCGGGTCTTACGAGGAAGCCCTGGAGATCGCCAACGGCGTCGAGTTCGGCCTGTCGGCGGGTCTCGCCACCACCTCGCTGAAGTATGCCCGCCACTTCCAGCGCCACGCCAAGGCCGGCATGACCATGGTCAACCTGGCCACGGCCGGCGTCGACTATCATGTGCCGTTCGGCGGGACGAAGAGCAGCTCGTACGGCGCGCGTGAGCAAGGCTTCGCGGCGGTCGAGTTCTTTACCCAGACCAAAACCTCGTACTCGTGGTCGTGAGCCGAATGACGTCAGCCATCTATCCCAGCCTGCAGGGCAAGCGCGTCGTCGTCACCGGCGGCGGCAGCGGCATCGGCGCGGGCCTGACCACCGGCTTCGCCCGCCAGGGCGCGGAGGTGATCTTCCTCGACATCGCCGACGAGGACGCCAAGGCGTTGGAAGCCGAGCTCTCGAGCTCGGCAATCCCGCCGGTCTACAAGCGTTGCGACCTGACCAACCTGGACGAGGTCAAGGCGGTGTTCGCCGCCATCGGCGACGTCGATGTGCTGGTCAACAACGCCGGCAACGACGACCGCCACAGCCTGGGCGACGTCACCCCGGCCTATTGGGACGAGCGGATCAACGTCAACCTGCGCCACATGCTGTTCTGCACCCAGGCCGTCGCGCCGGGGATGAAGGCGCGCGGCGGCGGCGCGGTGATCAATTTCGGCTCGATCAGCTGGCATCTGGGTCTGGAAGACCTGGTGCTCTACGAAACCGCCAAGGCCGGCATCGAAGGCATGACCCGCGCCCTGGCCCGCGAGCTGGGTCCCGACGACATCCGCGTCACCTGCGTGGTGCCGGGCAACGTCAAGACCAAGCGCCAGGAGAAGTGGTACACGCCCGAAGGCGAGGCGCAGATCGTCAAGGCGCAGTGCCTGAAGGGTCGCATCCTGCCCGAGAACGTCGCTTCGCTGGTGCTGTTCCTGGCCTCGGACGACGCCTCGCTGTGCACCGGCCATGAGTACTGGATCGACGCCGGCTGGCGCTGACCGGCAGGGCCTGATCGGCGCGGGGTCTTCCCACGGACGCTCCGCCGCCGTATCGAACGGCCAACATCGGTTTTACGGAGACGGTTGAGCATGACCGCCGCAACCTGCGTCTGGGATATCAAGGCCACGCTGGGCGAAGGCCCCATCTGGCACAACGACGCGCTGTGGTTCGTGGACATCAAGGGCCACAAGATCCACCGCTACGACCCGGCGACGGGCGAGCAGATGAGCTTCGACGCGCCGGAGCCTGTCACGTTCCTGGCCCCGCTGGCCCCGAACGCCGGCCTGATCGTCGGCCTCAAGAGCGGCCTGCACCGCTTCCACCCGGCGCTCGGCGGCTTCAAGCCGCTGATCGTCGTCGAGGACGCAGCCCTGGACAACCGTCCGAACGACGCCACGGTCGACGCCCAAGGCCGCCTGTGGTTCGGCACCATGCACGATCCCGAGACCGAGAAGACCGGCTCGCTCTACCGCATGGACGCCACCGGCGTGGCGCGGATGGACAAGAACATCTGCATCACCAACGGCCCGTGCGTGTCGCCGGACGGCAAGACCTTCTATCACACCGACACCCTGGAAAAGACCATCTGGGCCTATGACCTGGCCGAGGATGGCTCGCTTTCGAACAAGCGCGCCTTCGTCAACATCCAGTTCGGCGACGACATCTATCCGGACGGTTCGGTCGTGGATTCGGAAGGCTGCCTGTGGACGGCCCTGTGGGGCGGCTTCGGCGCCGTGCGCATCTCGCCGGCCGGCGAAGTGCTGGCCCGTGTCGATCTGCCTGTCCCGAACGTCACCAAGCCCTGCTTCGGCGGGCCCGACCTCAAGACCCTTTATTTCACCACCGCCCGCAAGGGCCTGAGCGACGAAGCCCTGACCCAGCATCCGCTGGCCGGCGGACTGTTCGCCGTCCAGGTCGACGTCGCGGGCCAGCCCCAATACGAGGTTCTCCTTGTCTGATCGCACGCCCCGCCGGTTCCGGTCCCGCGATTGGTTCGATAATCCCGACCATATCGACATGACCGCGCTCTATCTGGAGCGCTTCATGAACTACGGGATCACGCCGGAGGAGCTGCGCAGCGGCAAGCCGATTATCGGCATCGCCCAGACCGGCAGCGACATCTCGCCCTGCAACCGCATCCACCTCGACCTGGTGTCGCGGGTGCGGGACGGGATCCGCGACGCCGGGGGCATCCCCATGGAGTTTCCGGTCCATCCGATCTTCGAGAACTGCCGTCGTCCGACGGCGGCGCTGGACCGGAACCTCTCCTATCTGGGTCTCGTCGAGACCCTGCACGGCTATCCGATCGACGCCGTCATCCTGACCACCGGCTGCGACAAGACCACCCCGGCGGGGATCATGGCCGCCACGACGGTCAACATCCCCGCCATGGTGCTGTCAGGCGGTCCGATGCTGGACGGCTGGCATGACGGCGAGCTGGTCGGCTCGGGCACGGTGATCTGGCGCTCGCGCCGCAAGCTGGCGGCCGGCGAGATCGACGAAGCCGAGTTCATCGAGCGCGCGGCCTCCTCGGCCCCCCCGGCCGCCCACTGCCACACCATGGGCCCGGCCTCGACCATGCTCCCGGTCCCCGAGGCCCCCGGTCTGTCGCTGGCCCCCTCCGCGGCGATCCC
>CAZRPD010000153.1:6523-12786 GCA_964601775.1 uncultured Caulobacter sp. | reverse complement strand
CGTCACCGCCGGTGGCGGTCACCAGGTCGCCAAACTGCCGGACCTTACGGTCCTTGAGGGTCTTAGCCTTGTCTTCGAGGCTCTTCAGTTCGGCGTCGAAGTCACGTGGTTTGCGCATCCCAAGTCTCCAGGTTTCGATGATGCGCTGATCGTAAAGAAGTCGATCCGGGAATGCTGTAAGGTCGCCGGAACACACTGGGATGGGCCGGTCCCTCCCGAGATTCTTTCTTGGGAGGGCGCGCTTATACGTCGTGCCGACGTGCGCTCAGGACAGTAAGTGGTCTATCGCCATGGCGATCTACCACTTCTCCGTCAAAGTCATCAGTCGCGCCACCGGGGCCAGCGCCTTGGCTTCCGCCGCCTATCGCTCGGCCTCGCGGCTCCACGATGAGCGGCTGGATCGCGACCACGACTTCACGAACAAGAGCGGCGTCGTCCATTCTGAGGTGATGCTGCCGGATGGCGCGCCCGAGCACCTGTCGGACCGCGCCACCTTTTGGAACGCGGTCGAGGCCGGCGAGAAGCGTAAGGACGCCCAGCTCTCCCGCGAGGTCGAGTTCGCCATTCCCCGCGAGATGGACCAGGCGCAGGGCATCGAGCTGGCCCGCGACTTCGTCCAGCGCGAGATGGTCGATCGCGGGATGGTCGCCGACCTCAATGTGCATTGGGACATCGGCCCAGACGGCCTGGCCAAGCCCCACGCCCACGTCATGCTGTCGATGCGCGAGGTGGGCGAGGAGGGTTTTGGCGCCAAGGTTCGCGACTGGAACCGCACCGAGCTGGTCGAGCACTGGCGCGAGGCCTGGGCCGATCACGTCAACGAGCGGCTGGCCCAACTGGATATCGACGCGCGGGTCGATCATCGCAGCCTGGAAGCCCAGGGCATCGACCTTGAGCCGCAGCACAAGATCGGTCCGGCCGCCGGGCGCATGGCGGGCGAGGGTCTGGAGGCCGAGCGGCTCGAAGATCATCACCGCATCGCCCGTGAGAACGGCGAGAAGATCATCGCTGATCCGCGCATTGCCCTGGACGCCATCACCCACCAGCAGGCGACGTTCACGCAACAGGATTTGGCGAAGTTCATCCACCGCCACTCGGACGGCAAGGACCAGTTCGACCGGGCCATGAGCGCGGTGCGGACCTCGCCCGAGTTGGTGGCGCTGGGCCAGGACGGGCGCGGTCAGGATCGTTTCTCCAGCCGCGACATGATCGCTGTCGAGGATCGGCTGCATCGGGCCAGCGAAGCGATGGCGGAGCGCCAGACGCACGGCGTCAGCGAGCTGCAACAGCGGCGCGCCCTGGCGCGCGCCGAGCAGCGGGGTCTCGTCCTCTCAGGTGAGCAGAAGGCAGCATTCGAGCATGTCACCGCGGGCCGGGATCTTGGCGTCGTCGTCGGCTATGCCGGCACGGGCAAGTCGGCGCTCTTGGGTGTCGCCCGCGAGGCCTGGGAGGACGCCGGCTATCGCGTTCAAGGCCTCGCGCTCTCGGGGATTGCCGCCGAGAACCTGGAAGGCGGATCGGGCATCGCTTCGCGCACCATCGCCAGCTTGGAACATCAGTGGGCGAAAAACCGCGAGCTGGTGGACGCGCGCGACGTGCTGGTCATCGACGAGGCCGGCATGATCGGCTCGCGGCAGATAGAGCGACTGCTGTCGGCCGCGCAGAAGGCGGGCACCAAGGTCGTGCTGGTCGGCGATCCTGAGCAGCTCCAGGCCATCGAGGCCGGGGCGGCCTTTCGGTCGATCGCAGAGCGTCATTCCCATGTCGAGATCACCCAGGTTCGTCGGCAGCATGAGGAATGGCAGCGCGACGCCACCCGACATCTGGCGACCGGTCGGACGGGTGAGGCGCTGGGCGCCTACGACGCGCGAGGCATGGTCCATGGGGCTGAGTCCCGCGCCCAGGCGCGCGAGGATCTGGTCGAGCGCTGGGATCGTGATCGGGTGGCCGAGCCAGGCAAGACCCGGATCATCCTTACCCAAACCAACGACGAGGTACGCGAGCTCAATCTGACGGCTCGCGACCGACTGCGTCAGGCAGGAGCCTTGGACGAGGACGTGACGGTGAAGGCCGAGCGCGGCGAGCGGTCGTTCGCGACCGGCGATCGGCTGATGTTCCTGAAAAACGATCGCGGGCTAGGGGTGAAGAACGGCATGCTTGGCGAGGTCGAGCAGGTCTCGCCGACGCAGATGACCGTGCGCCTCGACGCGAGCCGATCGGTCGTCTTCGACCTGAAGGACTACGCCCAGGTCGATCACGGCTACGCGGCCACCATCCACAAAAGCCAGGGCGTCACCGTCGATTGCGCCCACGTCTTGGCGACGCCGGGAATGGATCGCCACGGCGCCTATGTCGCGCTCTCGCGTCATCGCGACAGCGTGCAGATCCACTATGGCCGTGACGAGTTCGAGGATTTCGGCAAGCTGACCCGCGTCCTGTCGCGTGAGCGGGCCAAGGATATGGCGAGCGATTTTGCCGAGCGGCGTGACATACATGTGCCGGCGTCGATGCGGCCGAAGGAACCGCCGCAACGCGAGCACGGGATGTTCGATGGCTTAAAGCCGATCAGCCCGCCGCGTCAGCCGGTGACGATGACGCGGGGGGCCGGCCAGTTCGACCAGCAAAGCACGATCGAGCGTCACGCCCGCGCCGCGGCCGAAGTCCTGCGGATGAACGACCGCGGCTTGCCGGTGCCGGCGCACCAGCGGCAGGCGCTGTTGGATGCCCGCGAGGCCATGGGCGAGGTCGGCCCTCACGCCGCCAAGGATTTGGAGCGGGCCTACATGCGAGAGCCTGGCCTGGCCAGCGAGATCGCTTCCGGGCGGACACAGCGGGCGATCCGAGTTCTTCAGCTTGAGGCCGAGGTGCGGACCGATCCACGTTTGAGGGCAGATCGGTTCGTCGAGCGTTGGCAGAGTCTGGAGCGTCAGCGATCAGCGCTGCACTTCGAGGGCGACGTGACGGGCGCCCGTCAGATCAAGGATCGCATGGGCGCTATGGCCAAAAGCCTGGAGCGGGACCCACAGATGGAGTCGCTGCTTCGGACGCGGCGCGTGGAGTTGGGCCTTCCAGCCGAGCTGGGCCGCGGCGTTGGTGAGGGATTGTCGCAATATCTCGGTCTGGGACGAGGCCGTGGACTCGGCCTTTGAGACCAAACCCCAGCTAGGGCGCTAGATAACCAATGCCTCGCCGCCCGAACCCTTCGCCATCGCCATCGCGATTGCATCGAAAAGAGGTTGCATCTGGACTGGCTTGCGCAAGAGGTCGTCCGCTCCCGCCGCTAGGGCGCGCGCGCGTAGATCAAGCCCATCATCAGCCGTGACCATCAGGATGGGCAGATGCGCCTTGGCGTCCGATCGCGCCCGGATTGCGCGGATGGCCGTTAAGCCATCCATGCCGGGCATACGGAAATCCATCAGGACGATGTCAAAGGGCTGAGCCTCGACTAACGCCAGGCCGACTTCAGCGGTCTCGGCTTCGACCATCTCGACCTCTGCGGCCGACAGCATGCTCTTCACGACCAGCCGGTTCATCGCGTTGTCGTCCACGAAGAGCACACGCATCTTAGACTTCCTTTTAAGCTGCGTCGGCGACGACATCGGCCGCGAACAAATCCCGCAGGCGCTCAGGCAATTCACCCGCCGCGATCGGCTTTTGGACGACGAGATTCGCGCCGACGGCTCGCAGTGATCCCGCCTCCTCAGCCTCACCGGCCCACAGCACGGCGATCCGTGCCGATCTCACCTCGCCGGCGAAATCCGCCAACACCTCGGCGGCCTTGCGTTGGGCCTCGGAAAGGGTCTTGCCTTCGAGGAGCACCAGATCACAGGCGCGGCCGGAGATGAATCGGCGGGCCTCTCCAAGCGTCGCGACGATCTCGAGGTGGGCAACCTGGGCCGAAAGCGCGGCCTTCAGGACGCCTCGCGCCAAGGGGTTGGCCTCGACGAGCAGCACGGTGGCGTCCTGCAGCGCGGTCGCCGTCCCTCCGTCCGCCACAACGATTTCGGTCAGAGGCAGCCGGACAATGAAGCGAGACCCGCCGCCCAGCTCGCTTTCCACCTGCAATGTGCCGCCCATCGCAGTGGCCAGTCGACGACAGATCGGCAACCCCAGGCCCGTACCACCGTATTTACGCGTCGTGCTGGCATCGACCTGGGTGAACGGTTCGAATATCCGCTCGAAATATTCCGGCGCGATGCCGATGCCGGTATCGGCGACGGTGAACACCAGAGCGTGGCCAGACTCCGATTGTTCGACGGCGCTGGTTAGCGAGATCACACCCGCGTCAGTGAATTTGATGGCGTTGGCCAGCAGGTTGAACAGAATTTGGCGGAGGCGGCCGGCATCCTCGTTGATCAGGGCCGGCGCTTGGGCGCGGTCCCCGGTCAGGCGCAGGCCCTTCTCCAGGGCCTTGTCGGTCCAGACCGCCAGCGTCTCGTCGAACAGGCGGCCCAGGTCCATCGGCGCCTTCTCGATCGCGATGGTCCCGCTCTCCATCTTGGCGACGTCCAGCAGGTCCTCCACCAGGGCCAACATGGTCTCACCGCTAGCGTGGACCAGACGGATCTTTTCGCGAACCTCGGCAGGCAGGGTCGGATCGGCCAGGACCACCTGTGTCATGCCCATAACGCCGTTGAGCGGCGTGCGGATCTCGTGGCTGGTCATAGCCAGAAAGTCGGTGCGCGCCTTGAGCGCGTTGTCCAGCGCGACGTTAGCAGCGGCCAGTTCGTCGTGGGCGGCCTGTATGCTATCGCGGCTTTCGCGCATGTGATCAGCCAGCTGTCGCAGATGAGCTTCGCGCGCCTGCACCACCGCTTCGGCGCGGCGCTTGAGTTCAACGCGTATTAGCCAGGCCAGGCTCAAAAGCTGGGTCAGGATCAGGACGCCGGGGCTGAAGGAAATCGGGGTCCACGCCTGGAGCACCACGGGCAGAATGATTACCGTCGCGGCCACAAACAGATGGCGGCGTAGCGCAGCGCCGTAGTTCGCGCTGTCTCTAGGGCGCAAGAAGAACACCACCAGGGCCGCGCAGATGACCAGCAGTAGCAGGCCCGGCGCCTGTAGTGCGCGGCCAGCGAGAAGGCTTTCATAAGCCAGGGCGTGGACATACACGCCCTGCATGATCCCGCCCTTAGGCGTGGCGAACTGGTCGCCCAGTTCGATGGCCGTCGAGCCGATTAGGACGTTGCGGCCACGGACCAAATTCGGATCGAACTTGCCGGCGTAGACGTCCTTGAAACTGATCCTGGGCACGGCGTTGGCGTTGAAGCCATAGTCGATCAGGAATTCGCCCGAGTCCGGAGAGCGGCCCAGCAGCGTTGCCGCCATCGAGGGACGCGGGCCGGCGGGGGTGTCGAACCCCAACTTATAGCGCCGCACACGCCCATCGGCGTCGACCGGAACGTTGACGCTAGCCAGCACGACATCCTCAGTCAGGGCGTCTAACGGGCGGGTACTGATCGTGCGGACGTCAGGACCTCGGCCGGCCTGGATGAAAGTCGGCATGATGACTTGGCCCGGCCAGCGCCGGACGGTCGCGGCGAGCGTCTCGTCGGCGGCGACCGAAGAGCGGGCGCTGAAATCGACGTCTAGTCCGACGACCTTGGCGCCTGCGCCGTTCAGATTGTCGATTACCCGCGCGAAACGGTCCCGGCCCCAGGGCCAGGTTCCAGCAGCGCGCAGGCTCTCGGCGTCGATCTCGACGACGGTCAGCGTTGCGCTGGGCGGCCGCTTGAGCAGCTGGAAGCGCCACTGCGAAAGAGCGTCGTCCAGCGGATGCAGGGCCCCGACCTGAGCGGCAAGCGCCGCGCACGCCGTAACCAGCGCCACGCCAATCGCCGACCGCAGGCGCGCGCCAAAGATCGTTTTAATCTCGATCAAGACTTAGCCCTTGGGTTTGCCGTTGCCCGTAGATCCATTGTCGCCGGAGTTGCCGTTGCCCTGACCTTGGCCGTTGTTTCCGGAGTTGCCGTTCCCGTTCGAGCCCGAGGTCACGTTGCCATTGCTCTGGCCCTGGCCGCTGTTTCCGGAGTTGCCGTTGCCGTTGTCACCGGAACTGCCGTTGCCCTGACCGTTCCCGTTCGAGCCTGAGTTTCCGTTGCCACTGCCGCCGGCGTTTCCGTTGCCCTGGCCCTGGCCGCTGTTCCCGGAGTTGCCGTTGTCACCGGAACTGCCGTTGCCCTGACCGTTCCCGTTCGAGCCTGAGTTTCCGTTGCCACTGCCGCCGGCGTTGCCGTTGCCCTGGCCCTGGCCGCTGTTCCCGG
>CAZRPD010000153.1:0-6423 GCA_964601775.1 uncultured Caulobacter sp. | reverse complement strand
TCCCGTTGCCACTGCCGCCGGCGTTGCCGTTGCCCTGGCCCTGGCCGCTGTTCCCGGAGTTGCCGTTGTCGCCGGAACTGCCGTTGCCCTGACTGTTCCCGTTCGAGCCCGAGTTCCCGTTGCCACTGCCGCCGGCGTTGCCGTTGCCCTGGCCCTGGCCGCTGTTCCCGGAGTTGCCGTTGTCGCCGGAACTGCCGTTGCCCTGACTGTTCCCGTTCGAGCCCGAGTTCCCGTTGCCACTGCCGCCGGCGTTGCCGTTGCCCTGGCCCTGGCCGCTGTTCCCGGAGTTGCCGTTGTCGCCGGAACTGCCGTTACCCTGACCGTTCCCGTTCGAGCCCGAGTTCCCGTTGCCATTGCCGCCGGCGTTGTCGCTGCCCTGACCGTTCCCGTTATTCCCGGAGTTGCCGTTCCCGTTGTTACCGGAATTGCCGTTGCCCTGGCCGTTCCCGTTCGAGCCCGAGCTCCCGTTGCCACTGCCGCCGGCGTTGCCGTTGCCCTGGCCCTGGCCGCTGTTCCCGGAGTTGCCGTTGTCGCCGGAACTGCCGTTGCCCTGACCGTTCCCGTTCGAGCCCGAGTTCCCGTTGCCATTGCCATTGCCATTGCCGCCGGCGTTGCCGCTGCCCTGACCGTTCCCGTTGTTACCGGAATTGCCGTTGCCCTGACCGTTCCCGTTCGAGGCGCTGTCGCCATTACCGTTGCCGGCGCTCGCACCTGTGTTCGATCCGGTAGTGCCGCCGGTATGGCCCAGGTCTTCCGTCGCCGTACCAGGGCGTCCCGAACCGTCTGCGCCAGCGGCTGGGCTGGCGATGTCGCCGCTGGCGGCGAGGCTGACGTGGACGATCGGCGCGGACGGGGTTCCGCTGCCCGACGAGACCGGACCTTCGGCAGCCGTAGAGGCGACCATGTTCGCCGTCGGCGCCATAGGCGCAGCCGCGCCCGAACTGGCCATCCCAGGACCTTCGACAAGTCCCCCCGACACCGCGCCGTAGTCCAGCGACACGGTCTGTGCGGGCAGAGGTGCGTCCACACTTGCGCGCGGCGTTTCGACATTGAGCTGCTCGGGCGCGGCCTTGGAAACCACGCCCGTGGCGCCAGCTCCCACATCGCGCGTCGCGCTGCCCTGGTTAGCGTGAACCTCGACCAGGCCTTCGGCGACGTGCACGGAGTCGGCCCCCATCTCGACGTTCACGGTGAAGGTGGTGCCCTTCACGACGGCGGCCAGTAGCGGAGTCTCGACGCGGAAGTGCTGCGAAGGCTTCTTGTCGACCTGGAACAGGATCGAACCCAAATCCTGCATGACCCGGGTCATACCATCGTTCGACTCGGGCGCTACCGACATGCGGCTGTTGGGGCCAAGGGTAATGCGCTGCTTACCATTGAACAGCGCAGCGCGGCCGCCTGCGGCTGTGGTGACCATGCTCCCAACCGGTAGGACCTGATCGGCTACCGCGGGCGATGGCGCCTTGCCTGGGGCTGCTACACGGACGACGCCCGCGACTTCCACCAGCTTCCAGTCCGCCGCGAAAGCGCTCGTAGCGGTTAGAGCAATCGCTGAAACCGCGACGGCCATACGGGTCAGACCCATGGTATTACCTCTATACATGCCAGTCGATGTAGTTGGTCAGGTCTAAACCCACGAAGCTAAATCTCTCCTAACTTCCGTAGTTTCGAAGCGACCTTAACGGTGGATTTATCTATCCATGTCACTGGTTTCATTGTGGGACATCTTATAACGAACGCTAAGCGTCTGCTATCCGACATAGCCTTCCGCAGGTTGTGCGCATGCTTGATCTCGACTGTTCTTGCGACGATCAGTATTTCAACGCCGGCCCTTGCCCAGCAACTGCCCGCGAAGGCCCAGTCCAGCGAACGTTTCGTCCTGACCGGCCTGACCATTGACGGCGTGAGCGCGTATCCGCTGAAGCAGCTGGCTCCGCTTTATTCCGACTATCTGGCCCGTGAAGTGGCCATGGAAGACCTGGTCAAGATCGCCCAGGCCATCACTGACAAGTATCGCGCGGACGGTTACTTCCTGTCGCGCGCTGTCGTGCCGCCGCAGGTCCCGGGCGGTCACGCCCGTATCCGAGTCTACGAAGGCTACATCGACCAGATCGAAGTCACGGGCGACGCGGCTCCTGCTGTGGAGGTCTTGCTCGACGGCGTAGCGGGCCGACGCCCCCTGCGCCTGGCAGACCTGGAGCGCCGCCTAACCCTGGCGCGCGATCTTCCAGGGGTGCGCCCCAGTTCGCGCATCGAGCCCAATCTCGACGATCCGGCCCGCCATAAGCTGGTCGTCGTCGCCGGCCTCAAGCGCTGGACCGGCAGCATCTACGTCGATAACCGTGGCGCGCGATCGCTGGGGCCGGTGCAGGCCAACGTCCGCCTAGCCCGCAACGGTGTCGTCGCGGCGGGTGACCAGCTGGCGCTGTCGGTAATGACCGTACCCAACGATCCAGGCGAGTACGTCCAGGCCGACTTGGCCTACGGAGCGCCGCTGGCGGGCGAAACACGCCTGCGCGTCGGCGCTTCGGCCTCTCGGTCGCGCCAAGGCAGCGCTCCTCAGAACAATACCGTCGGCACAGAGAGCCAGGCTGTCAGCCTCCGCCTGGCCCATCCGATCGTCCGTGACCGCAAAACAGCTGTCTGGGCTGCGGTCGCGCTGGACGGCCGGCACGTCGAACAGTCCTACCGCAACGGTGGGGCCTACAGTGACGATCTGCGGGTCGCGCGGGCCTCGATTCAGGCGGACAGCGGCACGAACCACTCTTCGGTTAGCGGATATGCCCAAGTGTCGCGCGGACTCCAGGTTCTTGGCGCCACGCGCACGCCCAGCCGCAGCCACTCGCGTTTCGATGCCGATGGCGGCTTCTGGAAGGTCAATGTCGGCGTCAGCCACTATCGCGACCTTGGCAAGCGGATGGGAATCTACGTCTCAACCGATGCCCAATGGAGCCCCAACCACCTGCTGCTGTCGGAGGAGTTCGCTCCGGGCGGCCTACCGTATGGTCGGGCTTACAATTACGCGGAGATCTCGGGTGACAGCGGCGTCGGGGCGATGGCCGAGCTGCGCTATGGCGTCGCGCCGAAGAAGTCCGGGCCGGTTAGCTTCGTTCAAGCCTACGCCTTCGTCGATGGCGCCAAGGTGTGGAACACACCCTCAGTCTACAGCCTGCGCTCGGCGGCCTTCTCGTCAGCCGGCGGCGGTCTGCGGGTAACTGTGAACAACAAGGTCACCGCACGCATCGAGGCAGCCAAACCCTTGACCCGCACCCCCTACGAGACAGGCGACAAAGACTGGCGCGTCTTCGCCGCGATCTCTGCGTCGTTCTAACCTAGATCAGCGTTTGGTCCCCTCGTTCGGCGATGGCTCTCCCGATCGTGTCGAACAGGTTTTCCATCGCGACCGGCTTCATCATGACGTCGTCGGCGCCTGCGGTCAGGCACTGGTGACGGATATCCGAGGCCATGTCCGCAGTAACGACGACGATCGGCAGATAGGCCTTGGCGTCGTCTCGAGCCCGAATAGCGCGAATGGCGGTCAGGCCGTCCATCCCAGGCATACGCAGGTCCATCAAGATCAGGTCGTAGTCGTTGTTTTCGATCATGCGAAGACCGGTCTCGGCTTCCGGGGCCTCGGCCAAATCTAAGCCCGCGACCGACAACATGTCCCGAACCACTCTGCGGTTCATGGCGTCGTCTTCGACGAACAAAATCCGCAATTCCAAACTCCCAATACTGGCTGCTGCGTTCATCGACCGAAACGCGAGCTTGGACAATCCCTTATGATACTGTCGACTTTCCGACAGTATCGCCAGGACTTATCCGGCCATACCTTGTGTGGACGCCCTTGGCAGCTTGAACGGCAAGGCTTGGCGAGCGAACGCCGAACCGAAGTCCTTGTCGCCCAACAGGTCGGCAAGCGCTGAAAGCTCCAGCGGTTTGGAGACGAAGTAGCCCTGGATGTGATCGCATCCCATCACACGAAGCAGAGCCAGCACCCCGGCCGTTTCGACACCTTCCGCTGTCACCTCCATGCCTAGCGCATGGGCGACGTCGATAGTCGAGCGAACCAATAGCGGATCACGGTGGCTAGACGTCAGCGTCGAGATGAACATCTTGTCTATCTTCAACTCGTGGGCGGGCATCTGCTTCAGATAAGAGAGCGACGACAGGCCTGAGCCGTAGTCGTCGATGGCGATCTTCAGGCCGGCGCCCACCAGTAATTGCAGGTTCGCCAGCGCACGCTCGGGGTCGTCGATCACCGCAGTCTCGGTGATCTCCAGTCCTAGAGCGCAGTCATCGAACTGGCGCACCGTCTCCAGGATCCAGGCGCAAAACGAAACATCCGCAAGGAGGCGGCCAGAAAGGTTCAGATAGACAGTGACCGGTTTCCCTGAACCGGCAAGCCAGGCTTGATCCGAGAGGGCTTTGCGCACCACCCATCGGGTTACGTCGGCGATCAAGCCGGTTTCCTCCGCCAAACCGATGAAGAGCTCTGGCGAGATCCAGCCTTTCGAGGAATGACGCCACCGCAGCAAGGCCTCGACGGAAAGAACCGATTGGGAGGTGACATGCAGCTTGGGCTGATAGACGAGCGATAGGCCGTCGCCTGCCAGAGCCGCCCGCAGGTCGCGCAACATGGCGCTGGCCTCGGCGGCCTGCTGAAGGTCAGCCTCACGATAGAGCATAACCCCGCGTCCTTTGGCTTGGGCCTCTATCAACGCGTCGGCGGCGCAGTCGGCAGCATATTCACCATGCCGCGCGCGGCTGGCGAATCCGATGACGACCTCGAGATCAAACACCTGGCCATCGACGTGCAACCGCTGCTCAAAGGCGGCTTCGAGCCTGGCCAACGCGGCAGCTGCGTCAGCTTCGTCAGCAGCGCTAAAGCCAAACTCTAAGCCCGCCCGGCCGACGCGCCCAAGGCGCGATTCTGGCAGCAGGGCTTTTAGCCGTTCGGTCGTTTGAGCGATAATGCGGTCGGCGACAGAAGACCCCAGCTCACGGCGCAGGTGGCTCAGGCCCCTGATCGACATTGCGGCGACATAGCCGCTAGTGTCGCCGGCAAAGTCCCTGACGCTCGCAGCGCCTGTCGCACTGAGCGCCGAAGCCTCCAGCTGAGCGGCGATTTGATTGAACGCACGTTCCGCCGCTGTGCCGCCAGGCGCGCGCAAGCCCCGTTCGCCGGCGGCCAAGCGCGACCAGCCCGCCTCGATGTCAAAGGCTTCAGCTTCACTTACTGAAGTTTGCGACGTGAGCGCGTCCATGATCATGAGATGATCTTGCAGGCTCTAATTTCGGATTAATTGTTACAGACTCCTAGCCAATTGTAAGCTTGGCCTTAGGAAATGACGTCTTTTGCGGGCGTCATGTTGTCACGGATCGCTCACGGCACTTTGGAAGATCCTTGCGCGAACGGGGTCTCATTGTGAAGTTGGCTGGCTAATCTGAGCCCAATCCCAACGGAGCTCGCCACGCGCCACCTTGTGCCGCCCCAGCCCAAACATTGTGTGGGGAAAAATGTGGGCACGGCCCAGTGCCCGCTCCCGATAAGCGTGCGATTACAATAACTTAAATGGGATCCTTGGTGGAGCCGAGGGGAATCGAACCCCTGACCTCCTCATTGCGAACGAGGCGCTCTACCATCTGAGCTACGGCCCCAAGGAGCGGCGGAGATACGGCCCCTTTGGCCGGACGTCAAGCGGGGTTGTTACAACGCCTTGTAAGTCCCGCCTGGGCGCGGCAAGAAGCTTCGGCGTCACCACGGAAGTCCCATGGCCCCGATCATCAATCTCGTCTTCTTCATCCTGAACGCTCTGCTCGACCTGCTGTGGTGGGCCATCGTCATCTCGGCGATCCTGAGCTGGCTGTTCGCGTTCGAGGTCATCAATCGCCGCAACCAGTTCGTCTACAATGTCGCCACGTTCCTGGACCGGATCACCGACCCGATCCTGGCCCCGTTCCGCCGGATCATCCCGTCGATCGGCGGTGTCGACATCAGCCCGATCATCGTGCTGCTGCTGCTGCGCGGCGTTCAGCTGTTCATCCTGCCGGCCCTGCAGGGCACGCTGCTGAACCTGCTGGGCTAGCCTTGGAGGTTCTGGCCGTCCGCCTGACGCCCCGGGGCGGCCGCGACGCGGTCGACGGCTGGGCGCTGGGCGCGGGCGGCCGGCCCTATCTGAAGGTGCGGGTAGCCAGCCCGCCGGTGGACGGGGCGGCCAACGCCGCCCTGACCGCCTTTCTGGCCAAGACCCTGAAGATCCCACGCTCGGCCGTGCGGCTGGCGTCGGGCGAGACCGCCCGGCTCAAGCGCCTGGAGCTGGACGGGATCGACGCCGACGCCCTGGCCAAGGCGTTCGGCGCCAAGCCTTAAGCCCTGCCCTGAACACCCCTGGGGGCGTCCCCATTTTGGGCCTAGCCAAT
>CAZRPD010000152.1:0-12890 GCA_964601775.1 uncultured Caulobacter sp. | reverse complement strand
TCGGTCTCGGCCCCGTCGTCGGTCACGAAGACCTCGCCGTGCTGATACGGGCTCATCGTGCCCGGATCGACGTTGAGATAGGGGTCGAGCTTACGCAGGCGGACCGAATAGCCGCGTGCTTGCAGCAGCGCGCCAAGCGCCGCCGAGGCCAGACCTTTGCCGAGCGAGGAAACCACGCCGCCGGTGATGAAAATGTACCGCGTCATGGGCGATCAGATTACCCGTGATTCGACGACGCCGGGAGAAAGACCTGCGTTCATCAACAAGATTAAACCCCCGAGGTCGCCCTCGGGGGTCGGTGGAGTGCCTTCGCGAGAAGACGTTAGGGCTTGGGCTGCTCGGCCGGCGCCGTGGGGACCGGCGCTGCGGGCGCGGCCGGAGCCGTCTGAGCGGCCGGCAGGTTGAACTGCGGCGTCGGAGCCTGGATGGCGCCCGGCTGAGCGTTCGACGGCGTCGTCCCCGTCGGCGCAGGCGCGTTGGGGGCCGGGGCGGCCGGCGCGTTCAGCGTCTTGGAGTCGAGGTTCTGCATATCCAGGCGATCCACGATCGAGCCGCCGCTGTTGTTGCGGCCGGTCAGGATGGTGAGAACCAGGCTGATCACCAGGAAGATCGAAAAGAGGATCCAGGTGATGCGGGTCAGGAGGTCGCCGGCCCCGCGGGCGGTCATGAAGCTGCCCGAGTTGCCGCCGCCCATGCCCAGCGCACCGCCTTCGGAGCGCTGCAGCAGCACCACCCCGATCAGGCCGAGGCAGACGACGATGTTGATGGCCAGCAGGACGCCGATAAGCATGCGAATGTGTTCTCGATCCGGGCGCGGTCAAAAAGCCGCGCGAAAAACGAAGCGGCCCCTCTACCACTAGAGCCGGCTCCGCGCCATAGCTGGGAAGCTTACCCCAGAACACAAGACCTGACCCGATTTCCCAGGCAGCCCTCAAGCATAGCTTCCGGACCGCATGATCCTCGAAACCGAACGCCTGTCGCTCAGCCCCCTGAAGCCTGAAGACGCGCCCCTGATCTATCCGTTCTTCAGCGACGCCGAGGTGATGGCCAACCTGGACCAGGAGCCGATCGAGGATCCCGACGAGGTCACCAGCCGAGTCGCCGCCCAGGTCGACGAGATGACGGCCGGCGACGCCGCGTACTGGTCCATCCGCCATACGACCAGCGGCGCGTTCCTGGGCTATTGCGAATTCATCGACATCGACAAGCGCCACGAGCGGGCCGAGATCCGCTTCGTGATCGCCCGCGACGGTTGGGGCCATGGCTTCGGCGCCGAGGCCGTCAGCGCCCTGCTCGCCCACGCCGCCAGCAACGGCCTCAAGAGCCTGGTCGCCAGCTTGCACGTCGGCGACAACCGCGCCGAACGCCTGATGGAAAAGCTTGGCTTCAAGGCCGAAGGCTATCTGAAGGGCGCTGTGCATCGGGATGGCGAGCGGCGTGACCGGAGGCTGTACGGGTTGACGTTGTAGGAGTCGGCCCCTCCCTGCGTCCTTCGAGGCTCGGCTTCGCCGCGCACCTCAGGATGAGGAAATTTGTACATAGCTCCTCATCCTGAGGTGCCCGCGCAGCGGGCCTCGAAGGACGCACGGCTTCGCCGCTGAAGTCATGGAAAGGGCTGCGGAGCGCCGGACAGCGTCCGGAAGTTTGTAGAGTTGATACCGTTTCGACGAAGCCCGAACGCTCCGCGCGACCGTTATCCGTCAACGTCCCGTCGGGTGGCCCTGTTAAGGCCTTACCAGGACCCAGGTCCTGCCGTTTCCGACAAGCTCCAGAGGTCGGAGAGGACGAGCCACTACAGGCTAAGACACATCCCTTTGCCTCCAACCACGGCGAAGCCGACCCGGCCCCAGGGGTAACCGCAGTGCGCTGGCCCCTGGGTCCCGGCTCTCCGCTACGCTGCGGCCGGGATGACAAGCTGTTTTCTATCAAAGAGAGAGGACTTCAACGCTCACCTCCCAAGGGGATTGACTTCAAGAATTACGAACGTAACTTCATCTCATGATTTTACACCCGTAATCACTTTCGGAGCTCACCCATGCACCTACGTCACCTGACAATCCTCGCTGCGGGCGTCGCCCTGCTGGCCACGCCCGCCCTCGCCGCGCCACGCGAGCAGCCGCTGACCCTGCTGTCGGTGTTCGACGACGCCGCCATTCCGGTGAAGCTGATCGCCCTGCTGCTGGTCGCCGGCCTGCTGGCCGCCCCAGCCATCGCCGTGATCCGACCCCACACCCGCTGGCTGAACGCCATCGCCCGTGGCGCCCTGCCCCTGGGTTTCGCGGCCGCCGCCTACACCCTGCTGGCCGGCGCCGTGGGCATCGCCAATATCGGCGTCACGCCCAGCCTGCCGATCCTGGCCCCGGGCCTGGCCGAAGCCCTGATGATGGCCATGCTGGGCCTGCTGACCGCCGGCGTCGCGCGCCTGGCTGGTGAGCTGGCCGGCCGTCACACGGAAGACACAGGCCTGGCCTGAACCGCGACAAATACGCCGCAGCCCTTGCTTTCTGGTCCGGCGCGCCCTCATAAGACTGCGTATCGAGCCCCCTTCCGTCGCGGAGGGGGCTATTTTCGTTGGATTAGACCAAGAAGCGGTCCGAGGACGAACGTTCCGACGTTCAGGTAGGGGCCCGATTTGGTCATTGGCGCGAGCCGCGCGTTTTTGTGTGCGTGGCCGCAGATGAACTGGACCAAGATGCCCTTCCCCGCTTCCCACCCCGCTCTCGAGCGGGCTCTCGCCGCTCAGGGTTACGCCGAGCCCACCCCCGTCCAAGCCGCCGTGCTGGAAGCCGACGCCGAAGGCCGCGACCTGCTGGTCAGCGCCCAGACCGGCTCGGGCAAGACCGTCGCTTTCGGTCTCGCCGCCGCCCCCACCCTGCTGGGTGACGAAGAGATCTTCGGCCGCGCCGGCGCGCCGCTGTGCCTGGTCATCGCCCCGACCCGCGAACTGGCCATCCAGGTCAATCGCGAGCTGACCTGGCTGTACGCCCAGTCGATGGCCGTGGTCGTCAACTGCGTCGGCGGCATGGACGCCCGTCGTGAGCAGCGCGCCCTGAACTACGGCGCCCACATCGTCGTCGGCACCCCGGGCCGTCTGCGCGACCACATCGAGCGCGGCCACCTGGACCTGTCGGAGCTGAAGGTCGCCGTCCTCGACGAGGCCGACGAGATGCTCGACATGGGCTTCCGCGAGGACCTGGAGTTCATCCTCGACGCCGCCCCGGCCGAGCGCCGGACCCTGCTGTTCTCGGCCACCCTGGCGCGCGAGATCGTGCAACTGGCCAAGAGCTATCAGAACGACGCCATCCGCATCGACACCATCGGCCGCAACGAGCCGCACCGCGACATCGAATACCGCGCCGTGCGCGTGGCGCCCAACGAGGTCGAGCACGCGGTCGTCAACCTGCTGCGTTATTTCGAAAGCCCCGGCGCGCTGGTATTCGCCAACACCCGTGAAAGCGTCCGTTCGCTGCACAGCAAGCTGCGCGAGCGCGGCTTCGACGTCGTGGGCCTGTCGGGCGAGCTGTCGCAACGCGAACGCGCCGACGCCCTGCAAGCCCTGCGCGACGGCCACGCCCGCGTCTGCGTCGCCACCGACGTCGCCGCCCGCGGCCTCGACCTGCCCGACCTGGGCCTGGTCATCCACGCCGAACTGCCGGTCAACAAGGCGACGCTTCTGCACCGTTCGGGCCGCACCGGCCGGGCCGGCAAGAAGGGCGTTTCGGCCCTGGTCGTCCCCTACACCCGCCGCCGCAAGGCCGAGCAGCTCTTGATGGCCGCCGGCGTCGAAGGCCAGTGGGGCGGCGCCCCGACCGCCGACGAAATCCGTATCAAGGACACCGAGCGCCTGCTCGAAGACCCGATCTTCAACGAAGCGCCGGTCGAGGAAGACGCCGCCCTGGCCGAGGCCATGCTGGCCAAGCGCACGCCGCTGGAAATCGCCGCCGCCCTGATCCGCACCCGCCGCGCCAAGCTGCCGGCCCCGGAAGAGATCTACGAAGACCCGCGCCACGGCGCCGATCCCGGTCCGCGGTCGCGTGAACCGCGCGAGCCCCGCGAGTTTGGCGGCGACCGCGACTTCGCCGGCCGTCCCGAGCGCGAACCGCGCGTCAGCATGGACGGCTCGGAGTGGTTCCGCATCAGCGTCGGCCGTCGCGGCAACGCCGACCCGAAGTGGCTGATCCCGATGATCTGCCGCCTGGGCCACATCACCAAGAAGGACATCGGCTCGATCCGGATCTTCGACTACGACACCAAGTTCGAGATCTCGGCCGAGGCGTCGACGAAGTTCGGCGCGGCGGTGCAGTCGACCGTCCGCGAAGACGTCTCGATCACCCCGACCACGGCCCCGGCCGCTCGCGAAGCCGGTCCGCGCCGCGAATATGCGCCGCGCGACAACGCCGCGCCGCGCGAATTCAAGCCGCGCGCCCCTCGCGATGACGCGCCGCGTTCGCCGCGCGCCAACGCTCCGGGCTCGCGCGATCACACGCCGCGTCCGTCCAGCTATGGCGACGACGGCGTCAGCAACGCCAAGCCCTATGGCCGTGGCGAAGAGCCCAAGGGCGACTACAAGCCGCGTGAATTCAAGCCGCGGGCCCCGCGCGACAACGATGCGCCGCGTCCGTACTCGCCGCAGGACAGCGAAGGCGCTCCCAAGCGCGCCTTCAAGCCCCGCCACGAGGCGGCCGATGGCGCTGCCCCGGCCCGCGAGTTCAAGCCCCGCGCCCCGCGCGCGGACGGCGATGGCCCCAAGAAGCCGTTCAAGAAGGCCTTCGGCGACAACACCGCCGGCGCGAAGGCCTACACGCCCAAGCCCTATGCCGGTAAGCGCGACGACGCGGGCGCCGGCAAGCCTTTCAAGGGGCCCAAACCCTTCAAGGCCAAGAGCTTTGACGGCAAGCCGGCCGGTAAGCCGTTTAAGAAGAAGTAGATCGAAGAAGATGCTCCCCCGCGCTGCGGGGGAGCATCTACCGTCTTAGACGCTCTGGCCCGCGCTCCACCCCGACGCCCAGGCCCACTGGAAGTTATAGCCGCCCAGCCAGCCGGTGACGTCGACCACCTCGCCGATGAAATAGAGCCCCGGGACGGCCTTGGCCTCCAGGGTGCGCGAGTCCAGCGCTTCGGTGTCGACCCCGCCCAGTGTCACTTCCGCCGTGCGATAGCCTTCCGAGCCCACCGGCTTGAAGGTCCAGGCGTTGACCGCCGTGGCCAGTCCGCCCAGCACCTTGTCCGAACAGTCGGCGATGTTGCCTTTGCCGGCGGCTTCCTCGTCGGCGATGATCTGCGCCACGCGCTTGGGCAGCAGGGTCGAGAGCACCGTGGCCACCGCCTGGCGCGGCGTGGCCGTGCGGGCCGCCTTCAGCGCCGCCAGGGCGTCGACGCCCGGCGCCATGTCGACCCGGATCTCGTCGCCCTCGCGCCAATAGGACGAGATCTGCAGGATCGAGGGGCCCGACAGGCCGCGGTGCGTGAACAGCATGCCCTCCTGGAACCTGGTCTTGCCGCGAGCCACCACGGCGTCCAGCGCCACGCCCGATAGCGGCACAAGCCGCGCCAGCATGCCGGCCTCGAAGGTCAGCGGCACGAGGGCCGGACGGGTCTCGATCAGGTTCAGCCCGAACTGCCGGGCGATGTCGTAGCCCAGGCCCGTCGCGCCCATCTTCGGGATCGACTTGCCGCCGCTGGCGACCACCAGCGAGGCGCAGCGCACCATGCCGGACGACAGTTCGACCTCATAGCCGGCGTCGCTCTTGTCCACGCCCTGCACGGTCGTCTCCAGCCGCAGCTTGACGCCAGTGGCCTTCATCTCGGTCAGCAGCATGTCGATGATCTGCTTGGCCGAGCCGTCGCACAAGAGCTCCCCCAGGGTCTTCTCCTGATAGGCGATGCCGTAGCGCTCGACCAAGGCGATGAAGTCCTTCGGCCGATAGCGGCGCAGGGCCGACAGGGCGAACTTCGGATTGGCCGACAGGAAGTTGTGGATGCTGGCGCCGGTGTTGGTGAAGTTGCACCGCCCGCCGCCGCTGATGCGGATCTTCTCGCCGGGGGCCTTGGCGTGGTCGACCACCAGCACCGAGCGCCCACGTTTGCCGGCCTCGATGGCGCACATCATGCCGGCCGCGCCTGCGCCGATCACCAGAACGTCGTAGTTTTCCAAGGTCTTCCCATCACTTGCTCGGCCCCGTTCGAGCCGAGCAAGCGCCGGAAGTCAATCAGCCCGCGCGGCGATGGCCCGGTCGCGAGGCGATCTGCGGCCGCGCCGCCTGGCTGACCTCGAAGCGGCCGATCATCCGCACGAGGCCGGCGATCTCGCCTTTCAGCGCGTGGCTGACGGCGGTGGACTGCTCGACCATGGCGGCGTTCTGCTGCACGCCCTGGTCCATCTGGTTGACGGCGGTGTTGACCTCGTTGAGCCCCCGCGCCTGCTCGCTGGCCGAGCTGGCCAGTTCCGACACCAGGGCGTCGATCTCGCCGACCTTCAGCACGATGCCGTCCAGCGCCTCGCCGGTCTGGCCGACCAGCCGCACGCCCTCGTCGACCTGCTGGGTCGAGGCGGCGATCAGGCTCTTGATCTCCCGCGCCGCGTCGGCCGAGCGCTGGGCCAGGGCCCGCACCTCCTGGGCGACGACAGCAAAGCCCTTGCCGCTGTCGCCGGCCCGGGCGGCCTCGACCCCGGCGTTGAGGGCCAGAAGATTGGTCTGGAAGGCGATCTCGTCGATCACGCCGACGATGTTGCTGATCTGGGCCGAGGACTGCTCGATGCCGGTCATCGCCGCCACCGCGCCGCGCACCACGCGGCCGGAGGTCTCGGCGTCAGCGCGGGTGGCGGTGACCACACGGCTGGCCTCGCCGGCCCCTTGCGAGGCGCGGCGGACAGTGGCGGTGATCTCGTCCAGCGCCGCGGCGGTCTCTTCCAGGCTGGCGGCCTGCTGCTCGCTGCGGCGGGCGGTGTTGTCGGCGGCGGCGGCGATCTCGTCGGCGCTGGAGCCCACGGTCCCGACCACGGCGACGATGCCGCTCATGGCCTCGTCCAGCTGGGCGATGGCGGCGTTGAAGTCCGTCCGCACGGCCTCATAGGCCGAGGGGAAAGCGTCCGTGACCCGCACGGTCAGGTCGCCGTTCGACAGCCGCGACAGGGCCCCCGCCAGCCGCTTCATCACGAAGGCCTGCTCGCGCGCGGCGGCCGACGAGACCGCCTCGCCGTGCGCTCGTTCGTTCTCGGCGGCGGCGCTGGCGCGGGCCTGCTCGGCCTGGGCCGTGCGCAGGGCCACGGCGTTGTCCTTGAACACCTGGACGGCGCGGGCCATCAGCCCGACCTCGTCCTGGCGCCCTGCCCCGACGACCGCGACGTCCAGCTGGCCGTCGGCCAGGCCGGTCATGGTCCGCGACAGCGACCGCACCGGCCGCGAGATCTTGAACGAGCCGATATAGAGCGCGAAGCCCATGCCGCAGGCGGCCGCGCCCAGGCCGAACAGCAGGGTCAGCCACGAGCCGGCGGCGGCCGACTGGCCGGCCTGCTCGACCATGGCGGCCGTCTCCTTGTTGTAGACGTCGCCCCAGGCCTTGCCCTCCTTGGCCAGGGCGTCGATGGCCGGGTCCAGCCGCGCCAGCACGCCCGCCGCGCCGGCGTCGTCGTTCTTCAGGCCCAAGTCGGCGGCCGAACGAGCGTCGGCATAGGCCGCGTCCAGCTTGGTCTTGACGCCAGCGGTGTAGTCGGCGGTCGAGGGATCGACGGCGGTGATCTTGTCCAGGCTCTCGGCGCCCTCGGCATGGACCTTGTCCAGCTCCTGCGACGCCGCGCCGGCCTGTTCGGAGGCCCCGTCATAGGTCACCACCCGGTGGGCGGCGTAGCCCATCATGCTGATCCGGCGCAGGAAGCGGGCCGACTGGATTTCGGCCGGCGAGCGCTGGGCGACCAGCACCTGCGTCGCCGCCTCCGCGCGCTTCTGCTGCCAGACGCCCAGGCCCGCGCAAGCGACGGTGGCGATCGCCAGCACGGCGGCCGGCAGGAGAACCTTGGACGAGATCTTCAGATCGTCGAGCTTCATCGCCGTACGCCCCCTGTACCCTAGCCCCGGAGAAACCGGTGTCAGGTCGAATCGTGTTCGCCGACCGTTGGTGCGAAGGGTCCAGCCGGGACGGTAAATGTGGCCTTAAGGCGCTCGTCACTTGACCTTCGTCGGAGAGACGGTACGACGCTCGCCCCGCCTCCCAGAACGATCGAGCCCGCAATGACGGCCACCCCTAAGCCGTCGACCATCGGCGTCGACTTCGGCACCACCAACACCGTCGTGTCGCTGACCTTCGGCGACGACGCCGCCAGGCTGGTCCGCTTCCAGCTGGACAACCGCGACCTGTTCGCCTTCCGCTCCGCGCTCAGCTTCCACAGCGTCCAGGGCGAGGCGGGCGGGGTCAACGAGCGCGTCGTCGAGGCCGGTCCCTGGGCCATCGAATCCTACCTGGAAGACCCGCTGGAAACGCGGTTCATCCAGTCGTTCAAGACCTTCGCGGCCTCGGCGGCCTTCACCGAGACCCGCATCCTCAACAAGCGCTACCTGTTCGAGGACCTGCTGGCCGCCTTCCTGCTGCGGCTGAAGGACCACGCCGCCGGCCAGATGGACGCCCTGCCCCCGCGCATCATCGTCGGCCGCCCGGTGACCTTCGCCGGCTCTTCGCCCAACGAGACCTTGGCCCTGAACCGCTACGAGGAAGCGTTCAAGCGCCTGGGCTTCGAGGATATCCGCTACGCCTACGAGCCCGTCGGCGCGGCCTTCTTCTTCGCCCGCCAGCTGAAGCAGGACGCCACCGTGCTGGTCGCCGACTTCGGCGGCGGCACCTCCGACTTCTCGCTGGTCCGCTTCGAGCGCGAGGCCGACGGCACGCTGCGCTCCACGCCGCTGTCGCGCTCGGGCGTCGGCGTCGCTGGCGACGCCTTCGACTACCGGATCATCGACCAGCTGGTCTCGCCGGAGCTGGGCAAGGGTTCGGAGTACCGCTCGTTCTCCAACAGCCTGCCGATCCCGCAGCGCTACTACGCCGCCTTCGCCCGCTGGGATCAGCTGGCCCTGCTGCGCGCCTCCAAGGACATGCGCGACATCCGCGCCCTGGAGCGCACCGCCGTCGAGCCCGACAAGATCGCCGCCCTGATCGAGGTGCTGGACGGCAACCACGGATACGCCCTCTACCGCTCGGTCTCGGCCCTGAAGGAAGCGCTGTCCAGCCAGACGGAAGCCACCTTCCGCTTCGAGGCCGGTTCGGTCGCGATCGAAAAGCCCGTCCAGCGCAGCGAGTTCGAAGCCTGGATCAAGCCCGAACTGACCGCCATCGAAACCGCCGTCGCCCAGGCCCTGGACAGCGCAGGCCTCACCGAAACCGGCGTCGACCGCGTCTTCCTGACCGGCGGCAGCTCGTTCGTCCCGGCTGTGCGCGAGATCTTCCTGCGGCGGTTCGGGGCGGACAAGATCGAGAGCGGCGGCGAGTTCGAGTCGATCGCCTCCGGCCTGGCGCTGATCGGGCGCGAGAAGGACCTGGAGCTGTGGACGATGCGGGCGGGGTGAGGGAGACCCGCTAGAGCGTGGCAGCCGAAAGTGTGAGCGGTTTCGGCGCCTGCTACGCTCTAAATGTTTGAATTAGAGCCTGTTTATCCGTTTCTGATGTCTCCATCAGAAACGGACAGGCTCTAGGCGGGCTCCCACGACCGCGCACTGATGGGCGGCGCCAGACCTTGGCTAGGGCGCTTCGGCCCCAGCCTCGCCTTCGCGGAACTCGTCGGCCCCGACGAAGGCGACACCCTCTTCGTCCAGGACCCACGCGCCCAAGAAGGCGACGTGCGACGGATCAACCTCTTCGTCGATCAGGTCGCCGTCATAGAGACCCACGGTGCTGAAGTCGAAATCCAGCGACAGCTGATGGGCCATGCCGACCATTTCCTCGGCCATTCGCCGGGAATAGCCCAGGGCCTCGCTCTCGTTGGAGAAGTCGTCGCTCAGGGTGCTGACTTCCGCCGCATCGCTGCCTAGGGTCGCGCTGGTCGTGACGATGGTGAAGGCGGGCATGGGCGTCTCTCTTGAGTCAGGAAACTCTCACCTAGCCCGCTTTGCCCTTAAGCGAGCGCTAAATCTGCGGCGTGACTGTCGGCCGGCCGGATGAGGTCCGCCCAGCAGCTCAGTCACCGCCTCGCGCATCCTTCTTGCTGGCGCGGTAGGCTTTCTGAAGCTTGGCCAGGCGACGGCGTTCGGCATCCTTGGCGAGGCGCTCGGCCTTGGCTTCGATAGCCGCCAGTTCGGCGCCGAGCTTCTTGAAGTGGGCCCAGCGGGCGGGGTCGAGCGCGCCGCTGTCCATAGCCCCGCGCACGGCGCAGCCAGGCTCTCCGGTATGGGCGCAGTCGTTGAACTTGCAGGTCTGGATCAAGCGCTCGATGTCGTCGAACACCACGCCCAGGCCTTCCTCGGCGTCGATCAGGCCCACCTCGCGAATACCGGGCGTGTCGAGGATGAGGCGACCGCCGGGCAACAGGACAAGCTGGCGATGGCTGGTGGTGTGGCGGCCCTGGTCATCGGCCTCGCGGATCGCCTGGGTGGCCATGCGATCCTCGCCCAGGAAGGCGTTGACCAGAGTGGACTTGCCCACGCCGGACGAGCCGACCAGCACGCAGGTCTCGCCCGGCGCCACCTGGGCCAGCAGGGCGCCCAGACCCTGGCCGCGCCGCGCCGAGACGGTCAGCACCGGGCAGCCGGCCGCCAGAGCGGCGATCGCATCGACCTGCCCTTGCTGATCGTCGGCCAGATCGGCTTTCGTCAGCACCACCACCGGCCGCGCCCCGCTCTGCCAGGCGGCGGCGAGATAGCGTTCGATCCGGCGCGGATTGAGATCGGCGTTCAGCGAGGTGACCACGAAGGCCACGTCGACATTGGCGGCGACGACCTGAAGGGTCTGGACGCTATCGGCCGCCCGGCGCACGAAGGCGCTACGGCGCGGCAGGACGGCGTGAATCGTGGCGGCGTCCTCGACGCCCGGCGACAGCGCCACCCAGTCGCCCACGGCCGGATGATCGACCTCCCGCGCCTCGTGAAACAGGCGGCCCGAAGATTTGGCTCGCAGCACGCCCTTGTCGGTGATCACCTCATATCCGTCGCGATGCTGGGCGACGACCCGGCCGGGAACATGACCAGCGCGCGCGTGCGGCGCAAAGGCCGTGTCTGCCGCGTCGGACCATCCGTACTGCTCGATCAAGCGCTGACTTTCACATCGCCAGCGCGCCGTCGCGGTTCGCCTTCTTCCTTGTAGGGCGACGCGCCGGCGGCTGCTAGCGGCCAATGGGCTGAACGCCTCCGGAGCTGGGGGCGTCCACCCCTACCCCTTCCCGCTCAGCGCCTTCGCCAGGTACGCCGCCAGCGCCTCCACCCGCGCCGGTCTCGGACCGCCGGGCGGCATCACCAGGTGCAGCGCGATCGGGCTGGCGCTCCAATCGGTCAGGACCTCCTCCAGCATTCCGGCGGCCAGGGCCTCCCCGACGATGAAGTCCGGCAGCACCGCGACGCCGACGCCGGCGACCAGCGCGGGGACCAGGACGTCGCCGTTGTTGGCGCGGATCACCGATTTCGGACGGATCGACGACTCCTCGTGCGGGGCTTTCTGAAAACGCCAAGTCTCGGGCGAGGCCTGGTGGCCGTAGGTCAGGCCGCGGTGTTCGGCGAGGTTGGCGGGGTGCGCAGGCCGGCCGTGGGCGTCCCAATAGGCCGGCGAGGCCACGACGTGGCGCTTGACCGCCCGCAGGCGTCTGGCGACCAACGAGCTGTCGGGCAGGTCGGCGATGCGCAGGGCCATGTCGAAGCCCATGCCGACGAGATCGACCGTGGCGTCCGACAGGTGCAGGTCGACCGAGACATCCGGGTAGAGTGCGAAAAAGCCCGGCAGCACGGGTCCCAGGGTGGTGATGCCCAGCGACATCGGCACGGCCATCCGCACGACGCCGCGCGGGGCCGCCGACTGGTGGGAGGCCTCCTCCTCGGCGGCCTGGGCCTCGGCCAGCACGCGCGCAGCGCGCTCGACCAGGGACTGGCCGGCGTCGGTCAGGGCCAGACGGCGTGAGGTGCGGTTGAACAGGCGCGCGCCCAGGCGCTCTTCCAGCCGGGTGACGGCCTTGGAGACGGTGGCCTTGGACATCGCCAGGTCCTCGGCGGCGGCGGCGAACGAGCGCAGCTCCACCACCTTGGCGAACACGGCGAGGCCTTCAAGATCGGGAAGCTTGGACATGGTTGGAGCGTAGTTTTGGAAACGATGGGTTTCAACAGTTTCCATTTAAGAATTTCGAGCGCCGCCTATCTTCTCTCTCAACAGGACGCGCCGACGCGGCGCTCACGAAGAGACAAGAAAGGCTAGAGCCATGATCGACCGCAGACCCTTCGACAAGCTTGGCGGCGCCAACCACGGCTGGCTGAACGCCAAGCACCACTTCTCGTTCGCCAGCTATTACGATCCCAGCAACATGAACTGGGGCGCCCTGCGGGTGTGGAACGACGACGAGATCGCGCCCAACACCGGCTTCCCGCCGCACCCGCACAGCGACATGGAGATCATCACCTATGTCCGTGACGGGGCCATCACCCACCAGGACAATCTGGGCAACAAGGGCCGCACCGAGGCCGGCGACGTCCAGGTGATGAGCGCGGGCACGGGCATCCGTCACTCGGAATATAATCTGGAGCCGGAAACGACCCGGATCTTCCAGATCTGGATCGAGCCCAAGACCTTCGGCGCCGCGCCGTCGTGGGGGGCCAAGCCGTTCCCCAAGGGCGACCGCTCGGGCAAGTTCGTGACCCTGGCGTCGGGCTTCAAGGACGACGGCGGCGCTCCGCCGATCCGCACCGACGCCCGCGTTCTGGGGGCGGCTG
>CAZRPD010000151.1:0-12946 GCA_964601775.1 uncultured Caulobacter sp. | reverse complement strand
GTGCTCTGGTGTCTCCGCCAGCGCGATCTCTTCGCACCGGCCCTAGCCCAACACGGCCTGCCGCCCGACCGGGTGATCTTCGCCGAGGCGGGCGACGAGGCCGGGGTTCTCGCCAGCATGGAGGAAGGCCTGCGCTGGCCGGGCTTGGCCGGCGTGGTCGGCGAGGTCGCCAAGCTTTCGATGACCGCCTCGCGGCGCCTGCAGCTGGCCGCCGAGAAGAGCGGTCAGATGGCCATCGCCATCCGAAGATGGCGCCGGGTCGCCGACGCCGCCGACCTTGGCCAACCCACGGCGGCCGCCACGCGGTGGCGGGTCTCGGCCCTGCCCTCCTCGCCCCTGCCCACCGCCGGGGTCGGCCGTCCCCGCTGGTTCCTCGAACTCCTCCGTTGCCGCGCCGGCGAAGCCTTTGATCTTGAGATAGAAGCCTGTGACGCAAAGGGTCATCTCCGTCTTCCTGCCCCGCTGGCCGACCGACCGGCTTCGCCGGAGCCAGGGCAAGACCGCGCCGCCGCCTGAGACGCCGATCGTCATGGTCGGTCGGGTCGGGCGCCGGCGCGCGGTTGCGCACATGAACCTCGCCGCCGCCCAGGCCGGCCTGCGCCTCGGCCAGGCCGTGGCCCACGCCACCGCCCTCGTCCCGGGCCTGGTGCTGCACGACCTCGACGCCGACGGCGACGCCGCCGCCCTCCACCGGCTGGCGCTCTGGGCCCAGAAACTCTACTCGCCGACCGTGGCGGCCGACGGCGCCGACGGCCTGGTCATCGACGCCACCGGCTGCGCCCATCTGTTCGGCGGCGAGGAGAAGATGGCCATCGCCATCCGCGAGCGCCTGACCAGCACGGGTTTTGCCGCCACCGTCGCCATCGCCGACAGCTGGGGCGGGGCCCACGCCCTGGCGCGCTGGTCGCGCCGGGCGATCTTCGTCACCACGCCGGGGGCCACGGGCCGGGAGCTGAAGGACCTGCCGGTGGCGGCCCTGCGCCTGCCCGCCGACCTGGTCGAGGGCCTCGGACGCCTCGGCTTCGACACGGTCGGCGAGCTGGAGGCTACGCCCAAGGGCCCGCTGACTCACCGGCTGGGCCTGGAGCCCGTCCGCCGTCTCGACCAGGCCCATGGCCGCCAGGCCGAACCGATCGAGCCGGTGATGGCCCCGCAGACCCCGCACGTGCGCCGCGTCTTCGCCGAGCCGATCGGCGCGCCCGAGACCATGGCCCGCCACCTCACCGAACTTGTCCACGACCTTTGCGCCGTCCTAGAGGCCGCGAGCCTGGGCGCCCTGCGCCTGGACGCCTGGTTCACCCGGGTCGACAACCGCATCGAGGCCGCGCGGATCGGCATGGCCGCGCCCTCGCGAGACGCCAAGCGCCTGGCTAAGCTGCTCTGCGAGAAGCTGGAGACTGTCGACCCCGGCTTCGGGGTCGAGAAGATCGTCCTGGCCGCGCCGGGCGCCGAGGCCCTGGCCTACAAGCAAAGCCAGGTCCTGGCCCAGACGCATCAGTCCGTCGACCTGTCGGGCCTGATCGACACCCTGTCCAATCGCCTGGGCGCCGAGCACGTCTATCGGTTGGCCAGCGCCGAAAGCGACATGCCCGAGCGCAGCGTGCGGCGCGCCCCGGCCCTGGACGCGCCCGACGGCGTCTCCTGGCCCGCCGACTGGCCCCGCCCCACCCGCTTCTTCCCCCGCCCAGAGCCGATCGAGACCGTGGCCCTGCTGCCCGACGCCCCGCCGGCCGCCTTCACCTGGCGCGGGATCCGCCGGCGGGTGCGCTGCGCCGACGGCCCCGAGCGGGTGTTTGGCGAGTGGTGGAAGGCCGACGCCGAGCTGGCCCGTTCGCGCGACTACTTCCAGGTCGAGGACGAAGCCGGCGAGCGGTTCTGGATCTTCCGCGACGGCGACGGCGAGGACGCCGAGACCGGCAGCCAGCGATGGTTCATGGCCGGGGTGTTTGCATGAGGCACGACCCTGAAGACCTTGGCCCGTATGTCGAGCTGCAATGCGCCTCTCACTTCTCGCTCCTGCGCGGCGCCTCTTCGCCGGGCGAGCTGTTCGACGAGGCCCAACGCCTGGGCTATCGCGCCCTGGCGATTTGCGACCGCAACAGCGTGGCCGGCGTCGTGCGGGCTCATATCGCGGCCAAGGCCACGGGCGTGCGGCTGATCATCGGCTGCGAACTGGTGCTGCGCGACGGGATGACCGTCGTGGTCTTTCCCGCCGACCGGGCCGCCTACGGGCGCCTGTGCCGGCTGCTGTCCCTGGGAAAGGCCCGGGGCGGCAAGGGTGAGTGCGACCTGACATTGGAGGACCTGGGCGCCCATGCCAAGGGTCTGATCGCCATCCTGATCCCGGACGCGGCCGACGAGACCTGCGCTCTACAGCTGAAGAAGATCGCGACGATCTTTGGCCCCGACGCCCATCTGGCCCTGACCCTGCGTCGCCGGCCTGGCGACGCCCTGCGGCTCCACCAGCTGGAGCTGATGGCCCGCGCCGCCGGTGTCACGCCCGTGGTCACCAACCGCGTCCTCTTTCACGAGAAGGCCCGGCGCCTGTTGCAGGACGTGGTCACCTGCATCCGCGAGGGCACGACGATCGACGATGTCGGTTTCAAGCGCGACCGCCACGCCGACCGTTATCTGAAGTCACCCGCCGAGATGCAGCAGCAACGGCACCTGGCCAACCACCCCGAGGCGATCGCCGCGTCGGTCGCGATCGCCCGGCGATGCCGGTTCAGCCTCGATGAGCTCTCCTACCAGTACCCTCACGAGGTCAGCGAACCGGGCAAGTCGCCCCAGGAGACGCTGGAGCGCTTGACCTGGGAGGGCGCGGACCGCCGGTATCCCGAAGGCGTGCCGCCCGAGGTCGAAAAGGCCCTGGCCCACGAGCTGCGGCTGATCGGGCTGCTGGGCTACGCGCCCTATTTCCTGACGGTCAATTCGATCGTCCAGTTCGCCCGCAGCCAGGACATCCTCTGCCAGGGCCGCGGCTCGGCCGCCAATTCGGCGGTCTGCTACGTGCTGGGGATCACCAGCATCGACCCCGAACGCAACGACCTCCTCTTCGAGCGCTTCGTCTCACAGGAGCGCAACGAGCCGCCCGACATCGACGTCGACTTCGAGCATGCCCGGCGCGAGACGGTGATGCAGTGGATCTTCGAGACCTATGGCCGCCACCGTTGCGCCATCGTCGCCGTGGTCCAGCGCTTCCGGCCGCGCGGCGCGGTCCGCGACGTCGGCAAGGTCTTGGGCTTGCCCGAGGACATGACCAAGGCGCTCTCCAGCCAGGTCTGGTCGTTCTCGCGCGAAGAGATCGAGGAGCGCCACGCCCACGACATCGGCCTGGACCTGTCTGACCGGCGCCTGCGCCTGACCCTGGAGCTGGCGCAACAGCTCCTCAACACCCCGCGCCACTTTTCACAGCACCCGGGCGGCTTCGTGCTGACCGAGGACCGGTTGGACGAACTGGTCCCGATCGAGCCGGCGCGCATGGACGGACGCCAGATCATCGAGTGGGACAAGGACGACATCGACGAGCTGAAGTTCATGAAGGTCGACGTGCTGGCGCTGGGCATGCTGACCTGCCTCAAGCGCGGCCTGGACCTGCTGGCCCAGCACAAGGGGATCCACCGGGACCTGGCCACCATCCCGCCGGAAGATCCGCGCACCTATGCGATGATCCGCCGGGCCGACACCCTAGGCGTCTTCCAGATCGAGAGCCGGGCCCAGATGGCCATGCTCCCGCGCCTGAAGCCGCGCAGCTTCTACGACCTGGTCATCGAGGTGGCGATCGTGCGGCCCGGCCCGATCCAGGGCGACATGGTCCATCCCTATCTGCGCCGGCGCGAGGGCAAGGAGGCCGTCTCCTACCCCAAGCCCGAGCTGGAGAAGGTGCTGGGCAAGACCCTGGGCGTGCCGCTTTTCCAGGAACAGGCCATGCGGGTGGCCATCGAATGCGCCGGCTTCACGCCCGGCGAAGCCGACCAGCTGCGCCGCTCGATGGCCACCTTCAAGATGACGGGCGGGGTCAGCCACTTCCGGGACAAGCTGGTCGGCGGCATGGTCGAGCGCGGCTATCCGCGGGACTTCGCCGAGCAGACCTTCAGCCAGCTGGAGGGCTTTGGCTCCTACGGCTTTCCAGAAAGCCACGCGGCCAGCTTCGCCCTGCTGGCCTACGCCTCGTCCTGGCTCAAGTGCCACCATCCCGAGGTCTTCTGTGCGGCCCTCCTCAACAGCCAGCCCATGGGCTTCTACCAGCCCAAGGAGATCGTCCGCGACGCCAAGGAGCACGGCGTGGACGTCCGCCCCGTCTGCGTCAACGCCTCGCGCTGGGACTGCACGCTCGAACCGATCGGCGAAACGGGCCGTCTGGCCGTGCGCCTGGGCCTGCGCCGCATCAGCGGCCTGCGGGAGGAAGACGCCGCCCGCCTCGTTCTGGCCCGGGGCGAGGAGCCCTATCGGTCGGTCGAGGACGTCTGGCGCCGCTCGGGTCTGGGTCCCGGCGCGCTCGACCACCTGGCCAAGGCCGACGCTTTCGGCCCCGAACTGCAACAGCAGCGCCGCCAGGCCAGTTGGGCGATCAAGGCCTTGCGCGAAGCGCCGCTGCCGCTGTTCGACCAGACCGGCGCCCCCGAACTCAACGAGCCGGACGTGGCCCTGAAGGCCATGACCGAGGGCCGGGAGATCATCGAGGATTACAGCCACGTCGGCCTGACCCTGCGCCGCCACCCGCTGGCCCTGCTGCGCGAAGACCTCGCCGCCCTCAAGCGCGTCCCCTGTCGCGCGGCGGCCACGGCTCGGGACGGCCAGTACGTCCAGACCGCCGGCCTGGTGCTGGTTCGCCAGATGCCCGGCACTGCCAAGGGCGTGATGTTCATGACCATCGAGGACGAGACCGGCGTGGCCAATCTGGTGATCTGGAAGACTCTCTACGAGAAGCAGCGTCCCATCGCGCTCGGCGCCCACCTGATCGGGGTGGACGGTCGCATCCAACGCGAGGGCGAGGTGGTCCACCTGGTCGCCTACAAGCTCCACGACCTGCGCGACGTGCTCAGCGGCCTGGAAAGCCGCGCCAACGATCCGGGCGACATGGCCTGGGCCAAGCGCTCGCGCAATTTCTGCTGAGGAAGCCGATGGACGCCCAGCCTTGCCTGTTCGACCTGCCCCTGGCGCCCAGGAAGCCCCTGCCCGAAGGGTTCCGCTATCAGGAGAACCTGGTGAGCCCGCAGGAAGAGCGCGACCTGGTCGCCAGCTTCCAGGGCCTGCCGTTCAAGCCCTACGAGCACCTGGGCTATTTCGGCAATCGCCGCATCGCCGGCTTCGGCTGGCGTCAGAACGAGGCGGGCATGATGGTCGAGACTGGCGAGCCGATCCCCGCCCTTTTGAGGCCCCTGCTGGAAAAGGTCGCCGCCTTCACCGGCCTGACCGCCGAGAGCTTCCGCCACGCCCTGGTCACCGAATACTCGCCCGGCGCCGGCATAGGCTGGCACCGCGATCGCCCGCCGGCCGTGGCCGTCGCCGGCGTCTCGCTGCTGTCGCCTTGTAACTTCCGCCTGCGTCGCAGGGCCGGGGCCGGCTGGGAGCGCGCCTCGATCATCGCCGCCCCACGCTCGGCCTATCTGATGAGCGGCCCCTCGCGCACCGACTGGCAGCACTCCATCCCCGAGGTCGAGGCCCTGCGCTACTCGGTGACCTTCCGAACCGTCCGCGGCTGAACCGAGCCCATCCTCGGCTAGGTCGCGGCCGGCGCGTTCAGCATCGCCTCCAGCCGCGTGACGCTGGACAGCACCGTCTCGAAGTCGGGAACAGCGCCAAAGATCATGCCGCTCATCGCCGCGTAGTCGCGCGCCAGCCTGACAATCATGTCGTCGTGCGGCGCCAGGACGAAGCTCCCCGGCCGAGCCGTGGCCAGGTCGGCGTCGGGGCGGTTGAAGAACAGGCGCGCGTGGGCCACGCAGTCGGCGCCCAGGGCTTGGGCGCCCAGGGCGCCCTGGGCCGCCGGGCTCTCCATCAGCCGATGGATGTCGTAGTAGTGGCGCGAGACCCGCTGGCCCTCGCCCCGCAACACGCCCTTGGCGTCGAAGGCCCGCCGCAAGCCGTGCAGGATCACCACCTTGTCCCAGAAGGTGCGTTCCGGATCGACCGTGACGACACCGGCCACGGCCAGATCCGCGCCCGGCAGATCTTCGTCCGCATAGGGTCTGATGGTCCTGGGTTGGTGTGGATCCAGGGCCGACTTGGCCCCGCTCTCGATCTTGACCAGCTTGCGAACATAAGGGTCGTCGGCCGTCACGGCCGGGTAGCGCAGAAGCAGGCTCTGACCATCCTGGTCGTCCAGATCGATGTCGACGGCGAAGGCTCCGGCGTCCAGGCCGTTGCGCGCGGCGCAGGCGCCCGTCAGGGCGACCAGACGCTCGCGCAGTTCGCCCTGGATATAGTCGGCGCACCGGGCCCGCAGCGCCTCGAGCCAACGCTTGCGCTCATTGGAGCCCATGGCCTGCAGCTGGGCGATGGTGGTCGTGGAGTCCAGGTCCGCCCGGAACACCGTCACGTCGATGTCCTCGGAGAAGCGGCTGATCAGCCCAAACCCCTTGGAGAGCGAGGTGCCGCCCTTGAACAGCAGGCGCGGCTCGGCGGGCAGGCCGTTGAACAGGGCGTCCAGGGTCCAGCAGACCCAGAAGTCCTTCTCGATGTTCGAGGGCGTGGAGCCCAGCCGCTGGGCCGTGGTGTTGAACAGGCCAAGGCGCGTTTCAGCGTCGGCGCCGATGACCTCATCGAAGGCGGGATTCATCATGGCGCCGGCGCCTGGGCCAACTCGTCGGCGATGTGGGGGCGGATCAGGTCCTGCATCCAGCTGGGCAGGGCGGCGAACCCGTCGGCAAGATCCCGGCGCAGCGCCGGCCCCGTCTTGGGATCGGCGAGCAGATTACCCACCCGCCGCGCGTAGTCCTGGCCGACGTCGTCCTGGCCAAGCGTGTCGCGCAGCCAGTGCAGCGCCTGGACCAGGCGCATGGCCGGCCGGCCGGCCCAATAGAGCTTGCTGGCCGCTGTCGGCCGGAAGGTGATGGCCATCTGACCAAGCTTTATCGACCGCAGCCGCGCGTCGGCATGGACCACGATCTTGGCCGGCACGGCGTTGGTGAAACCCAGGTCGTTGGCCGCCGTCATGCCGTCGATCAGCAGCCGGATGTGGTCGCGGCGCGCCACCGCGTCGATCACGGCGGCCGGGTCGGGCGGGCTGAGCTGCTGGGTGAGACTGTTGAGCTTGGGCTTGTCGTAGAGGCCCCGGTCGATCCGGCGCAGCACGCCCTGCGCCAGCCGGCGCTGCAGCGCCTTGTCCACGGCGTCGCGACCGCCCAGGTCGGTGAAGTCCGACGGCGTCCACACCTGGCGGCCGGCCGCCTTGGCGATCCGGTCGTCCATGGTCGAGGTCAGTTGTGATCGGCCGCTGGTCATGTCCGAAATATGTAGACAAATTTCGGACATTGGCAACCCGCATTGCGTCCGAAATTTGTATACAAGTTTCGGACGTCATTGCGCGACGGCAGTCAGGCGATAATCGCCGTCAATCCAGCCCTCGACCCGAACGAGGCTCTCCAGACACCGGCCGGCCGGCGCGCGACGGATGAACGCCACCAGGTTGACGGCCTGGCCGATCGCCCGATGGGGCACGCGCGGCGCGACCTCGCCGATCAGGTCTTCCAGGCGGCTGAGCGCCTCTCGCGCGCTGTTGGCGTGAAGCGTGGCCAAGCCGCCGGGATGCCCGGTGTTCCAGGCCTTGAGCATGTCCAGCGCGCTGCCGTCGCGGACCTCGCCGATGATGATGCGGTCCGGGCGCAGGCGCAGCGCGGCTCGAACCAGATCGGCCATGGTCACCGCCGGCTCCGTGCGCTTGGTCAGCAGGGCGATCTGGTCCTCGGCCGAGCACTGCAGTTCAGGCGTGTCCTCGGCGATCAGCACCCGATCGGTGGCGAAGGCGGGCTCGGCCAGAACCGCATTGGCCAGGGTGGTCTTGCCGCTGCCCGTGCCCCCGGCGATCAGGATGTTGTCGCGGCCCTCGGCGGCCGCGCGCAGCGCTTGGGCCTGCGCGTCGGTCATGACGCCCGTCTTCACATAGTCGTCGAGGGTGAAGATCACCTCCGGCCGCTTGCGGATGGTGAAGGCCGGCGCGGTCGACACCGGCATGAACACGCCCTGAAAGCGCTCGCCTGACCTGGGCAGGGTGGCGCTGACCAAGGGCTGGTCACGGGTGACCACCTCCCCCACATGGTCGGCCACCAGCCGCAGGATCCGCTCGGCGTCGGCCGGCGCCATGCGCTCCCCGCTGAAGACCCGGCCCTGGCCGATCCGCTCGACCCAGATCGCGCCGTCTGGATTGACCATCACCTCCACCACCGAAGCCTCGGCCAGGGCGGCGGCGATCACCGGTCCCATGGCTTGGCGCAGGGCGCTGTGCTTGCGGTCGAGCGCTTCCTGGGACGAAGACGTCACGCCTAGTCCTCCTCGTTATAGACGAGGTCGAGGATGCTGAGCCCGTCCGTGCAGGCGAGCGTCACGGCGACGTCGGCCCCGCGCATGGGCGGGGAATAGTCCTCGATGGCGCGCACGCCCAGCCAGTCGATCGGCGGCCTGCCTGGAACGTCCAGGGTCTCAGGCGTCTGGACGAAGCCGGCTTTCTCCCCGTGAAAGAAATCGCGGCAATGGATGGAGAACAACGGTTCTTCCCAGAAGCGGATCTTGTCGGCCAGGAAGGGCTTGGCGTTGTTGACGAACAGGAACTGCTTGCCGCCCGGCAGGGCCCGCACATCCTGCTCGGCCAGCACATACCGCTCGACCTCGGCCTGGTTGCGGCTGCGCTGGCCCTTGCCGAACATCAGCCTCGGATCGCTGAAACTCTCGCGCATTTCCAAGGAGCGACCGGCCCGCTTGATGATCCGTTCGATGCTGGTCGGCTCCGAGGTCGCGAAGGCGGCGGTGATGTGGCAGTTGTCGAAGATCGATGTATGCACGCCGTAGTGCTTGAACACGTCGTTGAACGACTGGCAGATCAGGTGGGCGGTGACCCCGTAGCCGGCCATCTCGCCAAGGGCGTTCTCCAGGAATGGCAGCGCTCCGAGCTTGGGGAACTCGTCCAACATCATCAGCAGCCGATGGCGCTTCTTGCGGCCGCGGCTGTCGGCGTCGATCGTCTCCATCAGGCTGTTGAGGCTCTGGCGCAGCATCACCCGCACGAGAAACGCCAGGCGATCGGCGTGGGCCTGGGGCGTGATCAGGTAGAAGCTGACCGGCGCCTCGGCGCAGACCAGGTCGCCGATGCAGAAGTCCGACCAGGACGTGGCGTGGGAGACCAGGGGATCGGCCCACAAGGCCAGCGACTTCTGCGCCGTGGCCAGGACGCTGGACCGGACCCGCGGCTCCATGCTGCGAAAGGCCGTCGCTCCCAGCCACACCTCCGGATGCACCTCGGCGATCGGCTCGCCGTCCGCGTCCCGCGCCAGGCCGTCGGCGGCCCGCGGATCGGGGCGCCAGCGATGCTTGGTCCCCAGCATGGCGTCCAAGGTGGCGTTGATGTCGATCAGCAGCCGGCGGACATAGGTGAGGTTCTTCAGCTCGTCCGGCGCGGTGTAGAGGGCGTGGAGGATCACCCCGGTGAAGAAGTTGGCCGCGCTCTGGTCGAAGAAGTCGAGATTGCCCTGCTTGAGCCCGATCGGATCGACCAGAATGCCGACGATGTTCTGGATGTCGGCGATTTCCATGGGCCCCTTGCGCACCTCGAACAGCGGGTTCCAGCGGGCGGTGTTGATGTCCGTCGGCGCGAAGTAGAAGGTGTGGGAGAACTTGCGGCGATGATCGGCGGTGATGTGCCAGAGCTCGCCCTTGCGATCGTAGGTGAACTGGCTTTCGCCCCAGGCGGTCTCGGTGGTCACCACATGGCCCGCGCCCTTCCCCGAACGCGATGCGCCCACCAGGATGCAGTGCTCCACGCCGGTGAAGGTCAGGAGCCTGCCCCTCAACCGTCCCAGCACCCGGCCGGTGAGCCGTTCGCCGTTGAGCAGGCCCGCGGCCTTGGCCTCGGCCAAACCGCCCCACGCCGCCGTCCCGAAGGGCTGGGGCCGGGCGACGAACCGCCGCGTCAAGCCGGCGATCAAAAGGATCGGCCAGACGAACACGCAGAGGCCGACCAGCGCCGCCTGATCGAAGGCCTGCGGGTGCCTCGCGGCCCAACGGCCATACCAGGTCAGGATCGACCAGGGCGCATAGATCCTTATCGGGCCAAGTTCGCCCCAACCCGCCCCGAACGGTCTGGGATAGGCGAAGAGATGGGCCGCCGTCTGGGTCGCGGCCCAAAGCCCGATCAGCGCCAGCAACAGGCATAGGGGCGCGAGCCAGCGGGCCTTGACGGACATGCTCATATGGCCAGCAGAGCCCAGGCGGCGCGGCGGGCCAATTCCGCATTTCTCCAGGGTCTGGGCGCTTGCGCCGGCCCCGCCCTTGCCGGCTAAGGTCCCGGGGAGCCGGGCAGGAGACCTCGATGGGCGGCATCTGGATGGACAACCACGATCTGGCCGACAGCCTGGCCGAAGTCGTCGGCTTCAAGGCCGGCCTGGCGCTCTCGCGTACGCGGATCGGCGCGATGCTCAAGGACTACGACGTCAAGCTGGCCGAGCGGCTCGTGTGGCCCGAGGCGCGCATGATGCGCGTGGAATCGACAACCTATCAGGAGGCGGCCACCTATCTGCTGTACAAGGTCGGATACGTGGCCACCCCGACGGTCCTGCCGCCGGTCGGCGGGGTCTATCATCGATACAAAGCCGATCCGGTCCGCGGGAAGCTCACCGGCCCGATCGGCGAGATGCTGGTGGAATGGATGGACACGGCCCTGTCCGGGCCGGCGCCCGCCAGCGGCCTGGACCCGACCCCGTTCATGAAGCGCGCCGCCGAGAAATTCGGCGGGCCCGGGCTCGACGTCGCCATGGCCTACCTGCGCGGAATCGACGTCAATCAGCAGGTCGATCCCTGGACGCGCATCCGTCGCACCGACTGGGCCGATACGCGCCAGCTCGAGGATCTCTTCAAAAGCGAAAACCTCGAGACGTTGTACGGCAAGTTCTTCGACCAGCGTTTCATCGACTACATCGCCCGCAACTTCGACGAGGAGATCGACGACGTCCATTGGCGCCAGTTCGAGGCGCTGACCGCCGAGCATTTCGAGAAGCAGGGCTTTCGCGCCGAGCTCGGGCCGGGTCGGAACGATGACGGCATAGACGTCCGCGTCTTTCCCAAGGACGACAATCCGAGCCTCCCGCCCCTGATCATAGTCCAGTGCAAGCGTGAGAAGCGCAAGATCGGCAAGACCCTGCTCAAGTCGGTCTATGCCGACGTGCTCTGGGAGAAGGCCGAGTCAGGCCTGATCGTCACCACCACGGAGCTGTCTCCCGGGACCGACGGCATGCGCCAGGCGCGCGCCTATCCGGTCGAGGCGATCGACCGGGGCAAGCTGCGCGACTGGGTCTTGGCCATGCGATCAGCGCCGACTTAGGGCGCTCTTTCAACGATCTGGCCCGATCCCCGGGATCTTGCCCTGGACCAGCGCCATCACCTTGCCCAGCGCTCGCTCCTGTGCGAGCGGCGCGTGCGCCTTGACGACATCGACCGCCCGGCGATCGACCTCGCGCACCGCCTGCCCCACGCCCAGGTCCATGCGAGAGGGCGCGACCATCTTGTCATGCCCCAGCTCCCGGGCCACCAGCAGCTTCACCCGGGTGCGCGCGACCGCCTCGATGCGGCGGTCGGCGCGCTTGATCTTCCGTTCCAGAGTGCGCGCCTGGCGCCGCGCATCGGCCGCGGCGTGCTTGGCCGGATCCAGGCGCGAGGCGACATAGGCGCGGCCGGCCTGGCTGCGCAGCCATTGCTCCCGCACGGCGAGTTCGACCTCGGCCCTGCGCTGAACGGATTTGGCGCGTTCCAAGGCGTTGAGCTCGGCGTGCGCGGCCCAAATCATGCGGGCTGGATTGCGGATCCAGCGAAGGAGCGTCTGGCGCCGCGCCCGGCCTCGCTCGATCCGCTCCTGCGTCCGGTTCATCAACCGGGCCGCCGTCGCGCGCCTGGCGAGCGCATCGCCCAACACCTCGGCCACGACCGCTCGACCGCTGGGGACCTCAACCGGCGACGAGACCCGGGCATGCTCGCGCGCCCAGCCTTCTCGCTCGCGGATCATGGTCTGATGGATCGATTCAAATTCGCGGATCACCGCGTCGATCGGATAGGCCTGCCGCGGCCGGTTCGCCGCCAGCCTGTCCTCGAGGTCACGGATCTGGACGGGCCGCCGTCCTCGCTCTTGATTGCGCGCCAGGATGCGCCGGTTGATGTCGCCCCGGTCGGAGCCCTCGCCACGACGTTCCATCCCGGAGGCCGCCGGTCCCAGGTGGATGGTGGGCTCGGCGTCAAGACCCTGGTCGCCAAGGCCGCGGCTGGTCACCTGGGGGGCCTCGGGGCCAAGATGCTGGCGAAGATGCAGGTTCTGGATCTGCTCCCACTCCAGACGAAGGGCCTTCACCGCGTCGGGATTGTCCCATTCCCGCGCCTTGAAGCCGAACCCGTCGGGTCCCACGCGCCGGGTCGTCACCAGGATATGGGCGTGATGATTGCGCTCGTCGCCGTGCGCGTCCGGATAGTGGATCCCGTAGTCGGCGATCATGCCCCGTCCGACCAAGCTTTCGGTGATGAAGGCCCTGACCAGCGAATGGCGTTGCGCGTCCGTCAGCTCGTGCGGCAGCGAGACCAGGACCTCACGCGCCGTTCGTGAGTCGACGCGCCGATCGGCGGCCTCGGCGGCGTTCCACAGACTTTCGCGCTCCAGCAAGGCCGGCGGCGCCCCCTCCGGGGCCATGACGCCGGTGGACGCCACCCCCCCCTTGTCGGTGGAGTCGAAGACCATTTCCTGGCGGTCGGCGGG
>CAZRPD010000150.1:0-13139 GCA_964601775.1 uncultured Caulobacter sp. | reverse complement strand
GGCAGCGGGGGGGGGGCGGGGCGAAGGGCTTAAGAGCTCAAACCACCACCATCGTCATCTCGCGCTTTATGCGCGGGACCCATTTGTCCGCCGAAAGTGAAGTGCGGGCTTATGGTCTTACGAAGAAGCTGAACCATGGGTCCCGCGCATAAAGCGCGGGATGACGGGTTTGGTGATGGTCGGGGTTAGCTAAACCCCACACGCCTTGAAGAACGCCCGCACCTTTCCGCGGTCGGCAGAAGCTGCCGCCAGGCTGTGGCGGCCGTTGTTCATCAGCGTCAGGTCGCCCGACTTGCGGAAGCTCGCCAGCGCCGGCGCCGTCGTGCGGCCGCGGCCTTCCAGCAGGCGGCTGCCGGACATGTCGTCCTGCAGCGCCTGGGCGGGGAAGCGGCTCTCGGTCTTGCCCGAGGTCAGGACGATCTCCTGGCCCGCCAGGCCCAGCGCCGAGACCCGCACCTGATCCTGGCCGGGCTGGCAGCCCAGCATCAGCACCACGTCGTCGCTGTTGGGGCGGCCATAGGCCAGGCGCGGGTCGCCGTCGTCGGCGAGATAGGCCCAGCGATAGGGGCCTTGGGCGACCTGCTCGTGCGCGCAGCCGGCGAGGCCGGCGGCCAGGAGGCTGAAGGTGGCGAAGGCGATGGCGCGGCGTCCCATGAGGTTTCAACGCCCCGTCGCTTCGAAAGGCTCCGCCCCTACGAGAAGGGCGCGGCCATCCTGCGATGACCGCGCCCCAAACGCTTGGACCTCCAGGCCCGCTTAGAACGGCGAGAAGCGCTCGACTAGCGACTGGCCGGCCGGGGTCTTCTGGACGCGGCTGATGTCGCCGCGGCCGCCGTAGCTGATGCGGGCTTCGGCGATCTGGGTGTGACGGATGGTGTTGGCCGACGAGATGTCCTCGGGGCGCACGATGCCGGCCACGGTCAGCTGGCGCAGTTCGGCGTTGGTGCGGACTTCCTGGGTGCCCTGGATGACCATGTTGCCGTTCGGCAGGACGGTGCTGACCACGGCGGCGATCGTCAGGCTGATCTTCTCCGAGCGGCTGACGCTGCCCGAGCCGTTGTTGGTGGTGGCCGAGTTGGTGTTCAGGGCGTTGGCCGGATCGAAGCCGCCCGGCAGAACCTTGCCCAGGCTCGATTCCAGCCCCAGCAGGTTGGGCACGCCGGCCTTCATGTTCGAGCTGCGCGAGGTCGCGGTCTGGTTCTTGGTGCTGGCGCTGTCGTCGATGTCGATCATGACGGTGACGATGTCGCCGACGCGGCTGGCGCGCTGGTCGTTGAAGAAGGCACGCGCGCCGACCCGCCACAGCGAGTTGGCCGAGGCCGCCTGCGGGGCGGGATCGCGCGAGGAGACGTATTGCTGCTGGATCGGGGCCAGGGCGGCGGGATAGCCGACCGGCGCCAGTTCGGGGCCCTTCACGGCCTCGGCGACGGTGGAGCAAGCGGCCAGCGGGGCCAGGAGCAGGGCGGCGGCGATGAGAACGGGGCGACGCATGGGGCTAAAACCTCTTAGCGAGCAGCGAAACGGACGGGTTGCGAACGGGCTTGCAAGCCCTGGGCCTGCGGACCGACGGCGGCGGCCCCAGGACCCGTCGCGACGGCCTGGATGATTTTCTTCGAGAGCGTGTTCTGGACGGCGAAGACGTCGCCGGTCGCGGCGCTGGCGACGGCTTTGCCTTGAAGCGAAAGGGAAATTCCGCCGTCGTCATAGGTGATGGTGATCAGGTCGCCGGCCTTGATGACCTGGGCGGCACCTACGTCGCGGCTGGAGACTGCGGCGCCTTCACGCAGGGGGCGCTTGGCGGCCAGGCCGATCACGGCGTCGGCGTCGCGGGGCGCATCGGCCGGAGCGCCGGCCATCTTTACCCAGACGAGGTCCTGCGGCTGGACGATTTCGCCGGCCGTGATGCTGCGCGCATAGGCAAGAACTTCCACATTGCTGCGCGTGGCGCTGACGCCGCGGACGCCGCCCGAGATCCCGCCGTTGTCGACGCCTTCGCGCACGATGATGCGGCGGACGCCGTTGCTGTTGCTCCAGTCATAGCCGGCGCGGCGGGCGAACATCTGCACCTGGCCAGCTTCCAGCACGGCGGTGGGGCCCATGCGGGCGGCGATGACCATGTTGGCGGCCGGGCCGCTGACGCCGTCGAACAGGTCGGCCAGGGTGATGCGGCCGTCGGCGTCGGTGGTGTCCATGCGCAGGGTCACCGGCGTCCCGGCGAAGGCGGGGGCGGCAATTGCGGCGAAGGCGGCGGCGATCAGCAGGGTTTTCATGAGCTTACGACCGCAGGTTCGAGGTGGCTTGCAGCATTTGGTCGGCCGTGGTGATCACCTTCGAGTTCATCTCGTAGGCGCGCTGGGCCGTGATCAGCGAGGTGATTTCGGTCACCGCGTCGACGTTCGAGGCTTCGGTGTAGTGCTGCATCAGCACGCCGAAACCCGGCTCGCCCGGCGCGGCCAGGTTGGCGGCGCCCGAGGCGGCGGTTTCCAGCAGCAGGTTGTCGCCGATCTGCTCCAGGCCGCCTTCGTTCATGAAGTTGGCGAGCTGGATCTGGCCGATGGTCTGCGGGGCGGGCTGGCCGTCCAGCTTCACCTGCACCAGGCCGGTCTTGCTGATCGTGATGTCGGTGGTGTTCTGCGGGATCGTGATGCCCGGCTGGACCAGATAGCCGTCCTCGGTGACGACCTGACCTTGGTCGTTGGTCGAGAAGTTGCCGGCGCGGGTGTAGGCCGTCTCGCCCGAGGGCAGCAGGATCGGCAACAGGCCCTTGCCCTGGATGGCGATGTCCAGCGGGTTGTCGGTCAGGGTGGGGGTGCCCTGCTCGATGATGCGGTAGACCGAGCCGGCCTTGACGCCGCCGCCGACCTGAACGCCCGTGGGGACGATGTTGCCGTCGTTCGACGACTGCGAACCCGCGCGTTCCACCTGCTGGTACAGCAGGTCCTGGAACTCGGCCCGTTGGCGCTTGAAGCCAATGGTGTTCATGTTCGCGATGTTGTGCGAGATGACTTCGACGTTCAGCTGTTGCGCTGACATGCCCGAAGCGGCGGTGCGGAGAGCTTGCATCGGCTAGGCTTCCTTAATTGACTTTGCCCAGCCGCTCGACGGCGGTCCGGTGCAGATCGGCGGTGTTGTCCATCATCTTGGCGACGCCCTCGTAGGCGCGCTGGATCTCGATCAGCTTGGTGATCTCGACCACGGGTTGGACGTTCGAGGATTCCAGCATGCCCTGGTGCACCCGGGCGTCCGGGGCGGCCTGCAGGGCGACGTTGGTGGTGTTGCGGTAGAGGTTGTCGCCATCCTTGGCCATCGAGGTCAGGTCGTCGGGACGCACGATGCCCAGGCGGCCGACGCGGACCGCGCCTTGCGTGACCACGCCGTCCTTGCCGATCGAGACGCCGCCCAGCGTCGGATCGATGATGATCGGGCCGCCGCCTTCGTCCAGGACCGTCGCGCCTTCCTCGGTGACCAGCTGGCCTTCCGGGCTGGTCGTGAAGCGGCCGTCCCGGGTGTAGCGGTCGCCGGCCGCGGTCTGGACGTGGAAGAAGCCCGTGCCCTCGATCGCCAGGTCGAAGTCGCCGCCCGTCTTGACCATCGCGCCCTGCGTGAAGTTGCGGGCGACCTGGTCGTCCAGCACGAACTTCACCGGGGCGCCGCAGACCAACGGCTTAGACGGGCGGCCTAGCTCGGTGCCGACCATCACAACCTCGTCCTTGAAGCCCAAGGTGTTGGCGTTGATGAGGTTGTTAGCCACGATGTCGAGCTGACGGCGCAGCGTCAGTTGGCGCGAGAGGCCGACGTAGAGCGCGTTGTCCATGGCGAGTTAACTCGGGGCGACTGGCGCGACAAATGCGCCGCATCTCCAGAAGCAACCTTCGTGCCAACCCCAAAACGTTATATAAAACAACAAATAGGAAGGTTAACGCCGGCCGGTTGGTCGGAGTCTGCCGGGCAGATTCAGCCTGCGACAGAATGGCCTCCAAAACACATCGTTAACCATGCTCCCCGCATGTGTACGGGCATAGATTCCAAGGAACCCGCGCGTGGCTGAGAACACCGACAAGGAAGCTCCGGAAGGTGAGGGCGCCGAAGGCGAAGTCCCCGCCAAGAAGAAGCCTCCGATTCTGATCATCGCGATCGCCGCGGGCGTTCTGGTGCTGGGTGGCGGCGGCGCTGCGGCCTTCTTCCTGATGAAGCCCAAGCCGGCCGCCGAGGCGGGCGAGCACGGCGAAAAGCCCGAGAAGAAGAAAGAAAAGAAGAAGGAAGAAAAGAAGGAAGGCGAGGCCAAGGAAGGCGAAGCCGCCGCCGGTGGCGCGCCGACCATCAAGGAAGGCCCTGACGGCGTGGTGTTCTACACCCTGCCCGACATCGTCGTGAACATGCAGACGGCCGACGGCAAGTCGACCTTCCTGAAGCTTAAGCTGACCTTCGAGCTGCCGGACGAGGAGGTCGCGGACACGCTGACCCCGAATCTGCCAAGGCTGCAGGACATGTTCCAGACCTTCCTGCGCGAGCTGCGCCCCGAGGACCTCAATGGGTCTCAGGGCACCTACCAACTGCGTGTCGAGCTGCTGCGCCGGGTGAACCTGGTCGCCGCGCCGGCCAAGGTGAACGCGGTCCTCATCGAGGAGATGCTGATCAACTAACCCTCGGGTTGGTTGGGCATAACGAACATGGCGGAAGACATCGACGATCAGGCGGCGATGGCCCAATGGGCCTCGCAAAATCCCCCGGGGGCTTTCGGTGAAGCGGCCGAAGGCGGCAACGAGTTCGGCGACTTCTCCGGCGGCATGGGCGGCTGGGACGACGGCGGCGGCGAGGCCGGTTCGGAACGCATCCTGAACCAGGACGAGATCGACAGCCTGCTGGGCTTCGACCTGTCGGGCGACGGCTCCGAGGACCGCACGGGCATCCGCGCGATCATCAACTCGGCGCTGGTCAGCTACGAGCGCCTGCCGATGCTGGAAATCGTCTTCGACCGCCTGGTGCGGTTGATGACGACCAGCTTGCGGAACTTCACGTCGGACAACGTCGAAGTCAGCCTCGACAACATCAGCTCGATCCGTTTCGGCGACTATCTGAACTCGATCCCGCTGCCGGCCATCCTGGCGGTGTTCCGGGCCGAGGAACTGGACAACTACGGCCTGCTGACGGTCGACTCCAACCTGATCTACTCAATCGTCGACGTGCTGCTGGGCGGCCGTCGCGGCACGGCCGCGATGCGCATCGAGGGCCGTCCCTACACCACGATCGAACGCGTGCTGGTGCAGCGGATGATCGAGGTGGTGCTGCACGACCTGAAGAGCGCCTTCGAGCCGCTGCATCCGGTTGGCTTCTCGCTGGATCGCCTGGAAACCAACCCGCGCTTCGCGGCCATCGCGCGCCCGGCCAACGCCGCGATCCTGGTCAAGCTGCGCATCGACATGGAAGACCGCGGCGGCCGCATCGAGCTGCTGCTGCCCTACGCGACGCTGGAACCCATCCGGAAGATGCTGCTGCAGCAGTTCATGGGTGAGAAGTTCGGCCGCGACAACATCTGGGAAGGCCACTTGGCCACCGAGCTGTGGACCACCCAGATGGAGGTCCGCGCCGTGCTCGACGAGCAGCAGGTGCCGCTGTCGCGGGTGCTGAATATGCAGATCGGCGACACCCTGATGCTGAACGCCACGCCCGACAGCCTGGTCGAGCTGCGCGCCGGGGCCATCCCGCTGACGCGCGGCCGCATGGGCCGTCGCAACCACTCGATCGCGGTGCGGGCCGAGGCGCCGCTGACGCCCGCCGCCAAGAAGGCCGTGCAGAAGCTGAAATGAGCCTGATCGCCCTGTCCATGAACGGCTTCCTGGCGGTGCTGCTGATCGCGGCGCTGGCCTTCGGCTGGCGTCTCGAGCGCCGCCTGAAGGCGCTGCGCGACAGCCACGAGGGCTTCGCCAAGGCCGTGACCGATCTGGACAAGGCCGCGGCCCGCGCCGAGCAGGGCCTGGCCGACCTGCGCGCGGCCACCGACGGAGCCGCCGAGGCCCTGGCGGTGCGGATCGGGCGCGCCCAGGCCCTGGAGGCGCAGCTGGAAGAGCGTGTCAGCCGCCCGCTGCCGACGCCGCCTCAGGCTGCCGCGGCGCGTCCGGAGCGCTTCGAGCGCCCGGTCGAGCGCGCGCCTGACCGTTCCGAGCGCGAGCCGCTGCTGCGTCCCACGCCCGAGCCGGCTCCCGCTCAGGCCGACCGCCGGCTGAAGGCTGAAGATTTCGAGCGCCTGCTGGAGCGGGAAGACCGCATCCCGCCGACCGCTCGCCCCAATTTGGGAGCGCCTTCGGCCTCCCGCGAAACCCCGCGTTCACGGGCGCGGATCGATGATGACCTCTTCGATGGACCGGGCGAAAGCCCGCGCCCCGGACACAACCCCAGAGCCGACCGCCGATGAAGAACGTTCCGCGCATCCTGCCCCTGATCGGCGTCGCCGCCGCGGGCGTGCTGGCCATCAACGCCATGGCCGGCGCCAAGTCGCTGCCCGACCTGGTCGGCGGGGCCAAGGCCTTCGCCGAAGGCGTCGCCAAGCCTGACGCCGCCTCGGCCGAAGGCGCGGCCACCGACGCCGCGGCCAAGGCTCCGCAACAGCTGCCGCGCGCCTGCGCCCCGGGCGCCGACGCCCTGGCCAAGGAAGCCGGCCTGTCGCCCGCCGAACTGCGCGTGCTGCAGAGCCTGGGCACGCGTCGCGGGCAGCTGGACCAGCGCGAGCAGGACATCGACGTCCAGCTGCAGCTGCTGGCCGCCGCAGAGGCCAAGCTGGACGCCAAGCTGAAGTCCCTGACCGGCCTGAAGGGCGACATCCAGGGTCTTCTTGGTCAGGTCGACGGCCAGAAGCAGGCCGAGGTCGATCGCCTGGTCACCGTCTATGCCGGCATGAAGCCCAAGGACGCCGCCGCCCGCATGACCCTGCTGGACGACAGCGTGCGTCTGCCGATCGCCGCCAAGATGAAGGAACGCACCCTGGCGATGATCCTGGCCAACATGTCGCCGGGCGACGCCAAGATCCTGACCGAACGCCTGGCCTCGCGCCTGGTCAATCCGGCCGTCGAAAAGGGCAAGGCCGCGATCGCCGAGAACGCCGCGCCCGCCGCCGCCGCGCCGGCCCAGCAGGCCGACGCCGGCCTCGCGGGCAACGCGCCGAAAGCCGCACCCAAGAAGGCCGGTTAAGGGAGCCCATGACTCTCCGCCAGCTTCTGCGCTCCAGCGTCGCCGCCGCCTGTATTGCAGGTGTGGCGGGGCCCTCCCTTCTGGCCGCCCCGCCCCCGCAAGCGGGGCGGGCCTCTCTGTACGTGCGCGTGGCCCAGGCGGCGCAGTTCTCGCGCATCGAGTTCCACTGGAGCGGCGCCGCGCGGATGACCCCGCATCGCGACGGCCAGACCCTGGTCCTGCGCTTTTCCCGTGACGCCAATCCCGACCTGTCGCGCCTGAAGATCGCCCCGCCGCGCTGGGTCAAGGACGCCAGCGCTCGCCACGTGGGCGGCGTGCTGGAGCTGGTCATCACCCTGACTGACGACGCCGACGCCAGGCTTGGGACCGCCGACGGGGTCGACTTCGTCAACATCTACGCCAAGGCCGGGGCGACGCCCGCCGGCCAGGCCCCGCCCTCGGCAGCCCCCGTTCCGATCGGCCGTCCCAACCCGATGCCGCGCGACGGCGTCGTGCGCGCCGGGATCGAGCGCACCGACGGCCAGGTCACACTGTCGTTCGACTGGGCCGCGCCCGCCGGCGCCGCCGTGTTCCGCCGCGGCGAGGCGGTCTGGATCGTCTTCGACACGCCTGCGCGCCTGGACATCTCCAAGCTGCCGGCCTCGACGCCGCGCTACACCAAGATCCAGGCCTTCCGCGGCGCGGACTATTCGGCCTTGCGCATCGTCGCCCCGCCGGGCGAGCCCTATGTCGCGGTCGGCTCAGGCCCGACCTGGCGGATCAGCTTCGGCGCCGGCCCGCAACAGACCCCCGACGCCATCCAGGTGACCCGGGACGAGGTGGCGCCCGCCGCGGCCCTGTGGGCCGGCGTCGCCGGCGTCACCCGCGTGATCTGGGTCGACGACCCCGCCGTCGGCGACCGCGTCATCGTCGCGCCCGCCCTGGCCCCGGCCAAGGGTCTGCCTTCGCGCCGGGAATATGTCGAGTTCGCCCTGCTGCAGTCGGCCCAAGGCCTGGCGGCGGAAGCCTATGCCTCCGACCTGATGGCCCAGGCCGGCGGGGACCAGGTGCGCATCGGCCGGCCCAAGGGCCTGGCCCTGTCGCCGGCCTCGGCCAGCGCCCCGCCGGAAGAGGCCGCCGCCGGCGCGCCGCAACCGCTGTCCATGCCGGCTCTGATCGACCTGGAGACCTGGCCCAAGACCGGCTCGGGCGGTTTCCTGGCCCGCTACAACGCCTTGCAGAACGCCGTCTCGGCCGCTGGCGACGACGAGGCCGACAAGGCGTCGCGCATGGCCCTGGCCCGGTTCCTGGTCGGCTCGCAGATGGCGTTCGAGGCCATCGGCGTGCTGAACGCCGCGGCCCGCAAGCACCAGACCCTGGCCGGCGATCCCGAGTTCCGCGGCCTGCGCGGCGTGGCCCGCGTCATGGCCGGCCGCCTGGCCGAGGCCGACGCCGACTTCTCCTCGCCGGTCCTGGCCGACGAGCCGTCCAGCGCCCTGTGGCGCGGCCTGATCTCGGCCAGGAACGGCCAGTGGCTGGACGCGCGGACCAAGTTCAGCGGCGGCGCCCGGGCGCTGGATCTGTTCCCGCCCGTCTGGCGGGCGCGCTTCCTGAAGGCCCAGGCCGACGCGGCTCTGGGCGTCGGCGACGTCACCGGCGCCTTGCAGGCTACGGCCAAGGCCCTGGCCCTGAACAAGATCCCCGTCGCCGACCAGCTGGACATCCGCCTGACCCAGGCCAAGGCCTTCGCCGCCAAGGGCGAGAAGATGCGCGCCCTGCGCATGTTCCAGGCCATCGCCAAGGCGCCGATGGACCGCATCGCCGCGCCGGCCCTGCTGAACGCCACGCAGATCCAGTACGAGAAGAAGCAGATCGACGCGGCCAAGGCCGCCGAGACCCTGAACGCCCTGCGCTATCGCTGGCGCGGCGACGGCGTCGAGCTGGACGTCATCCGGGCGCTGGGAAAGCTGTATATCGACCAGGGCCGCTATCGCGAGGCGCTGGAAGTGCTGCGCTCGGCCGGCCGCCAGCTGCCCGACCGCCCCGAGGCCGTGGCCCTGCAGAACGACATTTCCAACACCTTCCGGGCGCTGTTCCTGGAGGGGCTGGCCGACGGCATGCAGCCGGTCCAGGCCGTGGGGCTGTTCTACGACTTCCAGGAGCTGACCCCGATCGGCGTTGACGGCGACCAGATGGTCCGCAACCTGGTGCGCCGTCTGGTGGACGTCGACCTGCTGGACGACGCGGCCAAGCTCCTGAAGTACCAGGTCGACAACCGCCTGAACGGCGTGCCCAAGGCCCAGGTCGCCACCGACCTGGCCTGGATCTACCTGATGAACAGGAAGCCCCAGGACGCGCTGGACACCATCAACGCCACCCGCACCACCGTCCTGCCGCCGGCCCTGAACGTCGAGCGTCGCCTGGCGACCGCCCGCGCCCTGATGGGCTTGGGCCGCTACGACGCGGCGCTGGAACTGGTCGACCGCGACACCACCAAGGACGGCCAGGAGATCCGCGCCGACATCGCCTGGAAGCAGCGCGGCTGGCCGGTTGCCGGGGCGTCCTACGAGCGGATGCTGGGCGATCGCTGGAAGGCCGCCGGCGCCCTGGCCCCCGCCGAAGAGGCCCGCCTGGTGCGCGCCCCCGTCGCCTACAGCCTGGCCGACGACGATGCGGCCCTGGCCCGCCTGCGCACCCGCTGGACCAAGTTCGTCGAGACCGCCGGCAATCCGGACGGCCTGCGCGTGGCCCTGCAGGGCCTGGGCGCCGAATCGGTGTCGGCCTCGGATTTCGGCCGGGTCACCGCCGACAACGAGGCGTTCAGTGGCTGGATCGGCCGGATGAAGGACAAGTTCGCCACCGGGCAGCCCGCAGGCTCGCCGGCGCGGGCGGGGCGATAAGGCAGAAACTTTCGCACCGCTGTCATGAATGCGCGCCGTTCGGGAATGATCGGCCGCCAATCCCTTGCGCGCCGCCGAAAATACCCACGAAACCACAATGGTCTTATGGCGGGCTCCAGACGTTTAGCCTAGGTAGGGGCCGCCGGAGCGTCCTGTCGGGACGCAGGCTTGGCGCTCGCTTGCCATTCTGCCGCAGGCATGTCATGACAACGTTGTCATAGGGTGGAAGATCGTGACGAAGAAAAACAACACCAAGACCGATCCAGTCGGCAGCGATGTCATGGTCCTGCTGGGCGGGGCAGGGGACCTGGCCCTGCGCATGCTGTTGCCCTCCCTCTATTTCCTCGAACTCGACCGCCTGTTGCCGCATGATCTGCGGATCGTCGGCGTGGCCCGCGCCGATCATGACGCCGCCAGCTACAAGGCCCTCGTCCGTGAGCAGCTGGGCAAGCGCGCCAGCGTCGAGGAAGCGGTCTGGAACCGCCTGGCCGAGCGCATCGACTACGTCCCCGCCGACATCACCAGCGAAGCCGACGCCCAGAAGCTGGCCGACCGCATCGGCGCCCATGGCACGCTGGTCATCTTCTTCTCGCTGTCGCCTAGCCTGTACGGCCCGGCCTGCCAGGCGCTGAAGAGCGCCGGCCTGACCGGTCCCGAGACCCGCCTGATCCTGGAAAAGCCGCTGGGCCGCGACCTGGAAAGCTCCAAGGTCACCAACGCCGCCGTCGCCGCTGTGGTCGACGAGAGCCAGGTGTTCCGCATCGACCACTATCTGGGCAAGGAGACGGTCCAGAACCTGACCGCCCTGCGCTTCGCCAATGTGCTGTTCGAGCCCCTGTGGGATCGCAACACCATCGACCACGTGCAGATCACCATCGCCGAGACCGAGAAGGTCGGCGACCGCTGGCCCTATTACGACGAGTACGGCGCGCTGCGCGACATGGTGCAGAACCACATGCTTCAGCTGCTGTGCCTGGTCGCCATGGAGGCGCCGTCGGGCTTCGACCCCGACGCGGTCCGCGACGAGAAGGTCAAGGTTCTGCGCAGCTTGCGCCCCTTCACCAAGGACAGCGTGGCCCACGACACCGTGCGCGGCCAGTACGTGGCCGGCGTTGTCGAGGGCGGTGCGCGCGCAGGTTATGTCGAGGAGGTCGGCAAGCCGACCAAGACCGAGACCTTCGTGGCCATGAAGGTGGCCATCGACAACTGGCGCTGGGACGGCGTGCCGTTCTTCCTGCGCACCGGCAAGAACCTGCCCGACCGCCGCACCCAGATCGTCGTCCAGTTCAAGCCGCTGCCGCACAACATCTTCGGCGCAGCCACCGACGGCGAGCTGTGCGCCAACCGCCTGGTCATCGACCTGCAGCCGGACGAAGACATCTCGCTGACGATCATGAACAAGCGGCCTGGCCTGTCGGAAGAGGGCATGCGCCTGCAGTCGCTGCCGCTGTCGCTGTCGTTCGGCCAGACGGGCGGCCGTCGCCGCATCGCCTACGAGAAACTGTTCCTGGACGCCTTCCGCGGCGACCGCACCCTGTTCGTGCGTCGTGACGAGGTCGAGCAGGCCTGGCGGTTCATCGACGGTGTCTCGGCGGCTTGGCAAGAGGCCGGCATCGAGCCCGCGCCCTATGCGGCCGGCACCTGGGGTCCTCAGTCGGCGCAGGGGCTGATCTCGCCCGGCGGCCGAGCCTGGAAAGCGTAAGACTATGCCCAAGCCCCAGATCGAAGCCTTCCCCACGCGCGAGGCGCTGTACGACGCCGCCGCTTCGACCATCGTCCAGGGCCTGACCGAGGCTGTGGCGACCCACGGCTTCGCCGGGTTCGCCGCGACCGGCGGCTCGACCCCGGCCCCGGTTTATGACCGCATGTCCGGCATGACCGCGCCGTGGGACAAGGTCATGGTCACCCTGACCGACGAGCGCTGGGTGCCGCCGACTGATCCGGGCAGCAACGAAGGCCTGGTGCGCCGTCACCTGCTGACCGATCAGGCCGCCAAGGCCGGCTTTTCGCCGCTGTACTTCGAGGGCGTCAGCCATGAAGAGGCCGCGCTGAAGGCCCAGGCCGGCGTCGCCGCCGCCGCGCCGTTCGGCGTGGTGCTGCTGGGCGTGGGCCCCGACGGCCACTTCGCCTCGCTGTTCCCCGGCTCGCCGGTGCTGGCGCGCGGCCTGGACCCTGCCTCTGAACGACTGGTGCTGGCCGTGCCGCCAGGCGACCCTGCGCCGGACATTCCCCGGATCAGCCTGACCTTCCAGGCGTTGACCCAGTCGGCGCTGATCGTGCTGCTGATCACCGGCCAGGCCAAGCGCGCGCTGCTGGACGGCGAGGTCGATCCCAGCCTGCCGGTCGCCGCCATTCTGAACCAGGACCGCGCCAAGGTCCGCATCCTGTGGGCGGAGTAGTCGCCATGAACCCGGTTATCGCCGAAGTCACCGCTCGCATTATCGAACGCAGCAAGGACAGCCGCGCCGCCTATCTGGCCAACATGGAAGCCGCGATCGAGGCCCAGCCCGGCCGCGCCAAGCTCAGCTGCGCCAACTGGGCCCACGCCTTCGCCGCCTCGCCGGGCGTCGACAAGGTGCGCGCCCTGGACCCCAACGCGCCCAATATCGGCATCGTCTCGGCCTACAACGACATGCTGTCGGCCCACCAGCCGCTGGAAGAGTATCCGGCGCTGATCAAGGCCGCCGCGCGCGAGGTCGGGGCCACCGCCCAGTTCGCCGGCGGCGTGCCGGCCATGTGCGATGGCGTCACCCAGGGCCGTCCGGGCATGGAGCTGTCGCTGTTCTCGCGCGACGTCATCGCCATGGCCACGGCCGTCGCCCTGACCCACGACGCCTTCGACTCAGCCCTGTATCTGGGCGTCTGCGACAAGATCGTGCCGGGCCTGGTCATGGGCGCCCTGACCTTCAGCCACCTGCCGGCGCTGTTCGTGCCCGCCGGGCCGATGACCTCGGGCCTGCCCAACAGCGAGAAGGCCCGCATCCGCGCGCTCTACGCCGAGGGTAAGGTCGGCCGCGCCGGGCTGCTGGAAGCCGAGCAGGCCAGCTATCACGGCCCCGGCACGTGCACCTTCTA
>CAZRPD010000149.1:0-13218 GCA_964601775.1 uncultured Caulobacter sp. | reverse complement strand
CCAGCGCCGCGGCGGTCTCTTCCAGGCTGGCGGCCTGCTGCTCGGTGCGGCGCGAGAGGTTGTCCGAAGCCTCGGCGATCTCGTCGGCGCCGCTGTTGACGCCGCCGGTGGCCGAGTTGATCGACTGGATCGCCTGCTGCATGCGGTCGGCGGCGGCGTTGAAGTTGCTCTTCAGGCTTTCGGCCTTGGGCGCGAAAGGAATGACGATCCGGTGGGTCAGGTCGCCCGAGGCCATGTGGTCCAGGGCCTCGTTCAGGGCGGTGATGGCGATCTGGTCAGTGCGGGCGACCTCGGCCTTTTCGGATTCGTTGAGGGCGCGCTCGCTGTCGGCGGCTTGGCGCTGGTCGGCGGCGGCGGCTTCGACGCGGATCTTCTCGAGACCGGCGTCCTTGAAGTAGACGACGGCGGCGGCCATGTCGCCGATCTCGTCCTTGCGGCCCGTGGCCGGCACCTCGACGGTGTTGTCGCCAGCGGCCAGGCGGCGCATGGCGTTGGTCATGGCCGCGATCGGCGTGGCGATGGCCCCAGTCAGCAGCAGTCCGCCGGCGATGGCGATGGCCGCGGTGATCAGGATGCCGACAGCCAGCACCAGGGTCGATTGGGCCGAGGCCTTCTTCTGCGCGGCGGCCTCGACGGCCAGCTCGTTCTCGGCGGTCTTGGTGATGGCCTCGATGGCGTTCTCGACCTGCTCGACGGCCTTGTCGGCAACGCCGTCGCGCTTGACGAGGTCGGCGGCCTGGGCGCGGGTGGCCGGATCGGCGCCCAGCTTTTCGGCCGGCTCGATGACCGACTGGCGCAGGTCGGCATAGGTGGTCTCGACGGCGGCGACACGGGCCAGATCGGCCTCGCGACCGGCCGACAGGGTCTTCAGCTCGTCCAAGGCCTTGAGGAACTTGGGCTTGTGGGCCTCTTCCAGGCGCGAGACGTAATAGGCGTCGCCCGACAGCAGGAAGCCGCGCAACGAGTTTTCCTGCCGCGTCAGGCGGAAGGCGGCGCTGTCGGCCAGCCGCAGGGTCTCGTAGGCGCGCTGGGTGCGTTCCACCGAATGGGCCAGGTTGGTCTTGTTGGCGTACAGCGCCGCGCCCATCAGCATGATGGTCGCGAGCATGACGGCGAACACCGCCATCAGTTTCTGGGGGATCTTCAGGTCGCCGAAAGACACCGCGGGCTCCTCGTCTCGGATGAAACGCCCGCTAAGATCAAGATAACACGGGTTTTTCAGGCCGTGTCAGTTGTCGCGAACGTCATCATACAAGTCGCTCGCAAGGGTTGCCGAGGCATTAACCCTAGCGCGGCCGAATGTCGCAGTTTCGACATTCCGATGATTTTTGAACCGGGTTTGAGTTTAGTGCGCCTCGTCCCAGTTGAGTGCGGCCCGCGCCTCGACTGTTAGCGGTACCGAAATCGCCACGGCAGGCTCGGCCGCCTTGCCCATGACATCGGCGATAACAGCGCAGGCGCGGTCGGCCTCGGCTTCCGAGGCCTCGAACACCAGTTCATCGTGCACCTGCAACAGCATGCGCGCTTCCAGGCCGGCGGCTTCCAAGGCGGCGGGCATGCGGATCATCGCCCGTCGCATGACGACGGCGGCTGCGCCCTGGATCGGGGCGTTGATCGCCGCGCGCTCGGCGAACTGCCGCTGGCCGACCGACTTGGACTGGATCTCCGGAATGTTGATCTTCCGGCCGAAGATGGTCGTGACATAGCCGTGCTCGCGCACGAAGGCCTTGGTCGCGTCCATATAGGCCTGGATGCCGGGGAAGCGCTCGAAATAGGTCTTGATATAGGCCCCGGCCTCGCCCTGGCCGATGCCCAGCTGGTTGGCTAGGCCGAACGCCGAGATGCCATAGACGATGCCGAAGTTGATGGCCTTGGCCCGACGGCGGATCATCGGGTCCATGCCCTCGATCGGCGTGTCGAACATCTCCGAGGCGGTCATGGCGTGGATGTCCAGGCCCTCCTGGAAGGCCTTCTTCAGCTGTGGGATGTCGCCGATGTGGGCCAGCAGGCGCAGCTCGATCTGGCTGTAGTCGGCGCTGATCAGCACCTTGCCCGGCGGCGCGATGAAGGCCTTGCGGATCTTGCGGCCTTCCTCGGTGCGGATCGGGATGTTCTGCAGGTTCGGATCCGACGAGGACAGGCGTCCCGTCGTCGTCGCGGCCAGGGCGTAGGAGGTGTGAACCCGGCCCGTGCGCTCGGCGATCGCGGCGATCAGGTTCTCGGTGTAGGTGCCCTTCAGCTTCGACAGCTGGCGCCAGTCCAGCAGCACTCGGGGCAGCTCGTGCGCGTTGGCCAGGGCTTCCAGCACGTCGCTGTCGGTCGACCACTGGCCGGTGGCGGTCTTCTTTCCGCCCTTCAGGTTCAGCTCGCCAAACAGCACGTCGCCGATCTGCTTGGGGCTGCCCAGGTTGAAGGGCCGGCCGACGATCTCCTGGGCGCGCTCCTCGAACTTGGCCATCCGCAGCGAGAACTCGTTGGACAGCAGCCGCAGGGCCTGGGGATCGACCATGACCCCCTCGTTCTCCATCGCCGCCAGCACGGTCGGGAGCGGACGCTCCAGCGTCTCGTAGACCGTCGACAGGCCTTCGCGCGCCAGGCGGGGTTTCAGGATCTCCCACAGGCGCAGGGTGACGTCGGCGTCCTCGGCGGCGTAGGCGGTCGCTTCGGGCAGGGCCACATGCTTGAAGCTGATCTGCCCCTTGCCCGTGCCGCAGACCTGCTTGAACGGGATCGGCTTGTGGCCCAGGTGCAGCTCGGACAACTCGTCCATGCCGTGGGCGTGCAGGCCGGCCTCCAGCACGTAGGAGATCAGCATGGTGTCGTCGGTCGGCGCGACCTGGATGCCGTGCCGCGCCAGGACGGCAATATCGTACTTGGCGTTCTGGGCCACCTTCAGCACCGCCGGGTCTTCCAGCAGCGGCTTCAGGGTGGCGATCACGTCGGCCAGCGCGATCTGCTCGATGTCGGCGGGGGCCTCGAAGGCCAGGCCGTCGGCCTTTTCGCAGTGGCTGATCGGGATGTAGCAGGCCTCGCCCGCATTGATCGCCAACGACACGCCGCACAGGCCGGCATTGGCCGAGGACAGGGCGTCGGTCTCGGTGTCGAACGCCACCACGCCTCTAGCCTGAGCCTTGGCGACCCAGGCCTTCAGCGTCTCGACGTCGCGGACGCAGACATAGGCGGCAGTGTCGGTGGCGCCCGGCTGCGCCACCGGATGGGCGGCGGCGCGGGCGGCCGCGCCCATGTAGGAGACGGTGCTGACCGGCGCCTTCGGCTGGCTGGGAGCGCGGTCGGCCGCGCCGCCCACCAGGCCCAGGCCGCCGGGCATGGCCGAGCCGTCGCCGACCCGGCGGGCCAGGGTGCGGAACTCCATCTGCTCCAGGAAAGCGGCCAGAGCCTCCTTGTCCGGCTCGCGCACGACCAGGTCGTCCAGCGGCTCGGGCAGCGGCGTGTCGCAATCCAGCTTCACCAGCTGGCGCGACAGACGGATCTGGTCGGCGAAGTTGATCAGGGTCTCGCGGCGCTTGGGCTGCTTGATCTCGCCCGCCCGGGCCAAGAGCGTGTCGAGGTCGCCATATTCGGTGATCAGCTGGGCGGCGGTCTTGATGCCGATGCCAGGCGCGCCCGGGACGTTGTCGACGCTGTCGCCGCACAGGGCCTGAACGTCGACGACCTTGTCGGGATAGACGCCGAACTTCTCGAACACCTGCTCGCGGTCGATGCGCAGGCCCTTCATCGGGTCGAACATCGAGACGCCGTCGCCGACCAGCTGCATCAGGTCCTTGTCCGACGAAACGATCACCGCCTCGCCGCCGACCTCGCGGGCCTTGCAGGCATAGGCGGCGATCAGGTCGTCGGCTTCGTAGCCGGGCAGCTCGATGGCCGGAACGCCGAACGCGCGGGTTGCCTCGCGCACCAGCGGGAACTGCGGGATCAGGTCTTCCGGCGGCGGCGGACGGTGAGCCTTGTACTGGTCGTACAGGCTGTTGCGGAACGTCTTTTCCGAGTGGTCCCAGATCACCGCCAGGTGCGTAGGCGTGTCGCCCTGCATGTCGCGCAACAGCTTCCACAGCATGTTGCAGAAGCCCTGGACGGCGCCGACCGGCAGGCCGTCGCTCTTGCGGGTCAGCGGCGGCAGGGCGTGATAGGCGCGGAACAGATAGGCCGACCCGTCGACCAGGAACAGCCGCACGGCGGGGCCGTCCTGGGTCAGTTCGGAAGCGTTGGGAAGCGGCGGTGCGGCGACGTCGGTCATGGCCGGCAACATAGGGGGCGGGAAGGCCCTGGAAAACCCTTCGCGGCAAGCCTTCGAGAGCCCTTGGTGAAGGGCAAGGAGATCGCATAAACTACCCAAGGTCGTGCACAGTAACTGTCGCGCGCAGTGTGGGGGTCCTATCGTGCTGTTGCGTCACGTCGCACTGTCGTTGCTGCTAGGCCTGTCGATGGCGGGCCCCGCCCATGCCCAGGCCGGTCATACGGGGCAGGTCCCGAAGGCGATCGCCGACTGGAAGCCCGAGTTCGTCGCCCACGCCTCCAAGGACAAGCTGAAGGCCGCCTTCCCGAAAGGGGCGACCACGACGGGCAAGGCCGTGCTGGGCTGCGCCGCAACCGAGGACGGCCGCCTGACCGACTGCAGGGTCATGCGCGAGGATCCCGCCGGCCAGGGCTTTGGCGACGCGGCGCTGTCGGTGGTCGGCCACGAGCGGATCAAGAAGAAGGACGCCGCCGGCGCCTCGGTCGCCGGCCGTCGCCTGCTGGCATGGTTCGAGTTCCTGGCCCCGGGCGACGCCAATCCCGACTGGGTGCGCAAGCCCAGCGGCGACGACATGGCCAATGTCTTTCCCAAGGCGGCGATCGACAAGCGCGTGGGCGGTCAGGCGGTGATCACATGTCGGGTCACGGTCGAGGGCTTCCTCGAAGGTTGCAAGGCGGTGTCGGAAGCGCCTGCAGGCCTGGGCTTCGGCAAGGCCGGCCTGCAGCTGGCGCCGCAGTTTCGCATGTCGCCCAAGATCCGCGGCGGCAAGGCCGTGCCCGGCGGCGAGGTCACCGTGCCCATCGTCTGGACCGAGCCCGGCTTCGGCGTGTTCATGACAGGCTCGCCGCTGATCTCCGATCCGCCCTGGAGCCGCGTCCCGACCCAGGCCGAGATCGACGCCGTCTGGCCTGCCGGCGCGGCGGGCCTGCCCTGGGGCCAGGCCGCTTTGCGCTGTCGGCTGCTGGCCACCGGCCTGCTGAGCGGCTGCAACGTGATCTCCGAGAACCCCAGCGGCAAGGGCTTCGGCAAGGCGGCGATGGCGCTGTCGAAACTGTTCCAGGCCGCGGTCGATCCGAACCTGAGCAAGACGCTGAAGGACGTGAAGATCGACGTGCCATTCCGCTTCCGCGATCCGGCGGCGGCCGAGAGCCGCAAGCTGACCTCGCCCAATTGGAACCGCACCCTGAGCCCGGAAGGCATGACCAGCCTCTATCCGCAGGCGGCTCTCAAGGCGGGGGTGACGGCCGGCGTCGGCGTCGCCGCCTGCGTGATCACCGCCAATGGCGAACTCTCCGGGTGCTCGGTCGCCCGTGAGACGCCCAAGGACCTGGGCTTCGGCTTCGCGGCGGTGGAAGCGGCGCGCATGATGCGAATGAATCCCTGGACCAAGGAAGGCGACGGCGTCGACGGCCTGAAGGTCACCATCCCCTTCGAGTTCACCTGGAGCGGCCCCATCCCCGGCGAAGCGGCCAAGCCCCCGGCGGCAGGACAATAGGCTCGCGCCACCGCCCCTGATCCCCACCCCAGAAACCCTCGCCTTGCGTACGGGGGGCTGGAGGCGTACGGGAACGGCGCTCCGGGAAATCCGCGGACGCACAGTATTCAGGAGAGCGCGATGGGTTACCGGGTCGCCGTGGTCGGCGCCACGGGCAATGTGGGCCGCGAGATGTTCAACATCCTCGAGGAAGTCAAATTCCCGGTCGACAAGATGCACGCCATCGCCAGCCGCAAGTCCATCGGCGTCGAGGTCTCGTTCGGCAGCCAGATCCTGCATTGCGAGGACCTGGAGCAGTTCGACTTCTCGACCGTCGACATCGTGCTGATGAGCGCCGGCGGCGCCATCTCAAAGGCCTGGGGCGAGAAGATCGGCGCGGCCGGTCCCATCGTCATCGACAATTCCAGCCACTTCCGCATGGACCCGGACGTGCCGCTGGTCGTGCCGGAAGTGAACCCGCACGCCGTCGACAAGCTGCCCAAGAACATCATCGCCAACCCCAACTGCTCGACCGCGCAGCTGGTGGTGGTGCTGGCCCCGCTGCACGCCGAAGCCAAGATCAAGCGCGTCGTCGTCTCGACCTACCAGTCGGTGTCGGGCGCCGGCAAAGAGGGCATGGACGAGCTGTGGGACCAGACCAAGGGCGTCTTCGTCCTGGGCGCCCCGCCGCCCAAGAAGTTCACCAAGCAGATCGCCTTCAACGTCATCCCGCACATCGATGTGTTCATGGAGGACGGCTACACGAAGGAAGAGTGGAAGATGATGGCGGAGACCAAGAAGATCTTGGATCCGTCGATCAAGCTGACCGCCACCGCCGTGCGCGTGCCGGTCATGGTCGGCCACGCCGAGTCGGTGAACATCGAGTTCGAGACCCCGCTGGACGAGGATGACGTTCGCGAGATCCTGCGCGACGCCGACGGTGTGCAGGTCGTCGATAAGCGCGAGGACGGCGGCTACATGACGCCGAAGGAAAGCGCCGGCGAGTTCCCGGTCTATGTCTCGCGCATCCGCACCGACGCCACGGTCGAGAACGGCATCGCCCTGTGGTGCGTCGCCGACAACCTGCGCAAGGGCGCGGCGCTGAACGCGGTGCAGATCGCGCAGCTGCTGCACGACAAAGGTCTGATCAAGCAGAAGACCCCGGCCTGACGCCATCGCCCGCAAGAAGCGGGTTGAAATCAGGGCTCCCGGGACAGACCTCCCGGGAGCCCTTTTCATTTTCGAGATGAGGACGACGCCATGTCGGCGAGCATGAACGAGACTCCCGACCAGACGCGGTCGGCCTATATCGCCGGCGTCGGCTGCTACCTGCTGTGGGGCTTCCTGCCGCTGTACTTCCACCTGCTGGCCACGATGGGCGTGACCTCGTGGGAGATGATCGCGCACCGGACGATGTGGTCAGTGCTGTGGGCCGGCGGCCTGGTGCTGCTGGCCAAGCAGGCGACCCAGGTCGGCCAAGTGCTGCGCCAGCCGCGCACCCTGGCCATCCTGGCGCTGTCGACCCTGATGATCTTCGCCAACTGGACGATCTATGTCTTCGCGGTCAACGCCGGCAAGGTGATCGAGGCCAGCCTCGGCTACTACATCAACCCACTGATGAACATGGCGGCAGGGGCCCTGCTGTTCCGCGAGCGGCTCTCGACCGCGGGCAAGGTCGCCATCGGCCTGGCGGCGATCGGCGTCGGCATCCAGACGATTGCCTTGGGCCACCTGCCATTGATCTCGCTGGGCCTGGCCGTGTCGTTCTGCGCCTATGCCATCCTGCGCAAGCAGGTGAAGGCCGACGCGCAGACGGGCCTGTTCTTCGAGTGCGCCTATCTGGCCCTGCCCGGCCTGTTCTACGTGCTGCACCTGCAGTCGACCGGCGCCGGCCACTTCGGTTCGGGCGCGGGGGTCAGTCTGCTGCTGGCCCTGGCCGGCCCAGCCACCGTCGTGCCGCTGGCCCTGTTCGCCTGGTCCGCCCGTCGCCTGCCCCTGTCGGCGGTCGGCTTCCTGCAGTTCATCGCGCCGACCATCCAGTTCCTGCTGGGTGTGGCCTTGGGCGAGAGCTTCACGCCGCTGCGGGCGCTGTCGTTCCTGTTCATCTGGCTGGGCGTTGCCGCCTTCGCCTATGGGGCCTGGAAGCGGACGCGGGTCGCGCCCGTCCCGGCTCAGAGCGAGGCGTAGGCCGCCTCGATCAGGCGCACCGCGCGGGGATCGCCGATCAGGGCGTTGCCCTGTTTGTTCATCACATAGGCCCCCGACACGCCGCGCGTCGGGTCGGCGAAGGCGCACGAGCCGCCCCAGCCGGAGTGGCCGAACGCCTCGTTCGTGGGGCCATAATAGAAGTTGGGCTCATTGCGCATGAAGCCCGCGCCCCAGCTGATCACATAGGGCAAAACGAGGTCCTGGCCGACGATGCGCTGGGCGCTAGCGGCCTTGATCCCCGCCGGCGTGATGATAGAGCGGCCGTCCAGCGTGCCGTCGCCGGCCAAGGCGCTCATCAGTCGGGCCAGGGCCGGGGCGGTGGCGTGACCGTTGGCCGAGGGGATCTCGACCCGTCGCCACTCGGCCGCGCCCTTGCCGCCGGGCGAGGACCACGGCTTGAGGAAGGCGGCCTGCACCGCGTCGTTCAGCTCGCCGAACTTGGGCAGGGCGGTCGGGCGCATCAGCTCGGCGACGCGGCCGTGCTCGCTGTCGGGCAGGCCGATCCAGATGTCGAGGCCGAACGGTTCGCAGAGGTCCTCGCGCAGCGCCGTGCCCAGGGTGCGGCCGTCGACGCGGCGGAAGATCTCACCGGCCAGATAGCCGTAGGTCACCGGGTGATAGCCGCTGGCCGAGCCGATCGGGAACAGGGGGGCCATGGCCGCCAGCTTGGCGCAGGTGGCGTCCCAGTCGAACCAGATGGCTGGATCGGTCTCGTCGGGAAAACCTGAAAGCCCGGCCTGGTGCGACAGGGCCTGCTCGACCGTAACCTCGCCCTTGCCCGCCTGCGCGAACTCCGGCCAGACGTCGGCGACGGGCTGGTCGTAGGCCAGGCGGCCCTCATCGACGAGGCGCGCGACCATCAGGGCCGCCACGGCCTTGGTGGTCGAAAACAGCGCCGTCAGGGTGTCGGGGCCGAACGGCGTCTCGCGCTTGCGATCGGCATGGCCGCCCATCAGGTCGACGACGATCTCGCCGTCGATGGCGAACGAAAAGCGCGCGCCGAGCTCGCCGCCATTCTCGAAATTGGCTTCGAAGGCCTCGCGGACGCGGGCGAAGCGGTCGGGGCAGAGGCCGGTGATGTTCGTCATGTCAGGCCAGCCGCTCGATGCGCACGGTCGGCGAGGTCTGCTTGATCCGCGCGCCCATGGCGACGATCGGCAGTTCCGGCGCATTCCAGATGTTGGCGGCGGTGATGGTCTCGGCCACCCCGCCGACAGCGCGGGCCAGGCCGTAAGAGAAGGTCTGCCCCTCCAGGATCGAGGCGGCGTAGAGGGCGGTCAGCAGGTCGCCCGTGCCGTTGGGCGAGCGCTCGGCCTTGGCGTGGGCGGCCAGCCAGGCTTCCTTCTTGTCGGCCAGCACGGCGCCGATCTCGGCCCCGCGGAAGACCGACGACACCAGGGTCGTCTTGCCTAGCAGCCGCGCGGCCTTCATGGCCGAGACCGGATCGCGGGCGTCGGTCCCGGTCAGCTTCTGCAGCTCCCAGGAATTGCAGGCCACCACGTCGGCGCGCGGGATTAGGTCGGCGATGATCTCGTCGGCGGTCTCGGTCGGAATGTACAGGCCCTTGCCGGCGTCGCCCATGGTCGGGTCGACCACGACGACCGGCCGGCGGGTGGCCGCGCCTTGTGGACGGGGCGCTTCACGCACGGCGTCGATGACCCGCGCGGCGGCCCGCGCCTGGGCCGGGGCGGCGAAATAGCCGGTGATGACGACGTCGACCAGGCCGAACAGGCCGTTGGCCTCGAGGCCGTCCAGCATGCCCTCGAACACCTCGATCGGCACCGGCGCCCCGCCGGGGATGCCCCAGCCGGGATGACGGCCATAGAGCACGGTCGGCACGACCATCGAGTCGATGCGGAACTGCGCCAGGGCGGTGGCTTGCGCCGTCGCGCCCACCTGGCTGCCGGCGACGTGGCTGGAAAGGATCAAGGCTAGCGGCATGGCAAAGCGATTAGCCGAGCATTGCGGACTTGAATAGGGCGTCGCTGAAAAGAAAAGGCCCGCCGTGACGGCGGGCCTTCCCCTTGGGAAATCAGACGATTTCTCGCTTAGTAGCGGTAGTGGTCCGGCTTGAAGGGACCGGCTTCCGGCACGTTGATGTAGTCGGCCTGTTCCTTGCTCAGCGTGGACAGCTTCGCGCCCAGCTTTTCCAGGTGCAGGAAGGCGACCTTTTCGTCGAGGTGCTTGGGCAGGGTGTAGACTTGGTTCTCGTACTTGGCCGCGTTGGTCCACAGTTCGATCTGGGCCAGCGTCTGGTTGGTGAACGAGGCCGACATCACGAACGAGGGGTGGCCCGTGGCGTTGCCCAGGTTCACCAGGCGGCCTTCCGACAGCAGGATGATCTTCTTGCCGTCCGGGAATTCCACGTGGTGGACCTGCGGCTTGATCTCGTCCCACTTGAAGTTCTTCAGGCCGGCGACCTGGATCTCCGAGTCGAAGTGACCGATGTTGCAGACGATGGCGTTGTTCTTCATCCGGCGCATGTCGTCGACCGTGATGACGTCCTTGTTGCCCGTCGCCGTGACGAAGATGTCGGCCTTGTCGGCGACGTCTTGCAGGGTCTGGACCTCATAGCCTTCCATCGCCGCCTGCAGGGCGCAGATCGGGTCGACTTCGGTGACGATCACGCGCGCGCCGCCTTGGCGCAAGCTGGCGGCCGAGCCCTTGCCCACGTCGCCGTAGCCGCAGACCACCGCGACCTTGCCCGACAGCATGACGTCGGTGCCGCGACGGATGGCGTCGACCAACGATTCACGGCAGCCGTACAGGTTGTCGAACTTCGACTTCGTGACGCTGTCGTTGACGTTGATGGCCGGGAACGGCAGGTCGCCCTTCTGGGCCATCTGGTACAGGCGGTGGACGCCCGTGGTGGTCTCTTCCGAGACGCCGCCGATGGCCGAGCGGATGGCCGAGTAGAAGCCCGGCTTTTCGGCCAGGTACTTCTTCATCACGGCGAACAGGGCTTCTTCTTCCTCGTTCTGCGGGTTGTCGAGGATCGAGGGATCCTTCTCGGCCTTCGGGCCCAGAACGCAGAGCAGGGTGGCGTCGCCGCCGTCGTCCAGGATCAGGTTCGGGTAGCCGCCGTCGTGCCACTCGAAGATCTTGTGGGCGTATTCCCAGTACTCGACCAGGTTCTCGCCCTTGAAGGCGAAGACCGGGATGCCGGCGGCGGCGATGGCGGCCGCGGCGTGGTCCTGGGTCGAGAAGATGTTGCACGAGGCCCAGCGGACTTCGGCGCCCAGGGCCGTCAGCGTCTCGATCAGCACGCCGGTCTGGATGGTCATGTGCAGGCTGCCGGCGATGCGGGCGCCCTTCAGGATCTGCTGCGGACCGTATTCGGCGCGCGTGGCCATCAGGCCCGGCATTTCGGTCTCGGCGATAGCCAGTTCCTTGCGGCCGAAATCGGCGAGCGAGATGTCCTTGACGATATAGTCGGCCACGTGCGGCTCCTGCGTCGTTGGGGTCTTAAGAATGGGGGGTCGTAAGAATGGGGTCTTGGAGACGGCTTATACAACCGCACGCCTCACCTATCAATTAAGGCATAAAGATATCTTTATGTGCGAGACCGAAGCGGCGCTCGTCACCGTCTTGACAGCGCCCCTCGCCAATACGCGTAATGCGATAGCTGCGGGAGGTGTTCAATGTTCGGCATATTGCTCTTCGCTCTGCTGGCCTCGCCTGACGAGCCCCTGGACGGCCCGGCCCTGCGCCAGGCGATGGAGGTGGCGGCCGCCAGCCAGGACGCCAGCGCCCTGACCGGCAAGCGGTTCCGGGTCGTGGTGCCGTTCACCGACCAGCGGACCCGCAAGTACAAGGCTTTCAAGCAGTCGGCCCGCTGGAACTACGACAGCCACAAGAAGGTGATGACCACCACCATCGGCCTGGGCGAGATCACCGACCGCAACTTCGACACGTTCAAGGCCAGCAGGCTGGACACCCTGCCGCCCCTGCAGTCGCTGTATTTCGACGTCGATGCGCAAAGCGCGCCCGTGCGGTTTACGCGCGCCACCACGATCGAGCATCCAGACTACTACACCGGCACCTCGACCCGTGCGTCCAGCTTCGGCCTGGCCATCCCTTATCAGGAGGGCGGTCGCTCGGCGATGCCGGAGGGCTTTCACCCGCTGGTCGTCAACCACATGAAGGGCTCCAGCGACGAAGCCGCGCGTTGGGCCGGGACGATGACCGTGGTGTTCGAGGGCGAGATCACCAATCTCGGCCAGCAGCCCGGCGTGTTCTGCGGCGCCTATCGCGGCCAGATGTCGTCCACTGAGATCACCGGCGACGCCCGCATGGTCGTGCAGGACAAGCAGTGCTTCGTGACCGCGCGCATCGACCGGGTCGAGGTCATGCGTCGCGGCGCCGTGCTGACCTACTGGCGCAATCCGGCCAAGAACCCGTTCTGATCAGGTCGCCCCGCGCGCGTCACTGGAAAGGAGGCTCCCTTCATGCAAGCCATGTTGCTGCTGATGCTTCTGGCGGCGCCTGACGCCGCGCCCTTGGACGGCCCGGCGCTGCGCCTGGCGATGGAGGCGGCCGCCGCCACCCAGGACGCCAGCGCGCTGACCGGCCCACCCTTCCGCGGCGGCGTCCCGTTCACCCGCCAGCGGAAGCTGAAGTACAAGGCGTTCAAGCAGTCGGCGCGCTGGAGCTATGACCGCCGCAAGAAGCTGATGACCACCACCATCGGCCTGGGCGAGATCACCGGTCAGAACTTCGACGCCTTCAAGGCCAGCAGGCTGGACAGTCTCCCGCCCTTGCAGTCGCTGTATTTCGAGGTCGATGCGCAAAACGACCCGAAGCACTTCCGCTCCCAGGAGGTCTTCGACCAGAAGCAAACCACCACCCTGGGCGTCAGGGCGCGGGCCAGCAGCTTCGGCCTGGCCATCCCCTATCGTGAGAATGGGCCATCTGCTCTGCCGGATGGATTTTCACCGCTCGTGGCGACACAGCTGAAAGGCTCCAGCGATCAGGCCGCCCGCTGGGCAGGCAGCATGAACGTCGTCTTCGAAGGTCAGATCACCGATCTGGGCCAGAAGCCCGAGGTGTTCTGCGGCGCCTATCGCGGCGTGATCACCGCCAAGGACGTGACCGGCTATACGCCGATGCTGGTCCAGGACCGACAGTGCTTCATCACCGCCCGCATCGACCGGGTCGAGGTCGTACGCCGCGGCGCCGTGCTGGCCCACTGGCGCAAGCCGCCCAAGCAAGCGTTCTGATCAGAACCCAAGTTCCGGCTGCATCGCGCCCGGCTGCTGGGTCTCCGGCAGATGGCAGGTGA